>JABLXG010000004.1:0-300000 GCA_013178165.1 Anaerolineae bacterium
GGGGTACACCCGGTCCCATCTCGAACCCGGTCGTTAAGCCCGTCAGCACCGATGGTACTGCTCTGGTAGCGGAGTGGGAGAGTAGGCCAACGCCAACCCGCAGGAATGTTGTTTTTTCCCCTCAGGCGTTTCACCTGATCATTTGCGCTTTTTCCTGATCATCTGCCTTTATCTTGGCCTATTCCGCCAGGTTGATCTGGTAATCCAACACTTCTATACTGAGGCTGCCTGGCGTTGCCGTCCTGATCTAAACACGGCGGAAGGAATTCCACCTTGGCGCGGCCTCCGATCATCTGCAGCCTTGTTCTGGTTATGGCGGTCATCTTCCTGCTGACCGGATGCGAGGGCCACAGCGCCACCGCAACCGTCACCCCCTTGCCTACGAATACCCCTGATCTGCCTGCCACCGAGACTCAGCAGGCATTCGCCGTTGCCCAGATGTCTGTGGCTATGACTCAGACCGCCCTGGCGGGGGCGCAGCAGACGGTCAGCGCTGCGCAGGCCGCCGCGGCTGCAACGCTGGCCGCGCTGGATGCCGCCCGCGCTGACCTTCACCAGACCGCTACCGCTGGAGTTGCCAGCCTGATCGCTACAGAGACGGCCATCGCCCTGGCTGTTGCCACACTGGAAGCCGGGGAAGAGCGTCTGGCTGCCCGGCAGACGGCTCTGGCGGCGGCTGCCAGTAGCACAGGTGTCGCGCAGACAGCCACCGCTGCGTATCTGGCTACCCCTGCTGCTACCCCATCCCCTGCAGTACCGATCACCGTTGAAGCCTGGCAGGAAGTCACGCTGCCCGGCATCGGCGTCCGCGCCATCCTGCCGCCCGGTTTTGTCCTCGTGGAAAGCGGCCCGGATCGTGCGATTTTCGAGCGTGCCACCGCCAGCGGTGTGCCGGCGATCATCGCTTTCAACACCGATCCGGGTGATCTACCGGGCGTTGTCAACTTTGCTGATCCGGTCGCTGTCCTGCAGGCTGCACTGGACGACCCGGCCAACGCTGATCTCTTCGATGTGCTGCAACCGGCGACGGCTTACCCCGGTCTGCGCTACCCTGCTGCCCAGGCTCGCATTCGGCTGCCCGACAGCGGGCAGATCGTTGCTTATCTCGCCCTCAAGGTGAGCGCAGATGACTGGCTGTTTTTCAGCCTGGCCGGGGCGGTGGAGGACGTCGAGCGCTGGTTACCGCCCATCGCTCCGGGCATCCTCAGCACCGGCCGGGAGTCCTGACCCTGGCTCTGGAGAAAGGGCCACCTGATGAACCCCCGTGAGCGCGTGCTGACCGTCCTGCGCGGTGAGCAACCCGACCGCGTGCCCCGGATGGTTAACTTCTACCCCTGCACCCTGCCGGGGCATCGCAACCGCGAAGCCGGCGAGATGTTCGACACTGACATTCGCTTCGTCACCATCCCCACGCCACAGGAACAGGCCGACTTCCTGGCCTATTTACGCTCCTTGCCGCCCGATGTTTACGTTGGCTCCACCACTATTCTGCGCACCTATCACGACTGGGGTTACCACCCGGAGATCGCCCGCGACGCTCCTCTGAGCGACGCCCATACGGTTGCCCAGATCGCCGCTGCTCCGCTGCCCGACTTTCTGCAGCAGATCGACCCTGACGGCCTGCGGGCGCAGGTTGAACGGCTGCACGCGCTGGGCTATCCGGTGATGGCTTCTCCGCCCCATCTGGGCGGCGAATTGTTTGAGACAGCCTTCCGCCTGCGTGGCTTCGAGCAGTTCATGATCGACCTGGTCGAGAATCCGCCGCTGGTGGACTACCTGCTCGATCAACTCACCGCCATGCACCTGGCTGTCTCCCTGGCTCTGACGCGGGCCGGGATCGATATCCTGGCACTGGACGACGACGTGGCCGAACCGACGCGGATGCTGATCAGCCCGGCCATGTGGCGGCGCTACTTCAAGCCGCGGGTAGCAGCCATCATCGCGGCCTGCCGGGCGGTCAATCCCGCTCTCGGTGTGTTCTGGCACAGCGATGGCTTCATCGAGCCGATCATCCCCGACTTGATCGAGATCGGCGTCACTATCCTCAACCCTGTCCAGCCTGATGTGATGGATCCCGCCCGTCTCAAGCAACTTTACGGCGACCGGTTGGTCTTCTTTGGCACTGTTGGCACACCGCAGCGCTGGCACTGGGGCACGCCGGAGGACATCCGCGCTGAAGTCTACGAGCGCATTCAGACGGTCGGCGTGGGCGGCGGCCTGATCATCAGCCCGGCCTACGACCTGGAACCGGAAGTCCGCTGGGAGAATGTGCTGGCGTTCTTCGACGCTGTCGACCAGTACGGCAGCTACGAGGGCAGTTGATCCGGCTCAATTCCGCCGCAGCACCTGTATGCTTTCTCAATTTTCTCATCATATTTTCATACCAAATCGATATAATTACGCTGAAAATGTGCTAAGCTTGCAAGGTGTCTGTATAGAGCGTTACTGGAAAGTGGCGAACGATCATGACTATTCTTGGTTTACACCATATCACGCTTGTTTGCGGCAATGCTCAGCGTACTGTTGACTTCTACAGTGAAGTCCTGGGTCTGCGCCTGATCAAGCAAACCGTCAATTTCGATGCGCCGGATACTTACCACCTGTACTTTGGCGATGAGATCGGTTCTCCCGGCACAGCAGTCACCTTCTTCGAATGGCCTGACGCCCCTCAGGGCCGGACAGGTCTGGGCGGCACCCATCACTTCGCCCTGACGGTGGAGACGTACGATGGCCTGCTCAAGTGGAAGCGCCGCCTGACTGACCTTGGCCTGCGCGTCAGCGGTCCCCTGGATCGCCACTATTTCACGTCGCTGTACTTTCGCGATCCGGATGGCGCCATCGTGGAGATCGCTACGCGCGGTCCCGGCATGGCGATTGACGAGGACCCGGATAAGCTCGGCATGGCGCATCGCCCGCCGCCCCCGGAACTGACCCTGCACAACCGTGATCAGGCGCGTATTGCCGCACTTACCTGGCCGGAGCCGGTGCCCGTTATCACGGCGGACATGCACCTCCAGCATGGCATTCACCACATCAGCGTCATTGGCGCGGACATCCAGCGCACCGACGCTTTCTACAGCGAACTGCTCGGCATGCAGCGGGTCAAAATGACCTCCAACTTCGACGATCCCGCCTCAGCGCACTGGTACTGGGGCGTTGATGGTGGGCGGCCCGGTACGCTGGTCACGTACTTTGAGCGTCCCGGCGACCGACCGGCGGTTATCGGGCGCGGGCTGACCCATCACTTCGCCCTGGCTGTAGCCGACGACGAGGCACAGCTTGAATGGCGGGAGCGCCTGATCCGCGCCGGTCTGGCGGTGACGCCCGTCCGCGACCGGGTATATTTCAGGAGCATCTACACCCGCGATCCTGACGGCCATATTGTGGAGATCGCCACGGTTGGGCCGGGCTTCACAGTTGACGAGGAGCCATCCGCGCTGGGCACGGCTCTCAAGCTGCCGCCCTGGCTGGAAGAACACCGCCGTTTTATCGAACGCGGACTGACGCCGCTGAAGGCCCCCGCGTGGAGCACACCGGTTGAGGCTGAACCATGACCGCGCCCGATCCGCTGCTGCCCGGCGTGACGCTCCTGACGGCAGGCGCACCCGTGGAAACAGCACAGGCGGCGGTGATCCTGCTGCATGGGCGCGGCGCTACCGCCGCGGACATTCTGTCACTGGGGCCACGGCTGGATTCCAGCCGTGCGACGCAGAAGCTCGCCTTTCTTGCACCGCAAGCCCCCGGACGCGCCTGGTATCCACACCACTTTCTGGCGCCACTGGCTGAGAACGAACCGGCGCTTTCCAACGCCCTGGCGACAGTCGGCGCGTTGATCGCCCGGATTGAGATGACAGGCATCCCGGTGGCGCGGATCGCGCTGCTGGGGTTCTCACAGGGCGCCTGCCTGGCCCTGGAATACGCAGCGCGGCATGCCCGGCGCTACGGCGGCGTGATCGCCCTGGCTGGCGGGTTAATCGGCCCACCGGGAACCCTCTTTCGCTATTCCGGTATGCTGGCCGGGACGCCGGTCTTCATCGGCTGTGGCGACTCCGATCCACACATCCCTCTGGCCCGCGTCAATGAGTCGGCTGAGGCGCTGGCTGAACTGGGAGCACGGGTAGATCGGCGCATCTATCCCGGTCTGGGTCATTCCATCGTCCAGGATGAGATCGACGCAGCACGCGCCATCCTGCACGCTTTGATCGACGACTGACGCCCATATACGCTACAATCATCCCCCGCGCGATTCATGCGATCGGCGGGGGCTTTGGTTTCTGTCCCCCATCCCTGGTGGAGCTATCATGCCCCAACTGGTGCTACTGCGACACGGCGAAAGCGAATGGAACAAAGCCAACCGCTTCACCGGCTGGACTGATGTTGACCTTACCCCGACCGGGATCGACGAGGCGGTGCGGGCGGGGCAGCGGCTGAGAACGGCGGGCTTCACTTTCGACGTCGCTTATACCTCCGTGCTCAAGCGAGCCATCCGCACCCTGTGGTTGGTGCTGGATGTGATGGACTTGATGTGGATTCCGGTGGAAAAAGCATGGCAACTCAACGAGCGTCACTATGGAGCGCTGCAGGGCCTCAACAAAGCGGAAACCGCGCGCCTGCGCGGGGAGGCAGTCGTTCACGCCTGGCGGCGCAGTTATACCGCCCGGCCACCCGCGCTGGAACGCAACGACCCGCGCTTCCCCGGCCATGACCCGCGTTACCGGGATGTGCCGCCGGACTTGCTGCCAACAACAGAATCGCTGGAAGATACATTGAAGCGGGTGCTGTCCTACTGGCAGGGGACGATCGTCCCCGCCCTGCAGGCCGGGAAGCGCGTCCTGGTGGTGGCGCACGGCAATAGCCTGCGGGCGCTGGTCACCTACCTGGATGGTATCGCCGAGGAAGATGTCCCTGCCCTGCACATCCCGACCGGCGTGCCGCGCGTTTACGAACTGGATGAGGCCAGTCTGCAGCCCCGGCGGCGCTACTACCTGGACGGCCCGGCTGGGGATTAGGCCCCGGAGCCGAGCATGGCGTCGACTTCGGCGGTTGTCAACGGCGGAAGCCGCGCCGGACGGAAGGGATAGCCTCCGTAGCCTGGTGGCGCGTTGAGGGCCAGCTCCACGCCGCTGAGGGTGAAATCCAGCCCGGCGGCGAACTTCGTGCCGATCTCGCGCATCAGCTCCACTTCCGCCGGCGAGGCTGAATCCAGGCCCAGATTGTTGGAGCGCAGCCCTGGCGGGATGGTGATGCCCAGTTCCCGGGTCACCACTTCATCCTGCAGCGAGACCTGGTAGCGCCGGAAGTCGATCCTTTCCCCGTAATGACGGACAGTCAGGCGCACGTTGTTGTCTGACGCCTCATCCAGCATCTCCCCCAGCAGCCACAGCGGCCACTGCCAGGGCATCCAGCCCTGCACCTCTCCGCGCCGGAGCTGGTTGACCGGCAGGCCGGTGCCCAGCGAAACGTGGATGACGTTGCCATCCTCCCAGCCTGGCTCACCCAGATACTCCATCGCCTCAACGGTGGCCACATAGCAGGCGTTGGTGAACGTGCCCACGCCGCCATCGACGGCGTCGCCAACCGGCTGGAAGTAGAGCGGGGCGCTGGCGCTGGCCTCAGCTACCCGGGCCAGCGAAGCGTGACCGGTCAGCGCTGCGCCCGGCCCCCGGTTGACGAAGAAGATCGTCTCCGCACGGGCCATATCCTTGACGGTGAGCAGGATAATCTTGTCCAGGTCGCCCAGCCGGACATCCCCGACAAAGTCGGCCAGCAGGCGACGCATAGCGGTTTTGTCGTAGATATAGCGCAGGCCGTGCCGGAAGACGATCGCCTGCCAGTCCTTGCGGAAGATCATCTGCACAAAGCGGTCATACAGCTCGATCATCTCGGAGGCGTTGCGCCCGGCGGCGATGCCGGCGGCGATCAACGCGCCGACGCTTGTCCCACCGACGAAATCGAACAGGCGATTGATGGGCTTGCCGGTGACTTCCTCCATCCGGCGGAGGATCATCAGAGGGATGATGCCGCGCGCCCCGCCGCCGTCAATCGTCAACAGGGTCTTTTTGTGTTCCGGGTTGAAGTCAACCGTCATCAGGCGTCTCCTCGGGCGGTCCCGATCACCGCAGGGCGTTCATTCGGCAGGCGCAGGCGCTGTCACCGGGCGCTTGCTGATGCTGATTGTGCAGGTGGGATCCCCCTGGGCGATGCAGCTGGTTTCCGCTACCAGGAAGTCTTTGCCGTTCGTCGCCCAGCGCAGACTTTCCTCCAGGATGCCAACCGCCAGATGGCAGCATGGCGCGTCGGTGTGCCGCCCCCAGCAAACCGGGCAGCGCTCGATGATCCAGTAGTAGAACTTCTGATCCTCGCTGAGGGAGACGACCTGATCGGAGAACCGGTTGAAGACCATGGCGAAGATATCAAAGCCGACATGCAGCTTGAGTGAGAGCGGCATCATGCGCACCGGCAGGTCGGCAATGCCCAGTAGCGGGTTGAACTCCCGCAAACCGTTATTGAGGCACATCTGGCCGACCTTGCGGTTCAGTTCTCGCCCGGCAGCAGCGCCATGAACGGCCTCAACCGCCGCCTGCAGCGCGCCCAGGTGTTCAAAGGGAAAGCCCAGTTCCAGGTCATTGGGCGGGTAACGCTCGCTGTAGGCTTCCAGCCCGCCAGCCTGCAGGATTTCATCCAGCGCGGCCTTACCGACCAGTTCTTCCATCGAACGCAGAATGATCAACCCCATGCGATTCGGGTAAAAGTACTGCCCTTCCTCAGCCATGATCCCCCCTCCCTGAGCCTGCTTTTACCGCTTACCGGGGCAGTATAAACTGCTTTATCTGGTGGCGAAAGCTGGATGCCGCCTAGCGTGCATGCGACTCGCCCGTCCCGTCCCGGCCCGGCGTGCCAGCCAGCGCCTGACGAATCTGGCGCCCGTTGACCAGGCCTACCCCGGCTCCGATCAGCAACGCTCCGCCGATCAGCAGGGCGTCCAGCGGCTCCCGCAGGAAGATCACGCCCAGTGTCAGGCCCACCGGTGGCATCAGGTAGGTGACCAGCGTCGCCCGCGTTGCCCCCCAGCGATCGATGATCCAGTAGTAGAGCAGGTAGGCGATGTAGGTGTTGACCACGCCCAGCGTCAGCACAGCAGCAACAGCCCCGCCGGAAATGTGCGTCAGGTCAGGCGCGCCATCAACCAGCAGGGTGATGGCGATCATGGTTGTGGCGGCGGAGAGCAACGCCCCGCTGGAGACGACCATCGGACGTAGATGGCGCAGGGTACGCCGCATATACACCGCCGCCGCGGCATAGCACAGGGACGCCGCCAGCACCGCCAGTTGTCCGGCGATGCTGTTGGCCCTCCCGCCATCCGCCGCTGTCCGGCTGGCCAGCAGCATCACCCCGCCGAAGCCACAGAGCAGGCCCAGTACCCTGAACGGTGTGATCCGTTCATCCTGCAGGGCGAAATGGGCGATCACCAGCGAGAACAACGGCACGGTGGCGTTCAAGACAGTTGCCAGGCCGCTATCGATGCTCTGTTCGCCCCAGGTGATCAGCACGAAAGGCAGCGCCGTGTTGAGCAGGCCAACACCCGCCAGCCGCAGACGGGTAGGGCGGTCAGCTGGAAAATGCTGGCGCGTGAGCCGCAGCGTGATCAGCATGGCCGCCGCGGCTATCGCCACGCGCACCGCCACCAGTTGCAGTGGCGTCAGCTCCGCCACACCGAGCTTGATCAGCAGGAAGGAAGACCCCCAGATCGTCCCCAGCAACAAGAAGCCTGCCCATACAGCCATGATCAACGCCCCCTCTCTTCGACAATGATGATCGCAATGAACGTCCCCCCTGCCTCAAAGCACAGCCCGGCGAGGGTCACTTCGCCGGGCCAGCATGGGCCACCACAAGAGCCGGAAAAGCCGGACTCACCGGTTTAGCCGGGCCGCCTACTCGACCTGCACAACGCGGATATTGGGGAAGAACTGGCGCACCGTCCCCGCCACCCAGCCATGGAGGGTCATCATCGAGAGCGGACAGCCATCACACGCGCCGCCCAGCCGTACGCGGGCGGTTGTGCCGTCAAAGTCCACAAGCTGCACCGACCCGCCATGATACATTTCCACATAGGCCGAGATATTCTCAATCAGCGCAGCCAGCCGCTCTTCCACTGGCGCGTCCGCCGGGACCGGTTCGGTAGTGGGTTGGTCAGTCATGGGTTTTCCTTTGCTCACCGGGCGTGCAGGCCCACCTTTCCGATCAACAGCTTCGCTCTCAGTATACCCTGAACGCTGCACTGCCGGTAAGATCGCAGCCGGTGGCATTCATGCCACCGGGCACAGTGGCCACTTCCTGTGGATTGCCCCGCGAATCAAAAGCGGGCGGTTCCACCCCCGGAACCGCCCGCCTGTTCTTGCCACGTCTAGGCCATCAGCAACACGTCGCGGATACGCTCCACTGCCCAGTCGATGTCCTGGCGGGTGATGACCAGCGGTGGGGCGAAGCGGATGGTGTGCTTGCGCGTTTCCTTGCACAGGATGCCGCGCTGTTGCAGCGCCTCGCAGAAGCGGCGAGCGCCCCCGGCCTGCGGCTTGAGTTCCACGCCGATGAGCAGCCCTTTGCCACGCACTTCTTTGATGTGCGGGCTGTTGATCTCGGCCAGCCGCTCCATGAAGTACTCGCCCATTTCCGCGGCGTTCTCGATCATGTCCTCATCTTCCAGCACGTTGAGTGCCTCCAGGGCCACTGCTGCGCCCAGGGGGTTGCCGCCAAACGTGCTGCCGTGATCGCCGGGCTTGAAGAGGCCCAGCACGTCGTCATCGCTGAGCACCGCGCTGACCGGGTAAAAGCCGCCGGAGAGCGCCTTGCCGATGATCATCACGTCCGGGCGAACGTCCTCATGATCGCAGGCGAACAACGCCCCAGTCCGCCCCAGGCCGGTCTGGATTTCGTCAGCCATCATGAGCACGTTGTGGCGATCACAGATCTCTCTGACCCGCCGTAGATACCCCGGCGGCGGGACAACCACGCCTGCTTCTCCCTGGATCGGCTCTACCAGGAACGCCACCGTGTTTGGCGTGATCGCCGCTTCCAGGGCTTCGGCATTGCCGTAAGGGACGATCACGAAACCCGGTGTGAAAGGGCCAAAATCTTCGCGGTAAGCTTCTTCGGAGCTAAAGCTGATGATGGTGGTCGTGCGACCGTGGAAGTTACCCTGGCAGACAATAATCTCGGCTTTATTCGGCGCTACCCCTTTGACGCGATACCCCCACTTGCGGGCTGCCTTGACTGCCGTTTCGACAGCCTCGGCCCCGCTGTTCATGGGTAAGAATCGCGCGTAGCCGGTCATCTCATGCAGCTTTTCATAGAGCAGGGCCAGCTTGTCGCTGCGGAAAGCCCGGCTGGTCAGGGTCACCCGATACGCCTGATCGATCAGCGCCTGCCGGATTCGCGGGTGGCAGTGGCCCTGGTTGACGGCGCTGTAGGCGGATAGACAATCCATATAACGGTTGCCATCCACGTCATACACCCAGATGCCTTCCGCCCGCTCGATCACCACATCCAGCGGATGATAGTTGTGCGCCCCGTAGCGATCTTCAAGCGCGATGTAGTCGGCACTGGTTCGGATGCGGAGTGTCTCTACCATACGCAGTTCTCCTCAACAACAAGCGCTTTATGCATTATACATAACTATTGGCGCTCAGACTAGTACAATTTGCATAACCTTTGTCTGTGAGCCAGTGGCTTAGCCTGCTGCCTCGAAACTGCCACCCACCGACTACTCGCCGCACCAGCAGGCTGCACGGAGTATACCCGCCTCGTCAGGAACTAATGGGCGATCAACCACGCGCTGACATCTGCCAGAACTTCTTCCTTGCCCGGCTCGTTGAAGATTTCGTGGTACATCCCCTCATAGCGCCGGATGGTTTTGTCTGCAGCACCAAGCTCACGGGCGATAATCGTCAGGCTAGCGGGTGGGGCGATAGTGTCTGCACCTCCATGGAGGCATAGCGCCGGGATCGCGATCTTCGGCAGGCCGGCCCGCGCGTCATCCGCCAGCGCAATCAGTTCTACGCCCTGCCGGGCACCCAGCCAACCGCGATAGTTGAGCGGATCGCTGTCATAAGCCGCGCGCACCGCCGGATCGCGGGAGATATCAGAGGTGCTCAGCCTGACAACCGGCAGACGCGGCGCAATCCGCGCCAGCATGCCAGCCGCGGTCTGCAACCAGCGTGGCGTCACCTCCCCCAGAACCACCGGTGCGCCGGAGGTGATCATCCCGGCCAGCAGGGACTGATGGCGAGCGGTGAACGCCAGCGCCAGCAACCCGCCCATGCTATGCCCCAGGATGAAGACCGGAAGGCCCGGATTAGCCGCCCTCACCTGATGGAAGTACCCCAGCAGATCATCCAGATACAGGCTGTAATGCTCGACACAGGCACGCGGGCCGGGGCTGCGACCATGCCCGCGCAAATCAAAAGCGCAGACGGCATAGCCCTGCGCGTTCAGGTGCGCCGCCACGTGAGCGTAACGCCCGCTATGTTCGGCTACACCATGCACCAGCAGAATCACAGCGCGGGCGCCGTCAACGGGCCACTGCCGTGTGAACAACATTGTGCCATCCGGCGCCTGGAATGTGCCGGTGATCTCGCTCATCTCATCATCGCCTCTTAGCGCGGTCTGGGGCGTGGAATCAGGATGGCGGCCTGGCCGCCGCGGTTGTGGCTCTGCAGGGCCAGCTGGGCTTCCTGGGGCGTGCAGCCCAACAGGATCTTCAGTTCGGTTTCCCGCTTGAGCCGATCCACTGTCCCGATCACGGCTACGACCTCGCGGTCGGGAAGGGAACCGATCCACACATCGATGCCCTCGCCGTCCATGGTGCGGGTGTCATCCAGGTGGCCGTAATCAAGCGGGTAGACAAAATCAGGATAGCGCGGATGGCGCGTACCCGCCGGACGGTCAATTGTAATCGAGCTGATGGCAACCAGCGCATCCAGAAACAGCCAGAAATCATCGCCCATCCTCGTTGTTATTCCCCTTTCACCAGCACCTCCAGCGCGGCCAGTAACCCATCCCAGGGCACCCATTGCGCCTCCGGCGCAGCGGCCAGCGCTTTTTCCACTGCTTCCGCCGGGCCGCCGACGAAAACCAGCGGCAGCCAGCGTGTTGCCGCCGTGGCCCACAGGGCGCGGGCGAGTTCGCGGCCATGCGCCGCCCGGCGACTCAGGTCAATCACGACGGCGTCCGGCGACTCATTCCGGATGATGTGAAAGATACGCCCGCCATCTTCCTCCTCAACCTCGACAAACCAGCCTGCGTCGCGCAATGCACAGGCGCGGCAGTCGGTGTCCTCACCCCACAGTACCAGCACGACCCGGCCTTTCATACCGCTCTGGCTCCTCACGGATCGATCCGCAGCCATGTTCGCCCGACACGGAAGAGTTCGCCGGGTTTCAGTTCGGCGCTCTCATTCCGCAGCCGCCGGTCGTTCAGAAGCGTGCCATTCTTGCTGCCGTCGTCGGTCAGCAGGAAGCGCAGCGGCCCGCTCTGATGGGTGGCCGCGCCATCGGCAATGGTATCGTCGCTGCTCAGGCAGATCAGGCTGGCATGGCGGCGCGACACCTGTGAGTCATAAGGCAGCGAGATATCGCACTCCTCGCTGCGGCCAATCGTCCACTGTGTCCTGCCGCCTAGGGCGGGCAACTGCAACAGAATCTGTAGCCCATCCTGCGGGCCGCTCATGATACGCAATGAGATCGTCCTGCCTGCCACCATTCTCCCCCTGTTGGTACGCTAGGGCGTCTCTGGCCCGGCCTCGCCCTGCCGCAACCGGCGCGCCTCCGTCCGCCGCGTACGGGAAGGCTCGTGCTGGGGGTCGAGGTTCAGCGCCTGGTTAAAGGCTTCGATCGCTTCCAGGTAGCGTCCCAGGCTCATCAGCGCCTCGCCCTGATTGTGCCAGAACCAGACATCTCCGCCATTGTAGCGGGTGGCCTGCTGGTGATTGCGCAGGGCATCTTCCCAGCGGCCCAGTGCGGCGTAAGCCAGCCCCAAGCCGTTGTAGGCCCAGGCGTACTGCGGATCGAGGACGACGGCCCGCTCGTAACTGGTGATGGCTTCCTCGTGGCGACCCAGCCGGCGCAGGATCTGGCCTCGCCGCGCCCAGAGGTTGGCATTGTCGGCGGCAACCGCCAGGGCCTGGTCTACCACTGCCAGCGCCCGTTCGTTCTGGTGCAGTTCCAGCAGCGGGTCAAGCTGGTTGGTGTAGTACCACAGCCCTGATGGATCCTCCTGTACGGCCCGCTCGAAGCTGGCCAGCGCCTCCTCGCGGCGCCCCAGTCCTTCCAGGGCCAGCCCGCGCCCGTTCCAGGCCCAGGCATAATGCGGGTCGATGGCCAGCGCCTGATCATAGGCGACCACGGCTTCTTTGTAGCGTCCCAGCCGGCGCAGCACCTGCCCCTTCTTGGCCCAGGCTTCGATGTGCTGCGCGTCCAGCGCCAGCGCCCGCTCCAGCGGCGCCAGCGCCTCCTCATAGCGATGCAGGACGACCAGCGCATCACCCTGATTGTACCAGAACCAGGCGTCGCCCGGCTCCTCCTGGGTTGCCCGCTGGAAGCACTCCAGGGCCAGGTCGGGCTGGCCGAGTGCGCTATGGATCAGCCCTTTGCCGTTCCAGGCCCAGCCGTAATGGGGGTCAAGGTACAGGGCCTGCTCGTAGGCTTCCAGCGCCTCGGTCAGGCGATCCTGGCGGCGCAGCAGCTGACCACGTTTGGCCCAGGCGCGGTGATGGGTGGGGCTATGCGTCAGCAGGCGATCAAGCAGGGCCAGGGCCTCGTCGTTGCGCTGCAGCGTGATCAGCAGGTCAGCCTGGTTGTACAGGTAGAGGGGGTTTTCCGGTTCGGCGGCTACCGCCTGCTCGTAAGCCTTCAGGGCGTCATCCAGGCGCTGGATCGCCTCATAGACCGCGCCAAGTTCGTTCCAGGCCCAGGCGTAGGTCGGGTCGAGTTCAACCGCATGCTCCAGGTAGGGTAATGCCTCGTGGGGACGGCCCAGGTGGCGCAGGCAGTTGCCGATGCGCGCCCAGCTCCGGCTATGTTCCGGTTGGAGGGCGATGGCCTGCTTGAGCGGTTCCAGCGCCTCGTCGTAACGCTTGAGCAGCACCAGCACATTGCCCTGGTTATACCAGTGCCAGACATCGCCCGGCATGGCTTCCGCCGCCCGCCGGTAGCATTCCAGGGCTTCGACGTAGCGTTCCAGCCGCTCAAGGACGATCCCCTGGCCGTTCCAGGCCCAGCCATAAGCCGGGTCGATCGTCAGTGCCCGCTCGTAAGCTTCCAGCGCCTCATCATACTGCCGCAGATAGCGGTACACCTGCCCCAGTTTGGCCCAGCTATACGCATGTTGCGGATCGATGGTGACCGCCTGACGGGCCGGCGCTAGCGCTTCGTCATAGCGGCCCAGTTCCACCAGCATTTCCACCTGGTTGTACCAGTGCCAGACCTCATCCGGCGCGTCGCGGGCGGCGTCGCGGAAAGCGTTCAGCGCCTCTGCCCAGCGACCCAGCGCCTTGAAGGCCAGGCCCAGCCCGTTACTGGCCCAGCCGTAGTCCGGCTGAAGCTTGAGGGCCATGCGGTAGGCCTTGACGGCGTCTTCATAACGCTCCAGCAGGCGGTAGACCTGGCCGCGTTTGGCCCAGCTATGGGCGTGCAGCGGATCGACTGATAGCGCCCGGTCGAGCATGGCCAGCGATTCCTCGTGGCGGCCCAGCGCCTGCAGGATATCCGCCTGGTTGTACCATGTCCAGACATCGCCCGGCTTGAGTTGGGAGGCGCGGCGGTAAGCTTCCAGTGCTTCCTCCGCCCTGCCCAGCCGCTCCAGCACGATTCCTTTGCCGTTCCAGGCCCAGCCGTAATCCGGCGAGAAGTGGATGGCATTGTCAAAAGCGGCCAGCGCCTCGTCGTAGCGGCCCAGCAGGCGCAGGGTGCGGCCTTTGCGCGCCCAGGCCCAGGCGTAATCCGGTTGCAGGGCCAGCGCCCGGTCGTAAGCTTCCAGCGCTTCCTCCGCCCGGCCCAGTTCGGTCAGGCTATAGCCCTTGTCCATCAGTTCATGGGCCTCAAGCTGTGTCGCGCTGACTTCCAGGATCGGCGGCGTGCCATGGATATCCGCGTAGATCGCGCTCAAGGCCTGTACCACGGCATCCCAATCCGGCGGGCGTTCATCGCGGTTTTTGGCCAAACAGGAGAGCACCAGCCTGCCGAGTGCCTCCGGGATGTCCAGCGCGACATCCTGGGGGATAACCGGCGTCTCGGTCAGGTGGGCGATGATCCAGGTGTGGAATTTGCGCGCCCCGAAGACCGGCCGCCCGGCCAGCATCTCGTACAGGATGCAGCCAAAGGCGTAGATGTCGGAGCGCGGGTCGACCTCCTCAGCCCGGCATTGCTCCGGAGACATATACGGCGCAGTGCCGACGATTGCCCCGCCGCGTGTCAGCCGCTGCAGATCTTCGTCCACGTCGTCTGCAAAGGGCACGTCACCGATTTCCACGGAACGCACCAGCCCGAAGTCGGTCACCTTGGCGACTTCATCATGCGTGACCAGGATGTTAGCCGGCTTAAGGTCGCGGTGAACCAGGCCCGGCATCTTCTGCTGGGCGTGGCTCATACCCAGGGCGATGTGGAGGCCAAAGGTGACAGCCTGTGGCAGGCCGATCCGGTTGTGCTCGATCCATCCCCGCAGGTCTGGCCCCAGCCCTTCCGGGCCGCTGACATGCTCCAGGAAGATGTGCGGGCGGTCGCGGATGGTGCGCACCACCCGCGCCTGGACGATGTTCGGGTGCTTTTCCAGCCGGACCCAGGTCAGCGCTTCCTGTACGAAGCGGGCGACAGCGCGGTCGTTGCCAAAAAAGCGCGACTGAAAGCTCTTGATCGCTACCGGCTCGCGCTGCTCGTGGTCGTAGCACAGGTAAACCACGCCCATCCCGCCCCGCAGCACCTGGGCCACCTCGTAGCGATCCTCAATGCGCTCGCCGGGAGCAAATTCGTCCTCGACCGGCTGGGCGCTCTCCCGCCCCAGTGACAGGTATGGCATATCGACTGCCGAGAAAGCGCCCTCCGCCCGGGCAGGTTGATCCTCCGGCGGCGAATCGGGCGCGGCTTCCGCTGCCGGGCCAGTTGCCCGCACGGCTGGCTCCACTTCGGATAGCACCTGAGGTGCAACGGCCAGTTCATCCTGGGTGTCTGTCAGGGCACGGGGGAGGGGGGAGGGCATGGCCGCCACCGTCCGCGCCTCGCCGCGCCGGATGATGGGCGGCGCGTTGAAGGTCAGGCCGCTCTCCAGGCCAACGGGGTATGCCTGAAGCAGGCGGAACAGCATCTCCTGTAGCGCCTCGCTCTGCCGGTCGGGTTCGATCTCAGCGGCGGCCCACAGGGCCACGGCCACGTTGCGGGCCGAGGGCAGCGCCAGGGCTGCCGCGCACACCCATTCCGCCAGGCGAGCGATAGCATCCTCGGCCAGGGCACGATCGGCATCGCTTGCGGCGCGGGCAGCAGCCCGCCGGTACGCCGTGAACGCCTTGCCGACGTAGAACACCCGCAGCTGGTCTTCCGCCAGGATGCGCTGGGCACACAGATCGCCCAGCGCAAAGGCGTCGTCAGGCTCCGGCGGAATCCGCCGCAGGGCCAGCAGGCCGAGCTGACGGATGTCCTTATCCGGATCATTGGCGAATAGATCGACGGCGTCCTCTTTGTGGTGGGCCGAAAGCAAGCGAGCCACCTCGGCGGCGGGTAGCGGCGGCGCGGCGCGGTCGGTCTGAGGTACTGGGGGGATGGATTGGCTCATATTCCTCTTGCCTCGCGCTCAAAACGATGACGAACCTGACCGGTCTTCTTCTTCCCGGTACACCTCGGCTGATCCTCCGGTGAAGGTCAGGCCGTCTTCCCCCTGGCGCACGTAGATCGTCTGGCCGGGGGCAAAGGTGTCTTCCAGCAGCAATGCGCTCAGGGGGCGGGTCAGCAGGCGTTCGATCGCTCGCCGCAGCGGGCGCGCGCCCCGAGCCGGATCATACCCTTCCTGCAGGAGCGCCTGCCGCGCCGATTCATCCAGGATCAGCGTCAGTTTCTGCTGCGCCAGGCGTTCGCGCAACTCGCGCAGTTGCAGGTCCAGGATGCGGTTGAGGTCCTCCGTGCTCAGCGCCCGGAAGGTCACCACCTCGTCCAGGCGGTTCAGGAATTCCGGGCGGAAGAATTCGTGGAGATGTTCAGCGTAATCCGGCAGGCGATCTTCCGGCTGTTGCCCGAAGCCCAGGCCGCGGGCGCTTTCCCCTGCGCCGATGTTGCTGGTCATGATGAACACGGCATGGCGGGCGTCAACCGTCCCGCCGCGCGAATCGGTCAACCGCCCTTCGTCAAACACCTGCAGGAAGAGGTCAAAGACCTCCGGGGCCGCTTTTTCGACCTCGTCCAGCAACACGACGCTGTACGGGCGGCGGCGCAGGGCCTCGGTGAACTGGCCGCCGCGGTCGGCGTCGCGGTAACCGGGTGGCGCGCCAATCAGGCGGGCTACCGTATGCGCATCATGATATTCGGACATGTCCAGCCGGATCAATGCTTCTTCCGTGCCGAACAGGAATTCAGCCAGGGCCTTGGCCAGTTCGGTCTTGCCCACGCCCGATGGCCCCAGGAACAGGAACACCCCGATCGGTCGGTCGGGGTCAGACAGCCCCGCCCGTGCCTGTTTGATGGCAGCGGCGACCGCCCGGACCGCCTGATCCTGGCCGACCACGCGGGCTTTGAGCGCCGCTTCCATGGTTGCAAGGCGGCGGCGCTCATCGGCGGTCAGTTCGGCTACCGGGATACCCGTCCACTCCGCCAGCACCGCGGCGACCATCTGCGCGGTAACCTCATTAGAGGAGGCACTGTCAGATACGCTGGTGCGCACCACCAGCCGCGCACAGGCTTCATCGATCAGATCAAGCGCCTTATCCGGCAAACGGCGCTCAGGCTGGTAGCGCACCGACAGGCGCACCGCCGCCTCCAGCGCCTCAGGGCGGATGGTCACACCGTGATGGCGCTCGTAGTTTTCCCGCAGGGCGGAAAGGATGGCCAGGGTATCCTGCTCGCTTGGCTCGTGGATTTCGATGACTCGAAACCGGCGGTCAAGCGCCGGGTCCTGGGCGATCACGCGCCGGTATTCCTCGACCGTCGTGGCGCCGATGCAGCGCAGGTCCCCGCGGGAGAGCGCGGGTTTGAGGATGTTGGCGGCGTCCAGATTGCTTTCCACCGTGTCGCCTGCGCCGACAATCGTGTGAATCTCGTCGATGAACAGGATGACATCCGGGGCATCTTTGAGTTCATCCAGAATGCCCACCAGCCGCTCCTCAAACTGGCCGCGCAGGCTGGTTCCGGCGACCAGCGTGCCCAGCTCGATCGCCACGATGCGCCGGTTGGCGATGGAGGGCGGGGCGGTGCCATTGGCGATGGCCCAGGCCAGCCCTTCGACAACCGCTGTCTTGCCCACGCCGGAATCGCCCACCAGCAGAGGATTGTTCTTCTTGCTACGGACGAGCGTCCGCACCAGGCTGCGGATTTCCTGCTCGCGTCCGATGGCCGGGCCGATCTTGCCCGCCCAGGCCTGGGCGACCAGATCGCGCCCGAATTTGTCCAGCAATGGCGTCGGCGCGTGGCGCAGGAGTTCGGTCGGGCGGCGCATCTCCTCCCCGGCGATTTCCAGCGCCCCTGCTTCGCGGCGGGCCTCCGCTTCCCGGATGAGCAGGTTAGTCCAGTAAGTCAGGTCAAAGCCCAGTGTCGCCAGGCAACGCACGGCGACACCCTCGCCTTCCTTGAGCAGGGCCAGCAGAAGATGCTCCTCCGTTACCGCGTCTTCGTCCTCGTCGTCGGCGGCGTAGATGGCCAGGGAGAGCACCAGGCGGCTGCGAGGGGTGAGCGGGATGGGTTCGGCGGGGTGATCGCTGCCCCGTCCGGCGGCTTCGCGCACGGCCAGGCGTACCGCAGCCGGGTCCAGAGCCGCGTCGGTCAGGAGCCGCCGGGTACGCCCGCCCTCGATCTTGGTCAGGGCGATGAAGAGATGTTCGGTGCCGATGTAGTTGTGCTCCAGGCGGATGGCTTCGTCCGTTGCCAGGCTGAGCAGGTGCTGGCAACGCTCGCGGATTTCCTGTTCGCTGATTTCAGGTGGGAGTGTCACCGTCTGGCCCCCGGCAGGTGGATGACTTGGCCTTCCATCGCAGAGTATACCGCAGCCAGGGCCGGGCCGAACAGGACGGCATTCCCCGCCAAGCCAGAAAAACCGCTATAATCTTCGATAAACACCATCACAAACATCTGGTCGCGGGCAGAGACACAGGAGAATCATGAGCCACCCCAACGATGATCAGAATCGCCTGACGCAGGAGGTCATCCTGCTGGCCAGCATTGCGGAATTGCTGAACTCGCTCGATCTGGACACCGTGCTGGCCAGGACACTCTCGCTGTTGACCGAAAGCGTCGGCGCAGATCGGGGGAGCTTTTTCGTCTTCAGCCCCACCAGTACTACCGCCGAACGCTACATCATCCACCGCGATCTGCCGCCGGAACGTTCCCAGATGGTTGTGGAGCAGGTGTTGCAGTCCGGGCTGGCCGGCTGGGTTTATCGCCAGCGGCAGGCGGCGCTGGTCAACGACACGCTGAATGATCCGCGCTGGGTAACCTTCCCGGATGATCCGCTGCCCATCCGCTCGGCGCTGTGTGTGCCGTTCATGGTTGCCGAGCGCATCAATGGCATCATGACTCTGGAGTGCTTCCAGCCGGGTCAGTTCACAGAGGCTGACCTGCGCCTGGCCACGACAGTCGCCAACCAGGCGGCGGTTACCCTGCACAATGCCCAGCTTTTTCACCGCGTGGAGACCCAGCAACGCCAGCTGCAGGCCGTCCTGCAGAGCACCCACGCGCCCATCCTGACCATCACCGCCTCCGGCCACATCCGGCTGGCTAACCCGGCGGCGCTGGCAATGATCGGCCTGCCCGCTTTCAGTATCACCGACCAGCCGCTGGCGGCGCTGGAAGCCTGCGCGGTCTGCCCGGCGGTGGCCCGGCGGATCGCCGCTGGCGAAACCCGCTTTGAGTTGCACGACGAGACCGCCCAGCGCGATTACGACGTGCAGGTCTCCAGCTGGCGCGAGGGCGATTCAGCCGAATCCGGATACGTGATCGTCTTCAACGACATCACTACCCTCAAGGACCTGGATCGCCTCAAGACTCAGATGATCCGCATGACCTCCCATGACCTGCGCAACCCGCTGATGGTCATCCTGGGTTACACCGAGATGATGCTGGCTGAACTGGATCCGGGCAGCCCGCAGTTTGAGCAGGTCGCCGAGATCACCAAGGTCACCCAGCGCATGCTGGACACCGTCACCCAGCTCCTCAGCCTGGAGCGCATCGAATCAACCATTCGGGGGACGGGCGAGTTATTCTGCCCGCTGGATTTGATTCAGGATGTCATGGCTGGCCTGGCTCCTCTTGTTGCCCGCAAAGGGCACACGGTGACCATCCACCTGCCGGAGACCCGCCCCCGTGTCCGGGGTGCGCCCGCCCTGCTACGCGAGGCCTTCCTCAACCTGGTCGATAACGCTATTCAGTACACCCCGGACGGCGGTCAGATCGACGTTCACGCCAGCGTAGACTGGGAACGGCGTCGCTTTGACTTTGCGGTGGAGGATAACGGCTACGGCATTCCCCGCCACCTGCAGGCCGATCTGTTCAAGCAGTTCTACAGGGCCAGGCAGCCGGGCACCGAGCGTATCCCCGGCACCGGGCTGGGGCTGAGCCTGGTCAAGGCTACGGTAGAGCATCATGGCGGGGAAGTCTGGTTTGAAAGCGCGCCGGGTGTGGGCAGCACATTCGGCTTCTGGTTGCCCCTGCCGGAAGGCGAAGATGCCCTGGAAACCGGCGTCGCCTGAAGGCCACTACGGTGCTGTCGCCGTCTGTGTGGCGTTGTAGGCGTCAGCCGTCGCCTGCAGGTCGAACATCAGCGTAATGGTGGCGTCGCTCGCCCCGGTTGTCGCTTCCGGCCCGCCGCCAGGATTGGCGCTGAGGATGGCCAGGAGGAGCGCCAGCAGGGCAACCGTAGCCGCCACCAGCAGGATCACCCGCCGCCAGGAGGCGCTTATCCTGCCTGCTGGCAGGGTCACATGGCTGCGTAGCCAGCGCCGCTGTAACCCGCCAGCGATCGTCAGCTGCCCATCGCCCGTCAACCTGAGCACACCCTCGTATTCCAGCCGACGCCAGGCCGCGTTGACCGTGCGTGGATCAAGCGGCAGATCAGCGGCGATCAGCCAGGCCCCGATGTCTTCATGCGGAACCGGCGTCGGTGGTTCCTGTGGGTTGAGGGCGGTCAGAGCCGTCAACACAAGCTGCTCCTGCCGCGTGCCCTGTGACCAGACCGCGCTCAGCGTGTCACTGCCCATCGCTACCGCCGAGTCGGCTACGGCCAGCGCATCCCCGGCGGTGATTGGCCCGTTGTGGCCGCGCCCGGCGGAGCGTTCAAAAAGCAGCCATCCCACCAGTTGCGTCAGGTATGGATGCCCGGCGGTCAAGTCATAGATTGTGTCCAGTGCCGCCGGTTCGATGGCAAGCCCTTCCGGCAGCCGGCCGGTGATCAAGGCGCTGGTTTCCTCAGGGGAAAGCGGCCCCAGCCGGTGAAAAAGCCCAGGGTCGAATGGCGGGCCGGCGGCCAGCAGTTCTGGCTCGTAGTGTGAGTCAAAGGCCATCAGCACATCGAAGTGGCGATGCTTTTCCAGTAATTCGGCCAGGAAATGGAAGGTATCGCGCGGCAGAGTATGATTCTGCACGGCGGTCAGCAGGCGTTCGGCATTATCGACCAGCATCAGCAGGTGCCGGTCACGGCGCATGGCGTTTAACCCCTGGCTGAAGACTTCCCCGATCAGCATCTCGCGTAATTCAGCAGGATGCGCGGGCAGCTCCGGGATGCGCGCCGATTGCATGTTCAGCATGCTTAACGCCTGGGGGAGAGTTTCCGCCAGGGCGGTCAGCCAGGCCTTTTCGCTGGCGACCGTTCCCGCTCGCAGGGCCAGCCGCACCGGGATGTAGCGCGGGTCGAGAACCGCTGGCAGGCGGCGCAAGACCGAACTCTTGCCCATCTGGGGCGCGCCAAGAATCACCAGGGCGTGGCGCTGATGCCCGCCGACCAGATTCGCTTGCACGAAGGAGAAGACTTCCTGCCGCCCGGCAAAGACGCCCTCTTCGCCAACCGGCGCATTGTGGTCAAAAGGGTTCTCGGCCATGATGCCTCCGCGGCGCTTCCCGGCTCACTGCCGGAAAACGTATTGGGCTTTCCCGCACCGCTGATAGCTGTTAGCACTTCCGAGTAGTGTAGACAGGCGGCGAGACGGCGTCAAGTTCGCCTGGCAGCAGCAGGATCAGCTATACCTACCGCTTGTCGCTTGCCGCTCTTTCCTGGCTTCCTGCTTTCCGTCTTCGCTGACCGCCAAACTGACCATAGCCGCACCGCCCTCCCGCCGCTATAATCGCGCTGCTGGCCGCCGCTAGCGGCCCCTGCGCTACCCCGCTGAAGAAAAAGTGACGGTTTGCCGTAATGATGTTCCCCAGAATCAACCGCCCTTACCCGCCCTCTCTGCGCGGCGATACTCAGGCCCGGCTATTGGCCCTGGTGGGGATGCCCGGTGCGGGCAAATCGCTGCTGGCCAGCTATCTGGAACAGCAGGGCTTTCCTCAGTTTCGCTTCGGCGGGATCACCATGGACGAGCTTGAGCGGCGTGGCTGGGAGGTAACCCCCCATAATGAGAAGATCGTCCGGGAGGAAATCCGCGCCAGAGAGGGAATGGATGCTTATGCCCGCCGGGCGCTGCCGATCATCCAGGCCATGCTGGCCGAACACCGGGCGGCGGTCATCGATGGGCTGTACAGCTTCAGCGAGTACCGGACTCTGAAGGCGGAGTTTGGCCCGCAGCTGGTTGTTGTTGCTGTCGCCTGTGACCGCGCCCTGCGCTATGCCCGGCTCGCCGCCCGCCCGGAGCGCCCGCTCACCCCGCAGGAAGCCGAAGAACGCGACATTGCCGAGATCGAGTCACTGGAGAAGGGCGGCCCGATCGCCATCGCCGATTTCACCATCCTCAATAACACGACCCCGGCTGACGTCATCGCCGCATTGCAGCGCCTGCTGGATGACCTGAACCTGCGCCCCTGAGGCGCTCAGTCCGAGGCGCAGACGGTGAACTCAGCTACCTCATGCCAGCGACCGCCGAAAGTGTCCCGCGTCTCCAGCATCACATAGCGTGCCCGGACCCCTGACGGTAACTCAAACGAGAGCGTGTAGCGGTATCGTTCGGTCAGCAGCGTGGAAAACACCTCGCGGAAGGCTTCCGGGCGCTGGGTTGTCTCCGATACCAGCACGGCAAAGCGACTGACGTTGTGGGCGCTACCATCGCCCCCTGTCGCCGAAGGGTTGATCCGGAATCGCGCCAGCGGTTGCACGTCGCCCGCCAGATCGAGGATCACGAATTCCCGCCGGGCGCTGACCGTACCCGGCGCGGAAGCCCAGCCGGTTTCCTCGCTGCCGTCATGCAGGAAGGCGGCCTGCCAGCGCCCGCCAAATTCGCTGGAAAAGTTGACAATGCTCCCACCAGCTGCCTGCGACGACACATCCCGGCACGGCGGCAATTCCGGCGCTGGCGGCGGCGTAGCCTGAATGCGCTGGCCATCAATGGTCAGCACAAACGGCCCGCCACCCGTAAGGCTGCGCGCCCGCACGACCAGCGGCCCTTCCTCCGCTAAAGTCGCCTGTAACCCGGCGTCCCACAGATTGGGCAATGATAGTTCCGGGGGGTGCTCGTCGTTATCGGCCAGTAGTCGCCCGGTGCTATCGTAGACTTCCAGCACCGGGTCGAAGGCTTCGCTGCTGAGTGTGACGGTCAGTGTCGCGTTCTGGAGCGCGTACAGGCGGTATTCGATGTACGAATCCCGGGGGCGTAGCTGGCCGTGGATCAGGTAGGGCGGTTCGCCGCTGAGCCTCTCGACGGCGCGACCGGCCAGGGTTGTGCAGGCGTTGAACTCGGCGGCCTGGGTGTAGCGCCCGCCATAATTGGACTGCAGGCGCAACAGGACATAACGGGCCGCTACCGGTGTGAACGGGTATTCCTGGAGCGTGTTTGCCTGTGGGAATTCGGCTTCCAGCACTGTCGTGAATGCCTCCGGCGCGACCAGTGCCGTTGACACGCCTACGCTGAAGGCCCGCACGCTGTCAGCCTCAAATCCTGGCGAGGCGGAAAAGCCATTGAAGATCACCCCGTCCAGGGTCAACGCCGCCCCACCGGCTACCTCGAAGATCAGATAAGGCGTAGTGTCTCCCTCACGGGACGACCAACCGGTTGCCGGATCGCCATCGAGCAGATTGCCCGCGGCGAAATCCCCGCCAAAGGTGGAAGATACGGCCACCACGCGTCCCAGTACACGGTCGCATTCGCCGGGGCGGGGGCCTTCCTCGACGCTGGTGATCACCGTTGCCCGGCCAAAAGCCGCGCCGTCGATCGCCAGGGTGAAGCGCCCCTGCCCTTTGTCCTCAAACGACCGCACCAGCGCCACATACAACCCGTCTGCTGGGGCAGTGAAGCGCAACGCAGCATCAGTACGCGCTGGCAGGGAAAAGGCCGTGGCCTCGTGATCGTCGTTGGCAGCGATAGCAGTGCCCGCTTCGTCGAACACATCAAGCATGGCGTCAAAGGCAGCGCTGGTCAGGGTGAGCGTGACTGTTGCTCCGGCGCGGGCCAGGAAGGGGTAGGCCAGGCGCGGTGCACGGCCCTCCTGTGGGGTCAACGTGCCCTCGATCACGCGGCCCTCCGCATTTTCCACGATACTAACCGGGTTCTGGTCAAGTACAGTCGCACCAACGATCGTCAGGGTATAGTTGCCTGCATAGGCCCAGTTGTAGCCCGCCACGCGGATCACGACCGGCGCATCGGCTATTGGCGTGAAAACCAGCGCTGCATCGCGCGGTGATGGCAGGCCAAACCCGCCTTCGTGATCGTCGTTGAAGGCCAGCACCTGCCCGACCGCATCGTATACGGTCAGCGTCGGGTCGATCGTCGGCGCGGAAAGCGTCAGGGTGACCGGCAGCCCGGCGGTTACCCTCACCAGCACGTCGCTCGCCGGCTCAAACGGCCTGAGCGTCCCGCTGATCGTGACCGGCCCGTCTTCCTGAGCGCGGACTCTCCCGGCCAGCAGTAGCACACACAGCCCAATCAACAACAACTCGCGTCGCATACCCACCCACCCACACGCTACAGAAACGGCAACAGAACCTGGCTGTAAGGCACCCATGCCGCCAGGCTGATGGCCAGCGCCACCCAGGGCCAGCGTGTGGCAACCAGCGCAAAAACGGGCATCAGCCCGTAAAACGTCACATAAGGCACAAAGAACTGCCAGGCCACCACAGCCAGGACGACATCCCTGCGGCGAACGGCCAGGAAGGCCAGCGCCAGCCCGATCCCCCAACTCATCGGGCGCGGGATGATCTGCGAGAACGCCATGTTGACCCGCGATCCCCACTCCCCTAATGTATTGTTGAACCAGGCGTGCAACATGCCATCCACCCAGTTTGGCCAGATCACCAGCGAAACGGCCATGATCACGAAGACCAGCACGCCGCTCCATAGAATATCCCGCCAGCGGTAGGCAAGCCAGGCACCCAATGCCTGGTGCGGCTTGACCAACAGGAATGGCCCGCTGAGCACCGGCGGCACCAGCAGGCCGATCACCGTCACCCATTCCAGGTTAATCTCCAGCGCCGTGTCGTAGGCCAGCGATGACGTGAGCACCAGCAGCACCGTCCACCACCGACCACCATAGCGGAAGATTAATAGAGCCAGCAGCACGAAGTACAGGATCATCTGCACCAGCACGGCGACCCGGACAGGCAGCAGGGCCAGAGGGTAGAAGATCACCGCCGTCCAGGGCACGTAGGGGAATAACGTGAAGCTGTAGGGGTTAGCCAGGTTTTCTCCCAGCGGCTTGAAGAAGTTGTACTGGTCAGCCCACAGGAAGATGCCCGTCCGCGCCTCCACACGGAGGACGATGGCAATCCAGGCCAATGCCAGGCCAACGGCCAGCGCCAGCGTGGGCCAGAAGTATGGCTGCTTCAGCGTCTCCGTCCAGGAAAGCGGCCCATACGCCAGGCGAGGGGCCGGAGATGTGGCCGCTGTTGCCTGCGTTGCCATCACTTCACCTCCCCTGCGCCGTCAGCAGGAATGGGATCAGCACGCTGCCGTACAGCGCCCACAGAGTCAGACTGGCGACCAGCGCCAGCTTCGGCCAGCGGGACGCGAACAGGGCGAAGGCTGGCATGATCCCGTAGAGCGTGGCATACGGCACCACAAACTGCCAGGCGAACACGCCGATCACCGGATCACGCCGGCGCAGTGCCAGGATCGCCAGCACCGCCCCGATCGCCCAGGAGAGCGGGCGCGGCATCAGATTGGAAAACGCGATATTGATCCGTGCACCCCAGTCCCCCAGCGTGTTTTCCTGGATGTCGGCCACTATACCTCCCACCCAGCCCGGCCAGATCAGCAGCGCCGCCGCCACCACCGCCAGCACCACCAGCCCTCCCCACAGCCATTCACGCGGCGAAAAGCCCAGCCATGCTCCCAACGCTGCCTGCGGCTTGACCAGTAGCAGCGGCCCGCTCCACACCGGCGGGATGAGCAGCCCGATTACGACGATCCACTCCAGGTTGATCTCCAGGGCCGTGTCGAAGGCAATGGCCGAAGTCAGGACGATCAGCATCGCCGTCAACCCACCATCAAAGCGATAAATCAACGCTGTCAGCAGGCCGAAGTACAGAATCATCTGCAGCAGCACCGCCAGCGCCGTCGGCAGCAGGCCAAAAGGAATCAGCGGCAGGACCGTCCAGGGCACATATGGCCAGACCAGGGCACTGTATGGATCGGCCAGGTGGTGGACGGCCTGAGTGAACGTGTGCCGCTGGTCGGACCACGGCTCGACGCCTGTCCACGCCCCGAAAGCCAGCGCTACCAACCACCAGACAATCGCCAGCGCCACCGCAATCAGCATCGCCCGTCGGAAGCCTGGCCGGGTCGCATATGCCGGGAGTCTGAAGCCCGTTTTGAGAGGGAAAATCGCCTGCATCATTGACACGTTCTATGCGTGAAAACCCCTCCTCAGTCTACAGAAGACGCCTGAAAATACAACAGCGGGCCACAATGGGGTGCATTCCAGATTGGGGGCAAGAAAGGGGTAGACTAGGGGGAACGCTAAGGAGGATAAGCCAAATGGGACAATCAGACGGGGCGTTGCGGGCGGCGCTGCAAGCGCAAATGAGCGAGATACTCGATGCTTTACTGGCCGAGAAGACGGCAGCTGAGCAGATCACCTTGAGTGAGTAGAGCAATTGGTGACGGTGGCAGGGAAGAAGATGCAGGCGGTGTTGACGGCGGGGTTGGTGGAGCAGGCGAGCGAGGAAGACCGGTCAGCGGCGGGGCCAGTGTGTGCGCATTGTGGGCAGGCCATGCACTACAAGGGACAAAAGGGGAAGTACGTAGTCACGGCAACAGGGGGAGTGCAGGTCAAGCGGGCCTATTACTACTGCAAGACCTGCCGGGCGGGTGTTTTTCCCCCTGGATCAGCGATGGGGACTGGGAGCGAGCCAGTATAGTGAGCGACTGAGCAAGCAAATCGTGTGGCTGAGCAGCCTGTTGCCCTATGCCCAGGTGAGCCAGGTCATGGCGTGCATTGGGGGGCAGACCATCGGTCAGACCAATGCCTGGCGTGAGACCCAGCACCGGGGGGCACAACTGCAGGCGGAAATGGCCCGCCGACAGGCTGCCCTGCGGCCTGAGCGCATCGTGCCCAGCAATGCTCGCCAGGACCATCAGCGGCTGAAAGGGGTGAGCCTAGATGGCGGGATGGTGCATGTGCGTGGCGAGGGCTGGAAGGAGTTTAAAGTCGGGGTAGTCTATGATCTGGGCGTCCGTGATGGGTATGATGTGCGGAGTGGGGAAGCCGCTGCGCAGCCCTGCGCGGAACAGAGCCACTACACGGCAGTGCTGGGTGACGTAGCCCGCTTTTCCCCGGCTTTGTGGGAACTGGCCGCAGCTCATGACCTGTTGAATGCCGCCCGCAGCAGCGTCACCGCTGACGGGGCCGAGTGGATTTGGAACCTCTGTGCCGACATATTTCCCGACAGTGTCCAGATTGTCGATTGGTACCATGCCACCCAACACCTGGCTGAGGCGGCGCAAGCCCTCTTCCCTACCGCGGAGGCCCAGGCGATAAGCTGGTATCACCAGGCCCAGGACCTCTTGTTCTACGGCCAGGCCTGGCGCATCGTTCAGACCTTGCACCAGGCGGGATTACCAGACCTGGCGCTGTATTTCGAGCGGCACCAACGTCGTATGCGCTACCACGAGTTTCGCGAAGACGGCTGGTTGATTGGGTCTGGCCCTGTTGAAAGCGGCATCAAACAATACCGAACCCGCCTGGCCGCTTCCGGAATGCACTGGTCTCGCCCAGGTGTGGAGCGGATGCTTGTCCTGCGTTCCGCGGTCTTGAGCCATGACTTCGATGACCTCTGGGCTGCCGCAGCTTGACCCTGCCCCCAATCTGGAATGCACCCCCACAATGACCTGTGGCCCGCTGTCCCTGTAGCTGCCTGTGGAAAGCCTCAGCTCCCCGCCGCCGGGGCGGGGGTGACCGCCGCCGGAGTCCTGCCATTGCCGGAACTATTTACCACCTGCTGAAGCTCTGCCTGCCGTCGGAACTGGCTCATGTACAACTCGTAGTAGGCGCCCCTGGCAGCCAGCAGGCTCTCATGTGTGCCACGCTCGACGATCCGCCCATCCGCTATGACCAGCACCTGATCGGCGTTGCGAATCGTGCTCAGGCGGTGGGCAATCACAAAGCTGGTGCGGCCCTTCATCAACTCGGCCAGTGCCTGCTGGATCAGACGCTCGGTGCGCGTGTCCACGCTGCTGGTCGCTTCGTCCAGAATCAGGATGCGCGGGTTGCTCAGGGCAGCGCGGGCGATCGCCAGCAACTGGCGCTGCCCCTGGGAAAGACCTGCGCCACGCTCGCCCAGCACGGTCTGGTAGCCATCCGGCAGGCGCTCAATGAAGTCGTGAGCACGGGCCAGTTTGGCCGCGGCGATCACCTCGTCATCCGTGGCGTCAGGCCGTCCATAGCGGATGTTTTCCATGACTGTCGTGCTGAACAGGAAGGTATCCTGCAGGACGATGCCGATCTGCTCGCGCAGGCTGCGACTGGTCACATCGCGCACGTCAATGCCATCGATCCGTACCGCCCCGCCGCATACATCATAGAAACGCGGGATCAGGTTGATGATCGTAGTTTTGCCCGCACCAGTCGGCCCGACGATAGCCACCATCTGGCCGGGTTCCGCCCGCAGGCTCACCCGCTCCAGCACCGGTTCGCCGGGGTTGTATTCCGCACAAACCTCGTCGAATTCGACCAGGCCCTTGATCGGCGGCATCTCGATGGCATCGGGCTTGTCGGTCAGGTCCGGCACAGTATCCAGGATGCTGAAGATGCGCTCCCCGCCGGCGATCGCGTTCTGGATGTTGGTCCACATGACGGAGATCTGCGCGACCGGCTGGTTGATCCGCTGCACATACTGCAGGAAGGTGATGATCAGACCAAGCGAGATCGTCGCCCCAGCCAGTGTGCCATCCCCGACCAGCAACACTGCCCCGCCGACGCCCACCACCAGCGCCATAGAGACATACCCCAGTGCCTCCAGCAACGGGTTTAGGGCGCTGGTGAAGGCTACCGCGCGGATGTTGGCGTCGCGGTTGGCGGCGTTGGAGGCGCGGAATTGTTCGATGTTCTCGTCTTCGCGGCTAAAAGCCTGCACCTCGCGCACAGCGGCGATGCTTTCCTGCAGGTCGGCGTTAACGGACCCCATCTCCTGGCGGGCGCGGCGGAACGCTTTGCGCGCCTGCCCGGAGAAATAGGAGGTCAACACGACCATGATCGGCACGATCGCCAGGCTGATCAGCGTGTAGACCACGCTCTTGGTCAGCATGGTGTACACCACCCAGACGATGAGCACGGTGCTGGTGAAGACATTGACCAGGGCGAAGCTAAACGCCTGCTCAATGGCCGAAGCGTCGTTGGTGATCCGGCTCATCAGATCTCCGGCTTCGTGCTTGGCAAAGTAGTTCATCGACAGGCGGTGAATGTGCCGGAAGACGTCAACGCGCATCTGGCGCAGGGCGTAGGCGCCCATCCAGCGCATCGCATAAAACACCAGACCGTTGAGGAGCGCCGAGACGATATACAGCACGGCGATGAGCAGCACCAGCTGCCCCATCCCGGCGATCGCCTCTTCCGGCGCGGCTTGCCCGCTGACCGGGGTGGTATACCAGCAGTTGGAGGCTACAGCCGAGTCTCCGCTGCCCATCAGGGCCGCGGCTGCCGCTCCGCCGCCCAGTCGCGGCGTGATGTAGCAGTCAAAGACCTGGCCGGTCAGGTCCGGCGTCACCACCTGCATCCAGGTATTGACCAGCACCAGGGCGATGAGCGCCAGCAGCACCCACCAGTATGGCTTGAAGTAGTCGCCAAAACGCCGAAGCGTCTGGCCGACATGCTGCGGTTTCACCGTTTCCTGGGCCAGCATGCGATTCGGCCCGCCATGCATAAAGCCCATTACGCCACCTCCTGACCGGCAGTCAGAACCGCCGATTCGTCGTCATCTGCCAGCGTGGTATCTTCCACCAGTTGCGAGGTGTAGATCTCCGCGTAAAGTTCGCTGCTTTCCAGCAGGTCCTCATGCTTGCCTGCCGCCACGATCCGGCCCTTGTCCAGTACCAGAATCTGATCGGCGTTGACCACGGTGCTGATGCGTTGGGCAATCACGAAGCTTGTGCGTCCCTGCATCAGGCCTTTGAGCGCCTGCTGGATGTAATACTCGGTGGTCACATCGACGCTACTCGTTGAGTCATCCAGAATCAGGATGCGCGGGTCCATCAGCAGGGCGCGGGCGATGGCAATGCGTTGCTTCTGGCCGCCGCTGAGCGTGGAGCCGCGTTCGCCAACCAGCGTGTCATAGCCCTGCGGGAATTCCATGATAAAGTCATGGGCTGCTGCAGCACGCGCCGCCGCCTCGATCTCTTCCTGGGAGGCATTGGGCCGCCCGAAGGCGATGTTCTCGCGGATGGTGCCGCTGAAGAGCGTGGCCTCCTGCAGAACAATGCCGATCTGGCGGCGCAGGCTGGCGATGGTCACATCGCGGATATCCTGCCCGTCGATGGTGATCCGGCCTTCAGAGACATCGTAAAAGCGCGGGATCAGGTTGATGATTGTGGTCTTGCCGCTGCCGGTTGCGCCCAGCAGGGCCACTGTCTGGCCCGGCTCCGCCACAAAACTCACATCATTCAGCACCGGCTCCCCGCTTTTGAAGTAGCGGAAAGTGACGTGTTCAAAGGCTACCCGCCCCTTGATCGGTGGCATTTCCACGGCGCCAGGCCGGTCAGTTACCTCGTTCTCAGCGTCCAGGATGTCGAACACGCGCTGGGCGGAAGCTGCCGCCTGGGACATCAGCGAGACAATCATGCCCAGCTGGCCGAGCGGGAAGAACACATACATCAGGTACAGGCTGAACTTCTGCCACTCGCCGATTGTCAGCGTGCCGTACACAATCTGCTGCCCGCCAAAGTACAGTACGGCGACCTGGCCCAGGCTGGCGACCAGAAAAACCACCGGGAACAGGAAAGAAAACACGCGGGCCACCTTGAGCGCCTGTTGCAGGTGGGAATCGACCGCCGACTCGAAGCGAGCCTGTTCCTTTGGCTCCTGCACGAAGGCTTTGACCAGCTTCAGCCCGGCCAGATTCTCCTGGAGGACGGTATTCAGCGCGGAAAGGCGCTTTTGCAGTTCGCCGAATAACGGCTGAGCCAGCATGCCAAAGACCAGGAATAGCACCAGCGCAATCGGCAGCGTGGGTAACACGACCAGCGTGATCTGCCAGTTGGTGGTCAGCAGGATGAGCAACGTGGCTACCAGCAAGAGAATGGATTCCAGGAGCATCGTTAGCCCCTGGCCGATGAACAGGCGCAGCCGTTCCACGTCATCGGTGGCGCGCACCATCAACTGGCCGGTCTGGTTGCGGTCGTGGTAGCTGAACGACAGGCGCTGGATCTTCTCATAGAGTTCGTTGCGGAAATCATAGGCCAGGTACTGGGAGAGTTTTTCCGCAAAGTAGCCGCGCAGGAAGGAGAACGTCGCCCGTGCTACCGCAAAAGCGATGATTGCCGCCAGCGCTCCCAGCAATGCCGAAAAGGCGGTGTCGGCGTCTCTCTGCAACTGATCGAGGGTGGTGCCCATTGCAGTCGCGGCCAGCCCCCGTGCCAGCAGCGGCAACTCCAGCACGCGGTGGGCCACATACCCGCTGGTGATGGCATCCATGATGTTCTGGATCAGTTGCGGGATGGCCAGTTGCGCCAGCGTAGCCACCACCAGACTACCGTAGGCCACCAGCGCCATCTGCCGGAACCGCCCGATGTAGCGTATCCCGCGCATTAACTGGGGGAAGCTACTCGGCGGGCGGGCGGCCCCGGTCGAGTCTCCGCGCATGCGTTTTCTTGAAGGTGTTTGTACCGTGATCTCAGCCAAGGTCTTCCGTCTCCGTGTCGTGTGTTGCGTCCACTTCTGTCTGATCCACCGCCTCGCCCAGGTTGGCGCGGAGGCGCTCCAGCAGGGCGCGCAACTGATCGCGCTCCTGGGCGCTAAACCCGGCAAAGGCAATCTGTTCGATCTCCGCCATGATTGCCGGGAAAATCCGCATCATGGCCTGCCCCTCGTCCGTCAGGTGGATGAGCATCGCCCGTGCATCAACAGGGTGTGGTGTGCGCTGCAGCAGGCCGTCGCGCTCCATATCACTTAACAGGCGGCTCATGCTGGCTGCCGTCACACCCAGGCAGCGGCGCAACTCGGCAGCTGTGACGCCCTCAGTATGGTGGGCCAGGTGCCCCAGAACCATCCCCCGCGACCGGTTGAGACCGGCGGCCTGGGTGCGGCTTTCAACGGCCCGACCCAGCATGCGCACCGTGTGAAACAGCTGATAGGTGATGCTATCCACCGCAAACGGCGGCGGAGGCGGTCTACGCATGGGCCTCTCCTTCCAGGCGCCCGGCGAGAGTAGATTGATATAGTTAGTTAGTCAACTAATCAACCGGCGGTATCATAGCATGGTTGGCCGGTCGAGTCTAGCCTCTGGCGGCGACTCTCATCGGGCGCTCATCCTGGCCGGGTGTCGGACAAGAAAGCTCCAGGCGCACGGCCCGGAGCCTGAAATAAGTTCTTCAAACCGAACTATTGTGGCAGTTCCGATGAATACAGCAGGCGCGATGAACCGAGGCCTGCTTATCCCAGGAGATCACCAGCGTCAATGAGGCGATGGCAAGACAGCCGCCGGGATCATGGCCACCGGTATTCCTTGCCCGTTTATTGACTCAGGAGTACCTTAGCGTTGTCACCGTACTGCAAAGCCCGCTTGGCGCGATCCGGGTCGATCTGGCGCAACCGGTCATAGGCCAGCCGGGCCTCGTCGCGTCTGCCGGCCTTGACATACACGTCGACGGCCTGGTTCAGGTGAGCGGGATTCTGTGTGTCGGTTTGCATGAGCTTGTCCACCATGTCAATGGCGTCAGCGATTCGACCATCCATTTCATAATCGATGGACAGGTTAACGATGTAAGACGGATCATCAGGTACCAGCTTGAGGACACGTTCGCCGATCTGGATAGCTGCCGCAAAGTCCCCTTTGCCAAAATACAGCTTTGCGAGCTGGTTAAGGAACCAGGCCTGTATCTCGGCGCTGGCCTTGATCTGGTCAAGCTCCAGAATCTTGCCGATAAGCGGTTCTATCTTGGGGATGGCCTCTTCTTCCCGATCGACCATCCCGTAGTAATCTACCATCGACGCCGTGGCGAAGATGATGTCTTCAACGTCGGTGAAGGCAGTCAGATTGTCGTTGAGCAGCCGATACACAACGTCAACCCCAACTTCGACTCCCGCCTGTGCCACCACTGCCGCCGAACTGAGCAACTTGGGGCTTGGGCCGAAGACCATTTCAAGGCGGGGAAGGAGCGCCACCATCACCCGGAGATCGCCCCGGTCCAGCGCCCGCTGGAATCGTTCGTACGGGTTACCCAGCAGATCGTCATCGGGTTGATCCGCCCCGGCAATTGAGGGCGTCGCCACCTGCGACAGCTTCCGCTCGATGCGGTCGATCGCCGCCGCCAGTGTGGCCAGCGAGACGCCTGTGCCGCGGCGACCATAAGGAGCATCACTGCTTTCCTCGATCTCCCTGACAAAGGAGACAATTTCCTTCTGTACTGCATGGGCAACCCGTGCCTGGGAGATATCGTCATACATGATGGTTCTGATAGGGGCGACATCAAAGGGGATTGGATCGCCTTTGCGAATCAGGTGAATGTAAGGCTTGCCTGTCTCGTGGCGGCGACCCATTTCGTAGTAGACATTCGGGTTGTGTCCCGTCAGGACGATAATGCATAACTCGGAATCCTGAATGAGCTGAATGATCTCATTCGTGATCGCCTTGGCTCCCTTGAGCCGATCCACGCGGATCACCTCAAACCCGACAGGCTCAAGCGCCGGGGTGATGACCAGATCGAGGAGGGTATCGGCTTCTTCTCGTACCGGTGAGCCTTCGTCGCCAATGGGGGAGATCACAAAGCACTTCTTAGCCATGTTCCTAGCCCTCCTGCTCTGGTAATTGCGGGACGAAAAGATAACGATCAGCGCAGTTCTTTAGCCTTCAGTAAGAAGACTACAATACATTTCAAAAAAAGACAAACTGTGCTGCAGAGCATCAGCAGGGAGCCAACAGGCCCTGTTGTCCGGTCAGGACTGCCCAGCCGCTCACTCTTCCAGCGGCAGGCTCTCCAGGTAGCGGATCAGGCGCTCGATATCGGTCAGGGGCAGCGTTTTGACCAGCGCGTGCGGACCATCATCGACTTTGAATACTTCAAACAGCGTCGGCGCGCGGCCATCGTGATAGTAGGGCGCACTGTCCCACAGCCAGCGCAGGGATGGCGTGTTGACCGGCCCCTGGCCCAGATCGTGCGCCAGCCCGTCCGTGTACAGCGGCGGTGGATGGCATTCGGCGCAGCCCTGGGCCAGCCAGACTTCCTCGCCGGCCAGCACTTCCTGCGGCGGGATGCGCAGGGCGTTGCGCCCCGGCCCGCTGAGGGTGTTCAGGTAAGCCACCAGCGCATCCAGGTCGGGGGAGCGCCCGGCGTTCGGCTCGCCCAGCGGCGGGTGCGGGACGCCGTCGATCAACCCGTCACCATGCTGCACCATCCGGAAGAACAGGTCAAAGTCGGCTAACTCATCGTATTCCCCGCGCCAGCCCCAGGGAGCTGTCTGGGCCACATTATAGAGCGACGGTGTGTTGCGCGGCCCGCCGGGGAAGCCAACCCACACCTGGCTGTCATCCGCGCCGTCAAAGTGGCATGTCGCGCAGCTCAAGCGGCGATCTTCAGAAAGCCGTTCGTCCGCGCTGCTATAGAATAGCTGCGCTCCGATCAGCAGGTCGATGGGCATCTGCAATTGCGTAGCCGGGAGGGTATCTACCCGCTGCAGAAAGGCTGTTTCAATCACCGAGATCGTGCCATCCAGCGCGTTGTAAACGTAAGCCCACCGGCCGTCAGAGGTTGTGACAATCCCGCGCGGATTGTTGCCCACCGGGATGTTGGCCACAGCGAAGCCAGTCGCCAGGTCGATCACGGAGACGTCGTTACTGCCAGCGTTGACCACCCATAGCCGCCGCCGCGCCCGGTCAAAGAGCAGGTCAAATGGCAGGCTGACCGGCCGGTCAGCCACTCCCAGCGCCACACGGTCCTGACGTAACAGGCGCATATCGCTCAATTGAAAGGCATTGACCACCGGGAAGACTGTCGTGTCGAAGGTCAGCACCGGATTGGCAGCGTTGGCCCGCGTCGCTGGCACGTAAGCCCGTCCGTCGAATGGGCTGACCCATACCGTTGGCGATAGCCGGGAATCCGGGGTGCCGCGCACAGTGTCGGCGACCTGGCCGGTGGGACGGTACAGCAGGGAAAGCGCCCCGTCCTTGAAATGGGTCACATACAGGAAGTCGCCCCACAGCGCCAGACCGGCGGGGGAATCGGGCACGGGCAGTGTGCGCAACACCCGCCGCGAGGCAACATCGATTTCGGCCACGGCGTCATCGCCCTGCAGGGTCACGTACAGTGTTGCCCCGTCGGTCACCACACCCCACGGCCACAATCCCACCCGGATAGTGTCGGTCAGGGTGAAGGTGTTCAGATCAATCAGGCTGACCGTGCCTGCTGTGCGGGAGGTAACCGCCATCCAGGTCTGATCCGGCGAGACGGCCAACCCGCGCGGGTCGCCGCCGATCGGGATTTCCACCCGGATTTCCTTGCGAGCCAGGTCGACAACCGACACTGTGCCGCTGAAGGCGTTGGCTGTCACCGCGTAGCGCTGGTTGCCGACCAGGGCGATCACCGTGTTGCGGAAGACGCGCGTCGCGTTGGGGTCAGGCAGCGCGTAAAGCGGGCGGGGCGTCGGCGTGAAGCTGGCCTGCGCCTGCGCCGGGACGCCCGGCAGCAGCGCCAGCATGATCAGCAGGAGGCCGCCCGCCAGCAACGCGGGCACCAACCATGGTTTCCCAGTCATGGGGTCGACTCCTCAGGGGCCGGCCAGCCAGCATACAGGGTCAACAGGCGGTCGCCAAACAGCGCCAGTGTGCGCCCGGCCAGCACCTCCTGGCCTGCGGCATCCGTGCCGATTAGCCCCAGGGTGATCCGCACCACGTCCGCTGAATACGGGTTGAGAGTCCCCTGGAAGGTTGTATCCAGGCTGGGGAAGCGCTGGTTGAGCCGCCGCGGATCGTAATTGTAGGCGAAGATGCCACCGTAGGCAGGCTGGATGCCGCTATCCAGGATCATGCCGTTCATGACCACAGTGTAAACCAGCCGGACATTCTGCCAGCCGCTGGGGACGGCCAGAGTCAGGTTGAAGGGCAGGGCAACCGGCATTATGATATCCGCCCCGCGCGGGTTGGTCAGCTCCACAGTCGGGGCCTCTTCCGGCAGCACATAGATAAAGACCTCGCCCTCCCCGGCACCGGGCACACCGCCGGCTGGATACGGCGGATAGACCTGCCCGGCAGAGGTGACCCCGCTATAGCTGACGCGCACCCGTAACCGCCAGAGGCCCGGCTCGGTCAGGGGCAGGTTCTGCGACGGATCGTAATAGTAGCCTACCGCGTTGGCCTGCCCGCCGATATGCAGGATGCGCCCGGAAGGCATGGTCACCTGCGCTGTGACCGTCGCCGGTAGCGTCGGTGCTACCTGTCCGGCCAGCGCCAGCGTCTCGCCAACGGTGAAGACCTGCCCCGGCTGGAAGCCGGTCAGGACGAAAAACATCTCCACCGGACGGCCGTCAATGGTCAGCAGCGGGCCGCCGCTCGGCCCCCCGGCTTCCCCGAAGAACGGCGGGAACACCCGCCCGCCGACCGGATCATTGGCCTGGATAGTCATGGCCAGCGCCCCATAGAGCGCCGTTTCGTGCAGGTTAAGATCGTCGTTGTGCACGACCAGTCCGCCGAAGAGGAAAGTATAGTCGCCCGGCAGGTCGCCATTGACGCCCACCCCGCGCTGATAGTTATACGGGTCGTCTGGGTTCCAGCCATAGCGGGCCAGCGCCGGCCCTTCGCCCCCCAGGATCATGCTGCGGGCGGTCACGCCGGGCCGGACGGCGCTCAGGTAGGCGTAGGCCCGGTTCCCGCTGAAAGTCTGCAGGGGTAGTTCGTCTTCATTGGCCAGAACGTCAAGGCTGTTGCCGTCGCTGTCCGTCCAGTTCGCCAGCCGCGCCCGCAGCCAATCCGCATAAGTGCCATCGGGATCAGTCAGGCGCAGCCCGGCTTGTAGTCGGCCCTGCCCATCTGGCACCCACAGGACATCGCCGCTATGGTAGGGCCAGCGCATCCGCGCCGCCGGGTTGAGCAGGAAGACCTCCGGCGCCCGGTTTTCCACCATGTACCAGGCCAGCCGATCTTCCGCCGGTTGCCCGGCCAGCCAGCGCCCACCGCGCGCTACCAGCCGTCCCTCCGGCGAGGCGATCACGCCCGCCCCGCGCACTGTCCCCATCCACAGGCGTCCCAGCGTGTCGGTATAGCGGGCTGTGATGTCGACCATGTACTCGCCCGGCGTGTCCATTACCCAGGCCACGGCGTCCGGCGTAGGGAAAAAGTGGCCATGCCGGTTGGCCGTCCCGGTAACTTCGTGCGTTTGTGGCGGGCGGCCATCCAGAGGGTAGACCGTCAGGCGTAGGCTGACCTCCGCCGGGAAGGCGGGGACAACCGTCAGCGCCGGGTTGAACACGTCGCCGACCTCAAACGGCGTCCCCGGCAGGACGCCGGGCAGCATTTGCAGCGGCTCGGCAGCCCAGACCTCATACGTCCCGCCGCCGCTGTACGTATGCCCCCAGATGTCGCGCACCATGCCGGTCAGGGTGATCCGGTACAGGCCATCCTGGGGGAAGGTGTAGGCGGTCAGGCGCGGGTTAAGCGTGGTCAGGCGGTAAATATCCAGCGGGGAATCCGCGCCAAAGGCTGTTGATTCGATCCGTTCGGCGGTGCCCAGCCGGTTCTGCACGATCGGGAGGCTGCCCAGATCATCCTGTGTGCCATCGGGCCGGGTGACGCTCACCGTCAGTTCGCCTGAATCGAAAGCGAACGGGATCAGCGGCGGTACGGCCTGGTAGAAGCTGTTGCCCAGCAGGGCCGGCAGGTACGGTTCCAGCGGATAGGCGATCGGCTCGCCGGCGGTGTTCACGCGGGGCAGGATGTATACCTCGCCGCCATAGGCAACCCGGCCAGTTACGGCGATGCGCCCGGCGTTTTCTTGCGGCAGGACGCCCCGCGCCCCGTTACTAGAGGGCTGATCCTGGAACAACGACCAGATCAGATGTTGCTCTGCCCCGGCATCCCCAACCTGCACGATCAGCGGCAACCGCGCCTGCGGCACGTCGGCGCCCGATCCACTTCCCAGCAGCCCGGAAGCGCCCCAGGGCTGATGCAATCCCGGCACAGCGGCGTAGCCGGTCAAGGAGAACGCGTACAGGCCGGGGGGGATATCCGCCGCCAGTGGCAGCGCCCAGCGCAGGGCAAACGTCAGCGTGCCGTCTGCGATGGTTAGTTTCTGTGCTGTGGCATCCCCCAGCCAGATCGCGCCATCGACATTCTCGATCGGCAGGCCTGATGGCGTGAGCGTCCCGCTCCAGCCGTTGCCGGTAGCGGGCGCGGCTACCGTCTGCGCCCCGTTGACAGTTACCGGCTCCAGCCACAGGTCCGCGCCCAGCCGCAGGCCGGTGCCGTCACCGGGCATGGCCGGGGCCTGCAGGGCCACCTGCAGTTCCAGGAAGAGCATCTCGCCGGAGGAGTAAGCCAGCCGGTCAAGGCGTCCCCAGGCTTGCCAGATGCCGCTGCCGCCGCCCACCGGCCCGGAGAGCGTGAACGGTGTCGCCGTGTCCCAGGTGGCGGCGTAAGGCAGAAATTCAGGCAGGTCGGCCTCCTCGCGTTCGACCACAGGCAGGTAGAGATTGCCTGCCCAGGTGTCGCCCGTCAGGATCAGCTCGTCAGTCCGAAAGCGAACAGCACTCACTATGATCGGGGCTGGGCCGCCGGTGAACATCGTACGGGGCAGGCGCAGTTCTACCGCACTTTCGGGAGCGCTCCCCTGGACGCTGAAGCCGCCCAGCGGCCCCAGGTCGGCCAGCCCGTCGCTGCTGGTACGCCCGTACAACCGCCCGCCGCTGCCCCGGCGCGGGTCTACCCGGATGAGGAAGCGCTGCCCTTCGACCTCCAGCATGATCTCAACCGTGGTATAGGTCGCCGGCAGGAGCCGGATCGGGTCAGCGGGTGTGACCGCCAGGTACAGGCTGTCCACGTTGGCCAGGGCATAGACCAGAGCATCCGTACCCTCTGCCACGCTGACCGCTACCGGCTCGGCCAGGGCAGACCATTCATCGGCCAGCCCATCGAGGACGATCGGTGTGACTGGCAGGGCTGGCTCAGGCGGCTCCGGTAGCGGTGGTGGGGTATAGCGCTCCGGCAGCGGGCCATAGAGGATGATCCCCGGTCCGCCAGGTAGCGCGCCCGGCACGTTGCGTTCGAACGACTCAATGCGGCTGGCCGGGCTGATCCAGAAGGGCGTGTTGCCCGGCCCATAGATTTCTCCCAGGAACGCGCCGGTCAGTTCCGCACGCGGGTAAACCGTCTGGCCGGTGTACAGGTTGCGGATGGCTACCACGGCACCGGGGAAGACCGCTCCCGGCTCGCCCCGGATCACCACCCGGCCGTTTTCATCCGGTTCGGAGATGGTGATCAGGTTGGCCAGCGGCGGGTCGCCAAAGGCCGCAGCCTGGATGCGTCCCTCCTGCGCGGCCGCCGGTGCGATCGGGCTGGCCAGCAATGCCAGGAGCAGCAGCCAGAAGGCGGAATGACGGACTCGGCAGGTGATCATGGCAACTCCGCTGGGGAAGGCAGAGCACGGGCATCAGCAGGGCAGTATAGAGCGGGGCAGGGCGGCTGTCAAAAGCGACCCTGCTCTGTGTGTCAGGCTGCGTGTCTCAGGCAACAGCGTGCAGCCCACGCATGGCGCGCAGTGTCACCCACTTGTTGGGCTGCTTCTTCCGCCCGACGTCGATCCATATCTTGCCCGCATAATCGTATTCCAGCGGCCAGCGTCCGTTCGCGTCCGCTTTGCCCCGGATGACCGCCAGCGCCCGCGCCAGGCGCGGATCATGCCCATAGCCCAACCCGGCCAGCGCCTTTTCGTCCATGTTTCCCGCTCCTTAGGCAGGCTCAAACGTCTGGGTTGGAATTGCGGCGTAGCTCTGGCCGCCGTGCGGCTATGCTGCCTCCGGTGTCCTGAGCCGTTCAGATGAGAGGGGATATTCCCGTGAGGGGTCACATCCACACGCTGCATTTTTTCAGGCGACCTGAAAGCCTGCCTGCGGATAACTGTGCAGGATGCTCAGTCTGGCTCTCTGCACCCATCAGATCAGTGCTAGGGCACGCGCAGGGTGGACTGCACCACGCCACTGGCATTGGCCAGGCTGATCACGTCTCCGGGCTGCCAGATCGCCCGCGTTTCTCCCCAGAACAGGGCTGCCGGGGTGTTCTCGCCGATGCGGGTGAAGACGCGTACGCCCGCGCCGGGGAACAGCCGGTATTCCGGAAAGGTGTAGATGTTACCCTCAGTGTCGTAGAGTGTCCAGCCGCGCAGATCAACCAGACCGCCCAGGTTGTTGATGAACACTTCCTCACGGGTTACGTCGTTGGCGCCCACGACCTGAGCGATCACCACCTGGGCATCTTCCGCGGTAGGTGCCAGGGTTACCGTGGGAACCGGGGTAGCCAGCGCCGCCACCCCCACCGGTGTGGCGATCTGGGCCGTCGGGACCTCAGTCGGCGGGACCAGCGCCAGACCGCAGACGAAATCCGCGCCGGGGATGATCAGCACCTGGCCGGGATAGATGTACTCAGGGTCGTCGACCGTCCCCAGATCGTTGGCGCACAGCAGATCGTCCAGATCGACCTCAAAGCGCTGGGCGATCGTGGACGGGCTGTCGCCGCTGACCACCGTGTAGGTGCGCTCCTCAGCGCCGCTGCTGCTGACGGCGGCCTGGGTCAGCGCCGCGCTGGTGGCGATCGCGGGCAGGATTTCCGGGTTGAGCGTAGGGGCAATCGTCGGCTCGCCCGACTGGATTGCGCTGAAATCCGGCGTTTCATTGCCCACGACCGTGACGATCCAGGGCGTCTGGGTTGGCCCAGGCGTGGCCGTGATGATCACCTCAAAGACCTGCACCATTGGCTCACCCGGCGCCACAGCCTGGTTAGACTGCCACCAGGTGATGACCAGCAGGGCCACCCCAACAGAAATGGCGATGTTCAGGATCACAAATACAATCAAAGCGCGTCTGTTCATCGGCCTGGTACCTTTGCGGATCGACTCGTCGTCCCATTGCTGTCATTATAGACCAGCGATCCCGGCGGGGCAATTCGGCCCGCGATAGCCCACCTGGCCTATGGCTGGCGCGCATGGCTACGGGTATGATCCGGATAGTGATCGCGTTTTAGTGTTAGCGGCAGCAACCGCCGCCCGGATTGAGTCGTACGATGAGCACTGTACTTTCCCGCCGCAGGTTCCTGAAGATGCTGGCCGGTGGGGTTGCCGGTCTGGGTGTCACCGGGATCGGCGCATCGGCTTACATCACCTGCATCGAGCCTTACTGGCTGAGCCATAGCGCGGTAACCACCCCCCTGCGGCACCTGCCGCCCGCGTTCGAAGGTTTCACCATTGCGCACATCAGTGATCTACACATGGGCGACTGGATCACGGCGGCGCAGCTGGAGGAAGTCGCGGCGCAGGTGAACGCGCTGGCCCCTGACCTGATCGCCGTCACCGGGGATATCGCCAGCCGTGCTTACCGCGGTCTGCAGGCCGATATCACCCGCTTCCTGCGTTCTCTGCGTGCCCGCGAGGGGGTGGCGGCCACGCTGGGCAACCATGACCACTGGCTGGACGCCCGCACTGTGCGGCGGGCCATCCTGGATGCCGACACCTGGCTGTTGTGGAACACCCATGCCGAGGTTCGGCGCGGCGGGGATACGCTGTACATCGTCGGCGTAGACGATGTCTGGGAGCATGAGGACGATCTGGACGAGGCGCTGGCGGAAGTCCCGCCTGAGGCAGTCGCCACCGTCCTGCTGGCCCACGAGCCAGACTTCGCCGATGAAGCGGCGGCAACCGGACGGATCGGGCTGCAGCTTTCCGGCCACAGTCATGGCGGGCAGGTGCGCCTGCCGGGGATTGGCGCGCCGGTGCTGCCCCGGCTGGGTCGCCGCTACGACATGGGCCTCTACACTCTGGCGGGCATGCGCCTCTACGTGAACCGAGGCATCGGCATGACCGCGCCTTACGTGCGCTTCAATTGCCCACCGGAGATCACGCTGATCACCCTGACCGCCACCACCAACCTTCAGAGCTAGCTATACGCTGTTGCCTTTGCCGTGCAGTCAGTCTGGTCAGCCCAGCGCCGGAACGGTATAATGCCCCCGCTGGACACCCAATCTGAATTATTCCCCGGCGGCGCACCGGCAGCCGGGAGGCCGCAAAGGCAATCATGAGCGATCAACCATCTCCAACGCAGCGCTTGCAGGGCGGCCCGGCTACCCGGCCAGGGCAGCCGCCGCTGCACCCTGAACCGGAGCCAGCCACGCCGGAAGGACGCGGCGGCAGCGCGCTCCTGCTGGCGGTTGTTGCTGTTATCGGGGTATGCCTGTCGTGCAGCATCATCGGGCTGGCCGGGTTGGCCGGCTACAACGATGGCGTGCAGGCTCTGGAACGTTACGCCCGTTCCACCCGGCAGGCTGACATCGCCACCCAGTACAGCCTGGCCCTCACTGATGTTGCCGCTGGCAACAACGAACTGGCCGCCATGCGTCTGCAGCACGTGGTGCTTACCCTGGGCGCTCCGGGGGGCAGTCCTGCTGCCCTGCTGACCGAGGTGCTGGCGGTCACTTCCACACCCACCGCCTCGCCAACGCTGACGCCTTCGCCCACCCTGGAAAGCACGCCGACGCCCTCGCCATCGCCGACGGGTGGCGTCCAGCTCTCTGCTGATGCCCTGTTTGCAGAAGCGCAAGCGGCGCTGACCGTACGTGACTACCCGACGGTCATCAACCGGCTGGACATCCTGCGCGGGCTGGATCCGCAATACCGGCAGGCGGAAGTCAACACCATGCTTCATCAGGCGTTGACCTCCCTCAGCCGCCAGTACCTGACCGGCCCGGACACTAACCGGCTGGCGGAAGGCATCCTGCTGGCGGAGCAGGCGCGGGCCATCGCCCCGATCGGCGATCTGGGCTATGAAGCCTATGTCGCCGGGCGCTATCTGGACGGTCTCAATGCCGAGGGCATGGAATGCCTGCTGGCTGTGCGCGAGTGGGAAAGTGTGTACGCGGAAGCGCCGCAGTACCGCGATGTGCTCCAGCGGCTGGCCAACAGCTACGCTGCCTGCGGCGACGCCTACACCTACCAGACCGAATTCTGCCCGGCGGAACAGTATTACCGGCGGTCGCTCAGTCTGGTCAACAATAGCAGCGTGGCGGCTCGCCTGGCTGACGCCCGCGAGAAGTGCGCTAACGCCACGCCTACCCCCACTCCTACCATCGAGGGGGTGCCGCCGGAAGGTGTGCCAACCGAGGGCGTGCCGCCCTCCGGCTGAGTTCCGTGCAATAAAAGGCCCCGGCGACGAAGCGCGTCGGGGTCTTTTCTGGCGGGATTATGCAGCGGGTTCGGCTCAGTGAGCCTCATCATGCCCGTGATGCCCGGAATCACGGGGCACGTTGATGTCGTCAAACTGTGTCCAGGGCCGGATGAACGCCAGCCAGAACACCATGCCCATCACGAACGCCGCCGCCCCCAGCCCGAACAACGTGCCAAAAACGACGGGGTTGGCATCCTTCAGGGAAACCCCTACTGCGCCAGCCAGCATCATCAGCAGCATGCCAAAACCGATCAGAAAAGCCAGCGCTATCTCTTCTGACGTCAACTTGCCGCGTGCCGCCACGGTCAACTCCTCTCGCCAGGTCGTGATGAACTGACCTATAGCTTACCGCCAAAACGCCGGACGCAAAAGGGCACCGCGCGGCCCGCGGCTATTCCACCTTGCTTGAACTGACGCCTGTCTGTATACTGATCGGCAAGCACCGCCCTGCGGATAGACGAGAGCGCCCGCGGGTGGTACAATAGGCGCACATCGCGGGGCGTAGCGCAGTTTGGTTAGCGCGCACGGTTTGGGACCGTGAGGTCCCCGGTTCAAATCCGGGCGCCCCGACTCCAGATGACCTTAACATTCTGGAAAAGGTATCTTCTAACCGGCGGGCATGGTGTAAGGGTAACACAACAGCCTTCCAAGCTGTTTTTACGGGTTCGAATCCCGTTGCCCGCTCTTTGTTTTAGCTCTCCAGACGGGCCTGTAGCTCAGCGGTTAGAGCAGCCGGCTCATAACCGGTCGGTCGTAGGTTCGAATCCTACCAGGCCCATCCTTTCACGCCTGCAAGCATAGGGGGAGCGGGTGTGGTGGGAAGTAAACACTGTGCCGCCAGGACATGCCCGGTCTTTTTGCTCCAGTTCCCCCACCGGGCAGCGTACCCACCCATCAAGCGACATGAGACTTGCCAGCGATGAGTCCTGCCGTCTTGATCATCGAAGATGAACCGGAAGTGCTGACGCTGCTCACGCGGATGCTTCAGCGTGAGGATTGCCAGATCATCCCCGCTTTGGGCGGAGAAAACGCCCTGCAGGCCCTTCAGCAATACACCCCGGATATCATCCTTCTCGATCTGGCCATGCCGGGAATCAACGGCCTTGACCTGCTGGAAGCTATCCAGGGGATGCCCCACCTGAGCAACACCAAAGTCATCGTTATCACTGCCCGCCCGATGATGGTGGAGGAAGCCCGGCAGTACAATGTCGTCGCCCGCATCTTCCTCAAGCCCGTGCGGGCTATCCAGCTTCTGCACACCGTCCACGAACTACTGGATACCACAGCCTGAACTTGGCAGCACGCGCCACTAGCGCCAGCGTTACCAGGGAAGTTGCACCCACCGGCGGCGGTTGACGGGCTTTGTTCCGGCTCGCCACAAACGCCACAAAAAAAGAGGACGGCCGCTTGCTGTGAGGGGGGGCACAGCAAACGGCCGTAGGCTTGAGGCATCCTTATCGGATTGGCCAGTGAAATCGACTTGCTGCGTTTGGCGCAGCCTGGGGGGTCATTTCACTGTCCAAAGATTACTTCCCTTGCCTGAGTCAGTCCTTAATTGTGCATTAAAGCCTTATGAGAAATCCGGCACAATCGATGCAGCGGCTTATTCCGCATCCGGTGGGGTGAAGAGCCGCAGCCAGTCCTCAAGCTCATCCGGGTCGTCTACATAGATATCCCTGGTGTCTTCATCGATTGGGGCGGCGGCGGGAGGGTGCAGAGTAATCTGGAGTTTCTCGGCAAACTCCTGGCTTGTCATCGTCTGCAAACCGCGGGCCATGGCTGCCATACGAATGGTGCGGTCGGAGGAAACGACCAAATACTGGCCGCGGTTGCTGACCTGTTCGATCCGGCTGATGATCAGGCGATCGGCGGTGGTGTGTAACGGCGCAAAGATCACCTTGACCTGCCCGGATGACAGTTCACGCGAAGGGCCGCCCGGCAAACCGCGATCGAAAATCACGGTTGCATGGCGCCGCGTACGCCCGCAATAGGCCCTCAGCCTTTCGACTAACCGCGCCTCATCATCAGGATCGGCCAGGTCGATGCCGGGCAGGGCATGGATCAGATTGTGGCCATCGATCAGGAGTTCCATCCTCGCCTTCCTCATGCAGCCGCCGGTCAGCGAGGCCGGTTGCGGCGGATGAATGCCCGCGGGTCGACGTAATCGCGCAGCAGCCGCGCCCGATCCAGGCCGGGCCAGTCGTTAGGCCTGATAGCCAGCGCCTCGGTGGGGCTGATGTCAAAGTGCAGGTGTTCGGTTCCCCCGCGGGGTCGGCCAATTGTCCCCAGCGGCTCGCCCCGTCTGACCCGCTGCCCGATGCGGACGTTCACCGCTGCCAGGTGCGCTGAGCGCGAATACACCACCGGCCCACCGGGAGCCAGGGGATCGTGGCGGATGATCACGATGTTGCCCCACAGGCCGGGGCTGCCCACATATACCACCACGCCACTGGCGACAGCGTAGACCGGCATCCCGGCATCGCGGTTCCACGAAGGCCGGTTGAGGTTCAGGTCAGCGCCGGTGTGATAGGCGGCGTTGCCACCGCTGTCGGTATAACGGGTGCCGAAACCGGTCGAATCCACCCACTCGCCAGGCCAGACGGCGTCGCCCCGGCGTTCCGCCAGCGTGCCTATCGGCGGGTCAAAGCCATCGGCCAGGCCAGCGGGCGTATCGGCTGGCTCCCCGCTTTCCTCGCCGGAAGCCGGGTCAACCAGCCGCCAGCGCAGCGCGCCAAAAGCGATCCGGCGGCCTTCTTCCCCAGTCAGGTTAGTCAGGTTAACCATGCCACGCCGGGACTGCGCCCCATCCAGCGCAAAGACCCCCAGCGAAGCCCAGGTGTCGTAGAATTGCCCCTGATTGATCTCCACCCGCAGCGGCGTGACGCAACCGGCCACGCCGTGGATCGCATAGCGCGCCCGGCGGGTATCGGCGTTGACGCCCGGCACCCAGGCGGCAATCTCATAGACGCCGGGGGCCAGCGACTCCGGCACCCAGGCTGCCCACACACTGCTACGGGCGCGGCTGGTCGGCGCGCTTTTCAGGCGTTCTCCTCCACGGGTAAACTCGCGAAAGCCACCAGAAGCCCGGTCATAGACGCCATCATGGTAGCCTGCACTACCCACCGTGATGATCACGCTCTCCGGGCCAGCCTGAGGCCTGGGGATCGGGTCAACCGGTGTCGCTGTGTAATCGTAGGCTGCTGCTGCATCCCAGAGTTGTGTGCCAGGATAGTCGCGGTTGGCGCTGTCATTACGGGCGTGCTGCCAGCTCCACAGGTTAGCCGCCGGACAGCCCAGCGTTCTGGCCCGGTGCAGGAATAACGCGATCTGATCAGGCCGGGCTGACCAGAAAAAACGCCCGGCGCCGGAACCGTAGTATTCGCCGTAGGCTGAGCCGGTGGGGATGAAAGGTTTATCTGGAAAAGCGGCGCGGTATTCCTGATAGCTATCCTCCAGGGTACGGACCGGATCGCCGCCGTCCTGTGACGGCCAGTAGACCTGTGGCATGGCGATGTCACAGGCAGCCATGAACGCCGCAAACGGGAAATCTGGGTGCCAGCTGGGGTAGCGGTAGGAACTGAGCGCGGTCAACACGCCGCCGGCAACCCCCGCCAGATCATTCCTGAGTGTTTCTATAAAGCGCCGGGCGCGGTCCACGCCGCCGGGCGCCGACCAGCGATAGCGGCCATAGTCCTCGGCGTTGATCGCCGCGCCGGGCAATTCGTACTGGCGTACTCGCGCCGCCAGGCGGTGGGCCTGCGCTTCCTGATCAACTTCGCTGCCATAGACGAAACCCCAGCCCCACACGGTGATCCCGGCCTTGCGAAAAGCCACGATCACATCGTGCGTCAGGCGCTCCTTGCGGCCGTCCGGATCAGTGGCCGGGATCGGGTAACTGTACTCGCCGTCGCTCAGTTTGACCAGGATGTGCTCAATATCTGCTGCACGGGCCAGTTCTACCATCCGCGCCGGATGGGCCTCCGTGTGGTCGATCTCCCACAGCCACATCCCTTTGCCGCTGAGCATGTCACCCCCTGTCTTGCTGCGCGCTGCACCCCGCCCACAGGAGCGCCCCGGTCTTATCATAGCCGATTCCGCCCGCAACAGGCGATCCGCAGCGCCCTTCCTCAAGGCCCGGCAGGCCGCACCTGCTGCCAGGCGATCACCTCCAGGGCTACCTCCCGCCCGATCTGCTCGGCCAGCAACGCCTGCAGTTTGGCCACCTGATCCGGCGTCGGCGGTTCCGGGCCTTGCACCGTAGCAACAATGGCCGTATGCGAGCCATCGACCCATTGCACATCCATGACTCTGGCCCCGCTTAGCTGGTCGCGCAACACTGTCCAGGCGGATTCCAGATGGCTGGCTGCCAGCGCCGATTGCCGCAGTGAATCCCCCAGTGGCACGGCCAGCAGCAGGAGCACGATTGCCGCTGCCACGAACCGCCGCCGATAGCTGGCTGCATCGTCGGCGCTACGCCGCAGGCGTAGCCCCAGCCACAGGAAGACCGCCGCACCACCCAGACTGATCGCCGCAATATTGGTGATAAACAGGAAGAAAGCTCCAGAAGCCAGCGCCGGGCGGGCAAACGCCAGGGCAATACCGACGGTACACAATGGCGGCATCAACGCCGCTGCGATCGCCACGCCAGCCAGCGCGGAGGGGATGTCCTTGCGGGCCATAGCGTACGCCCCGGCCATCCCGGCGAAGAGCGCCACCCCCAGATCGGGCAGCGATGGTTCCCCGCGAGCCAGCATCTCGGCGGTCGGCTTCTTGAGCGGGGTCAACAGGCCCACGACTATCGCCAGCAACAGCGCCAGCAATACGCCACGCAACATTGTTAGCGCCGCCCGGCGCATCAGCTGGGTATCTCCCTCTACCATGCCCACCGCGAAGCCCATCAGCGGTGACATCAGCGGGGCAACCAGCATGGCCCCGATGATCACCGCCGGGCTGTTCTGTACCAGCCCCAAGCTGGCGATCAGGCAGGAAAGCACCACCAGCACTACGAAGTCAACTGTAGGCCGGGCCATATCCAGCGCTGCCTGCCGCACCTCTAATTCTTCGGCGGGTGTCAGGGTGGGCATCAGGTTGGCCAGGCGGTGGCCGACCTTCTGCGTTACCCGTTCACCGACGATCTGCTTGACCAGGATCAGCGGCCCCGGAGCACGGGCCAGCATCCGCTGCGGGATGTCGCCAAACAGCCAGTTATCCAGGGAGCTTTGTTCCGAAAAACCCAGCAGGACCAGCGTGTCCGGTGAGGAGCGCTCGACAATGCCGCTGACGACATCTGCAGCACGAATAACCTGCCGGCGGATTTCCACACCGTGCTCCAATTCCGGCAGGTCTTCCAGGCTGGCTTCGATCAGGCCCAGGGCCTGCCAGCGACGCATCCGCGCCTCGGTTTGCACGTACACCATTGTCAGGGGAACGCCGATCCGGCGGGCAAAGCGCAGGCCGATACGCGCCGCCAGCCGTGAGTGGCGGCTGCCATCCGCGGGCACCACCACCTGGCGGTACCCTTTGCCCTGATGCAGTGGCCGGGTGCCGCGATAGATCAGGACATTGCAGGGAGCCGTGCGGGCCACCGCTTCCGCCACGGGGCCAAGCACCACCTGCCCGTGCTGCTGACCACGCACGCCAACGAGGATCAGGTCGGCATTCTGTTCCTGGGCCATATCCAGAATGCCGCGGGGGATGCTGGTGGCGGCGTCTGTCACCAGAGTCACCGGCGCGCCCTCTGCCTGCAGGGTTTCAACGATGGCCTGTAGCTCCTGCAGCGGCTGGGGATGCGGCTCGACGCTGTGTGGCATCACAAAAGCGGCGATCACCCGGCCATCCGTTTCTAGCAGCGAGAGTGCCAGCCGCAACAGGTTCTCCGCGGTGGCCGGGTTGGCCACCGGTACCAGGATACGCTCAGCGATGGCAGGCAATTCCGGCGGAGTCGCGTCCTCCCCAGGTTTCACGCGCTGTGTTTCCGACATACCCACCCTCTCCAGACAGGCGTGGCGTATGCCCTCCGGTATACCATGAGCGCCCTGATCTGCAAATACCGGAAGCGGTGGCCTGCACGGCGTTGCAGCGTCCGGCAAGGTGGCGGCGTTGCTTGAGTCGCTACAACAGTCGATCTGGCGGTGGCGAAGCGGGCAGCGGGCGAATCAGATCGGGTACGTCAGTATGCGGGCTGTTGACTGCCCTGGAGACTTCGTAGGCGGTTAAGGGCAGCATCTCCAGTGGAGCCAGCAGGGGCATCAGTTCCAGGGGATCCACATCGCCGGGCGTTAACCAGTCCTCCACAACAGCGCGGTCAAGGATCACGGGCATCCGGGCATGGATTGACGCCATGAAGGCGTTGGGGCGGGTGGTGACGATGGTGCAGGTGCGCAGCGCCTCGTCGCTGTGAGAGGGCTGCCATATCTCCCATAGCCCGGCCAGCGCAAATGGCTCTCCGCTGGCCAGCCGGATATACATTGGCCGTCTGCGGCCATCCGGCAGACGCTGCCATTCATAGAAGCCATCGGCGAAGATCACACAACGGCGTCGCCGGAAGGCATGTCGGAAGGCCGGCTTTTCCGCCAGCGTCTCTGACCGGGCGTTGATCAGGCTATTGCCAATGGATGGATCTTTGGCCCAGGCCGGGATCAGCCCCCAGCGGAGCATGGTGGCACGGCGGTGGCCCTCGTTGGTCAGGGCCAGCACCGGCTGGGTTGGCGCGATGTTATAGCGCGGCGTGTAATTGGCCGGGACAGACTCCAGGGCAAATGCCAGCTGGACGACTTCTGGATTGACGGTCAGGGTAAAACGGCCACACATCACCCGCCTCCTGAACATTTGTTCTTTTCCATATTATAATTGAAATTGTCTTACGGCACAAACGCCCGAATGCCTGCACTGGGGAAGTCCGCCCTGCCGCCTTGCGCCATTGCTTTGCAGGCCGATTGTCGAATACGGCGCTTGGTCGTAGAATGCCTTTAGCGAATATGTATACTGGACAGGGTGGGGCTGGCTGGTTTCTACCCTGGTTGACTCGGTTTTTTGCCGGGGGTATAATGCCCGGCAGTCCAACATGGGTCGCCAACTCGATACTCTGTCCACAAGATCAAGAACAGGTCATGGATGGCGCTTAAAGGTAATCTCAGAGACTTCAGCACGACCCAGCTTTTGAACCTCATCAATCTTGCCAAGAAGACCGGTATCCTGAAGATATACGAGGGTATCCCTACCACCGAGAGAGACGCGAACGACAGGATCAAGTATGTGCCCGGCACTGAGCGGGCGAGCGTCGCCTTCAGGGAGGGAAAGCTGGTTCATGCGTCAATGGGCAACCAGGACGGAAACCTGGCTACCGTGCTTTATAAGGCTGGCAAGCTTAACCAGCGCCAGGCTCAGGTGATCCGCGAACGCGCCAGCAACACCAGCGACAAGGCGCTGGCTTTGTTGTTGATCCAGGCCAATTACGTCACCCAGGTTGATATTGTCACCAGCATTCAGCAGTATATGCTGGACATCATCTACGACCTCCTGACCTGGTCGGAAGGGCCATTCCTGTTTCATGAAGGTCAGCTGGTTGGTGATGACCGGATCACTGTCCCGGTTGACCTTGAAGACGTGATCATGGAAGCCAGCCGCCGCATCCGTGAGGTGGCGCTGCTGAACGAGGAGTTGCCCAACCTCGACCTGGCGCTGAAATTCCCTGAGGCGCCGGGTGACAAGTTCAAGGGGCTTCACCTCAGCCAGGATGAATGGCGTGTAGTTTCCTTTGTTAATCCCAAGAATTCGATCCGCCAGATTGCCAAAGCGACCAACCTGAGCGACACCCAGATTCGGCGGATTGTCTACGGGTTGCTGCAGGCGGGACTGGTGGAACTGGTCCGCCCACCGGAGATGGTGGAGCAGGCCCGTCAGGCGGCGGCCCTGCGTCGCCGCCGGGAGATGTCCCAGGTGCAGCCAACCGTCATCAACAAGCTTATCGAACGTATCCGGACGCTTTAGGCGTTCTGTTCTGTCCGGTTACGGACAGGCGTAGTGCGTGGGGAAAAAGCGAGTAGCCAGTTATGCAAACAGTCAAGATGGTCATCACCGGCCCCTTTAGTTCGGGCAAAACGGAATTCATCCGCTCCATCTCGGAAATCGAAGTCGTCTCCACCGAACGCGACCTGCGTAATCCTGCGGAGCAGGAGATCAAGGAGCAAACCACGGTGGCGATGGACTTCGGGCGCATCACGGTCGATGACGACCTGGTGCTGTACCTGTTTGGCACGCCCGGCCAGCGCCGCTTTGACTTTATGTGGGAGATTCTGGCCGAGGGGATGCTGGGCTTTGTGGTGATGGTCGATAGCTCCAAGCCGGAGACGTTCCGCGAGGCCAAGAGCATCCTGGAGACCTTCCGCGCATACGCCCCCACGCCGTATGTTGTGGCCGCCAACAAGCAGGATCACGAAGATGCCTGGTCGCCGGAAGATCTGCGGATTGCCCTGCGCATCGACGACAACGTCAAGCTGCTGCCGTGCGTGGCGCTGGACAAGGAAAGCGTCAAGAACGTTCTGCTGGAGCTGCTGTATTCCATCCTGGAAGAGATGGAAACCTGATGCGCACCGGCTCCAATCTGGCCGGGGCTGAGCGGGCTGTAGACCGGCGGATGACAGGCGTGCGGGGATAGGCCAGCGCGGGGGGGCCGGTTGCCGTGGCGTCACTGGTAACTGATCAGGGCATTGTCCATTATGAGACGTATGGTCGGGGGCGGCCCGTCCTGCTCCTGCATGGCTGGCTTGGCTCCTGGGCACTGTGGCGGGACACGATCGAAGTCCTGGGGCGGGAATTCAAGACCTACTCCCTGGACTTCTGGGGCTTTGGAACCAGCAGCCCGATTGAGGAAGGCTTCAGCTTTTCGGTGCCCAACTTTGTCGAACTGGTTAACCAGTTCATGGATCAGCTGGGGATTCGCCAGGCGCCGCTGATCGGCCATTCGATGGGCGGGACAGTCTCGCTGGGCACGGCCATCAAATATCCGGAACGGGTAACTAAGGTTGGGGTGGTTGGATCGCCGATTGTCGGGTCGTCGCTGAACCTGTTGCTCAAGGCATCTGGCTACAGGGCGGTAGCGCGGTTCTTCTTCATTTCACCACCGGCGGTCAAGCTATTCCTGCGCGGCTATGCTTACTTCATGGCTAATGACGGCGCCCGGATGTCCCGGATGATCGCCGAGGATTTTTCCCAGGTCACCGTCAATTCGTTCTTTGAGAGTATTGGCACCCTGCGCCGGACCGATCTCCGCCCGGCGCTGTCCAGGTTGCGCATCCCAACGCTAGGCATCTATGGGCGCAAGGACATCATTGTCCATCCGAACCAGCACCGTGTGCTGACCGCCGGCGTGCCCCATGCCCAGGTACACCTCTTTCAAAATTCCGGTCATTTTGTCATGCTGGATGAACCGGAGAAGTTTCACGAGATTGTCCTTGGCTTTTTGCGCAGCGCCTAGCAGGAGGCGGCTGTGGTTGAGCCGCAGATGGATCAGCCCCCGCTGATGGCGGGCAACGAGCGACGTTACACCTATCCGAACCGGATGGGGCGTATCCTGTTGCTCTCTTACGAGGAGGTGCTGGGCCGTACCGGCTTGCAGGCATTGCTCAACCTGGCCGGGTATGCCCATTATGCCCAGTCCCCCCCGCCCAATAATTCAGATCGGCAGTTCAGCTTTGAGGTCATCGGCGGCCTGACCCAGGCCTTGCTGGATATGTACGGGCCACGCAGCGCGCGCGGCATTGCCCTGCGGGTGGGGCGGGTGTGCTTCAAGCACGGCATCCGCGAATACGGACCGATGATGGGGTTGGCTGAACTTACCTTCCATCTGCTGCCGTTCAGCATCAAGCTTTCCCAGGGCGCCAGGGCGTTTTGCGAGCTGTTCAACCGCCAGACAGACCAGATCGTGCGGCTCCAGGACACCCCGGAGGCTCTGTTCTGGATCATTGAACGCAATCCGGTGTGCTGGGGGGTGACCGCTGATCGCCCGTGTTGCCATGTTGCCGTCGGCCTGCTGCAGGAATCCCTGCTGTGGCTGAGCGGCGGCAAGACCTTCCAGGTGGAAGAGACGACCTGCATGGGCTGTGGTGATGAGGTCTGCACGATTACCATCACCAAAAAACCACTTGACTGACGACTATGGCTCCTAAACTGCGCAAATTCATCCTGCAGGACGAACGGCACATCCCGCCGTTCAACGAACCGGCCAGCGAGCTGTCTTTTATGGGTAAGCAGCTCAAGCTGCACCAGGAGGACTTGCTGGCGGAATACTTTGGCGAGCAGCTTGAGCCGACCGCGGAGTTACCGCTGACCCGGCTGGAAGAACTGGCGGAGCGCGATGTTGACGGGCCATGCCTGGTTTTCCGCGCCAGCATCTACTTTGACCGCGAGTATCTGGACGCCTTCTACCGGGCGGCGCGGCGGCTGGCGCAGCAAACCGGGCGGGCGATGCGGGCGGCCTACGCGCCGGATGATCGCGTTTTTCAGACTTATGTCCGGCCACTGACGCGCGGCTTCGAACCGTACTATGGCCCCGATGGAGAAGTGGCCTGTTACATGGCTGACCTGTGGTACTTCCCCGCCGGGTACACGGATGACATCCAGCCGATGATCATCCCCACCGATCCGCAGGAGAAAGGCTTCTATTCCGTCCCGCACTATATGTCCCAGGATGGGCAGGACCTGACGCATTTCCTTTCCGAGCGGGTGCTGTTTTCCATCGAGAGCTGGGTGCATGTCTACTTTGCCAATACGGTGCAGGGCGTCTTTGCCCGTGGGAGCCGCTTTGAGGAACGGATCAAGCGGAGCAACTTTCTGCAGCTCAAGATGCTGTGGCGGGCCATCCTGGAATGGAAGCAGTTGCTCTCCAGTTCGGCGCTGGTTAAGGTGGGCAAGAATACCCAGATTCACCCGTCGGCGACCATCCTGGGGCCGACCACCATCGGCGATAACTGCTACATTGGGCCGGGGGTGGTGATCGATAACTGTCATATCGGGGATAACGTCAGCATCGACCAGGGCTGTCAGTTGATGACCAGCGTTATCGGCAACAATTGCTTCTTCCCCTTCCGGGCTTCGTGCTACTTCAGTGTCTTCATGAACAACTCCATCCTGGCTCAGAACACGTGCGTCCAGATGTGTGTGATCGGACGCAATACGTTCATTGGCGCGGGCAACACCTTCACCGACTTCAACCTGCTGCCCACGCCGATCCGGGCGATGAGCATCCACGGCCTGGAAGAAGTGGGGCAGATCGTGCTGGGCGGTTGCGTGGGGCATAACTGCCGCATCGGTTCCGGTTTTGTGATCTTCCCGGCGCGGATGATCGAATCGGATACCGTTGTGGCCGCCGACCCTAACAACCGTGTGATCATGCGCAATGTGACCTTTGAGCAGAGCGCGCACCATAACATGCCAGATTACATCCGTGAGATGCACCCGCGCTACTACCCGCGCCCCGGCGAGGAAGCTGAGGAGGAGGAGTGGTAGGCGCGGGGCGCCCTGCCCGGAGGCCAAAGGGGCTATGTCCAACCCGGCTATCACCGATACCTTTGCCTTCATCATCCACCCGATTGATCCCAAAAAGGATGTCTCGCGCAAGTGGCCCTGGCTGGGCCGCCTGTTGACTCCTGAGCAGGTGGATTTTTTCTCGCTGTTCTTCCCGCCGGTCTACATCTCTGAGATCACAGGGATTCGCTCCGCCAGCACCGGCCGCGAACTGCGGGGCTGGTTTGTGGCCTGTCCGTTCACGCCGCAGCGGATGATGACCCTGCCAGAAGCGCGCGTTTACCGCAAGATCATCGCTACAGGCCGGCTGGCCGAGCGTCTTGGTGCGCGGATACTGGGCCTGGGCGCTTACACGTCAGTGGTGGGCGACGCCGGGATCACCATCGCCCGCGCTCTGGATGTGCCGGTGACCACCGGCGACGCTTACACGATTGCCATGGCGGTGGAAGCGGTACGCCGGGCGGCGGCGATCATGGGCATCGGCCTGGGGCAGGCGCATGCGGCGGTCGTCGGCGCGACCGGTGCGATCGGGCAGGTCTGCGCGGAATTGCTGGCCGGGGATGTCGCCCGCCTGACCCTTGTGAGCCGCCGTCCTGACGCGCTGGCAGCGTTGCAGGAGCGCTGCGCCGCAGCCGGCAGCGCAGAACTGATCACCAGCACCGACCCGGCCAGCATCTATGATGCTGACCTGGTGCTGACGGTGACCAGCGCCATCACCGCCGTGATCGAGCCGGAGCATCTTAAGCCGGGGGCGGTCGTCTGCGATGTGGCCCGCCCGCGCGACGTTTCCCGGCGGGTGGGGGAGCAGCGTGACGACGTACTGGTGATCGAGGGTGGCATGGTGGAAGTGCCTGGCGACGTCGATTTTCACTTCGATTTTGGTTTTCCGCCGCGTATGGCCTATGCCTGCATGGCTGAGACGATGGCCCTGGCCCTGGAAGGCCGCTACGAGGATTACAGTCTGGGCAAGCAGATCTCCCGTGCCCGCGTGGAGGAGATCAGCGCGATTGCCGCCCGGCACGGTTTTCGACTGGGGCCTTTCCGCAGTTTTGAGCGCGGCCCGGTCACGCCGGAGACGATCGCCCGCGTACAGGAGCGCGCTGCCAGCGAGCGGCGGCGCTGGTCGCCGCGTCACGGCCGTTAAACCACCTGAGGGAATGACCGGCCGCACTGCCGGTGGCGGTTAGGCCATTTCGTATGTATAGTTTAGGCGCAGGTATCAATGGATGGAGAGAGTGTAAGGCCTGCCATCCGGCAGGGCTGGCGGGCCTTTGGCGCTGGAGAGCAGCCCATGATCAGCAGAGCCAAGCTTCTGGTTGTTGAGGACGATGTCGATATCTCCAACATGCTGCGCATCTACTTCAATGGCCAGGGATACGACGTCCACGTTGCGCCGCGTGGCGGTGATGCGCTGGAGTACACCCGCCGGCAACTGCCACACCTGATCGTGCTGGACATCATGTTGCCGGATATGGACGGCTATACCGTCTGCCGGGAACTGCGGACGACAACCCGTACCAGCCACATCCCGATCATCTTCCTGACCCAGAAAGACGAGCGCAGCGACAAGATCGCCGGGCTGGAACTGGGCGCGGATGACTACATCACTAAGCCTTTCGATATCGAGGAGCTACGGCTGCGCGTCCAGAACGCCATCCAGCGCTCGGAGATGATCTCCCTGACCGATCCCAATTCTAACCTGCCCAGTGGGCGGCTGATCGAGGAGCAGTTGCGCAGTAGGGCAATCGCATGTGCTTCTCTAATCTGGGCATAGCACGCGGAATAGATAGTCATTGTCCCAGCCGGCCATCTTGCGTTTGGCCGCGATACCCACTTTGACGGATTTATCCTGTTTGAGCAGGTTGGTTGCCATGTGGCGGAGCACGGCCATGTTCTGGGGGGCATGGTCTTTGCGAAGGCGGGCTTCATCTTCACGGAAAGCGATGTCCAGCACCCAGTGGAGGCCGTTTTCAATCTGCCAATGGGCCTGGATGCGCTGCAAGAACTGCCGGGCGGAAGCCCGCCAACTACTGATGAAGTAGCGGGTTGTGATTTCCGTCCTGGTACCGATGGTGCGCACGGTTATCAGTTTGACCAGGCTGGTTAGGCGTGGCCAGGTGGACGCACGGCGCAGGTAGGCCCAGTAATCGGGGTGGGCCACGACCCAACAGTGCCGGATTTCACGGCGGCCATGCCCTTCGGTGACCTGTTTGTAGTCATCGTAGAGCGCATCGGCATATTCGGTGTCTTCAAAACCCTCAAATAACATCTCCAGGTCTTCGTAGAGTGTGCCCTGGTTCTCTTTGACCGCCAGGATGTAGTCGGCATCTGCCGCCACGATAGCCTCGGCAATCGCACTTTGTGTGCCCATGGCGTCAATCGTCACCACACACCCGGTTATGTCCAGGGCCTCTAACAACGGCGGTATGGCGGTGATTTCATTGCTTTTGTCCTCCACCTGCCGCTGTCCCAGCACCAGTCGGTTCGCTGTTGCCCAGGCATTCACCATCCAAATGCCCTCTCGGCCATGGGGCCGGTCATGCGACCGCCGTAGCTTCTTGCCATCCACACTGACTAACTGACCTTGCGTGTGTTGGCACAGGCTTTGTGTCCAGGTGATGAACCGGGCTTGAAACGCTTCCGGGTCTAGCCAGCGAAACACTCGGCCAAAGGTGTCATGCGACGGTATCCCATGGCTCAAGTCCAGGAAGCTTGCCAGCCACCCCTGCTTCGCCTTGCCGTACCGTTCGATGTCTACCCAGTTGTCGGCTCCACAAATCACCCCCAGGATGGCGATGACAATGATATTCATCAGCGGATGTGTGCATTGATGGTCATTGCGCGGGTCTTCCAGGTCTGCAAAGTATGCGAGCAAGCTCGTTTCGGGTAGCATGGCAGCCTCCTTGTCGTTTGGCTGCCATTGTCCTACATTAGAGTTTCACATGCGATTGCCCTGTTGCGCAGCCTGCTGCGGAACCCTTCCAACAATACGTGGACGTACATCGATCTCAAGATCAACCATCTGGAAGCTTTTAAGGAAGTATATGGCTTTCTGGCCGGCAATGATGTTCAACGTTTTACCGCATTGTTGCTTGGCGAAGTGGTGGACGAACTGGGCACGCCCAACGATTTTGTCGGTCATCCCGGCGGGGATAACTTCATCATCATCACCCATAGCCCCGATCCGGAGGCCATGCGGGGGCGGATCGAAACACGCTTTGAGAACGAGATCAAGCAGCATTATTCGTTTATCGACCGCGAGCGCGGTTATGTGATTGTTCAGAGTGAGGGGATCGAGCGGCAGGCGCCGCTGATGACCATCTCCACCGGCGCGGTATCCGCGCGGATGCACACTTTTGCCGACATCCGCGAGATCACGGAGCTGGCCGCCGAGGATCGCCGGTCCGGCGGGCAGGCAGCGATCGAAGATTACGAAACGGAGTGGTGAGCCGGCCCGCCCCTGCCGCACCATAGCAAAGCTGTACGACCATGAACCTGGCGCTAGTGTTCATCATCGCCGGTCTGGTGCTGCTGGCGGGCGTGTATGTCGCCCTGCGCTACCGGCCCCAGACCGACCCGCCCGCATCCGGGCCGCCGGTGCCGGTCAGCCTGGCCAGCACGACCGACGCCATCCTGCTGGCCAGCGGCTATGGGCGGATTGCCTTTGCTAACCGCCATGCCCGCGAGTGGTTCTCGCTGGACGACAGCGAGCCGGACCTGGAACTGCTGGCCACACAGGTTCGCCCGGCGGACGCCTTCCGCGATCTGTTCGCCACTGAGGGGCGGGCGATGCTTCAGGTCGGCCAGCGACGCGTGGAAGCCGCCTCGTACGCGTTGCCGGCAGAGACCGGGCGTTACCAGGTGGTTATCCTGCGGGATACCGCCAGTGCGCGAACCGTCTATGGCCCGGATACAGCGCGAGCGCTGACGACATTGGGCGAGATCGGCCAGCGCATCGGTGATGGTGCCCCGCTGCCGGACACACTAAATGCTATCCTGGCCGCTTTACGCCGGGCTATTCCTTTCGATGCCGGGCAGGTGCTGATCGCCAGCGCGGAAGGCCAGTCGTTGCGATCCCTGGCGGCTGTCGGCGAGCGGGCAATCTTGCAGGCCCTGGAGCGCCAGGCGCGGGAAGGCCAGGGCAACAGCGGCTGGATCATGACCTACCGCGAGCCGTTGCTGGTGGAACATGCTCCGGATGCCGGTGTGGGGCACGAGGCTCCCCTCTTTGAGAGCTACATTGGCGCGCCGCTGCGTATTGGCGGGCAACTCATTGGCGTGCTGCAGGTAGTCAAGGCGGAGCCGGAAGCGTTTGACTTCGATGACCTGAGCCTGCTCAGCGCGGCGGCAGATCAGACCGCCGCAGCCATTGACCGTGCCTGGCTGCTGGATGAGAAAATCGCCCGCGCCAGGGAACTGGCCGGGTTGCAGGCCATCATCCAGGCAGCAGCTGGCGCAACCGATCGGGAGGCCCTCTTTGCCGCACTGACCCGTCAGGTAGCCGAGGCAATGGATGTCGAGCTGTGCGGCATCTTTGTCTACGATCCGGTGAGCGCCCGGCTGGTCCCTGCACCGCCGTTCTATGGCGTCCCTGAGGCGGCGGTGGCCGCGGCCCGCTACTCGCTGGCGGAAGGCACGCTGACACGCCGCGCCTGGCTGCGTGACGAGGGCTGGTACGCCAATGATCTGCGCGAGGGCGGGCTGATCGACAGCCTGGGCTGGCACGACCATGCGGCAGCGATGGGCCTGCGCACGCTGGCGCTGATGCCATTGCTGGTGGGGCGGCGGCGGGTGGGCCTGATCCTGCTGGGCAACCGGCGTGGCGGGCAACTCTTTGGCCCGGCGGAATTGCAGCGGTTACGCCTTTTTGCTGCTCAGACGGCAGTGATTGTGGAGGCCGCGGCGCTGGCCGAACGTGACCGTCGCCGCCACCGTGAACTGGGAGCGTTGCAGAGCTTCAGCCTGGCCGTGGGGCGGGCGGGTGAAGCCGAAGCTGTGTTCCGGGCGGCTGCCGAGCAGATCACGGCGCTGCTGGGGGCGGAGATGGGCGGCGTGCTGCTGCTGGACGACCGCGCCAGCGTGCTGGTGGCACATCCTACCTTTTATGGCGTTGACCCGGCGCTGATCGAATCGGTGCATCTGCCTGTCCCGGCGGGGAGTAAGCTGGCCAGTCTGTGGGTGGCGGAGGGCTGGCTGTGCAACGATCTCAGCCAGGACCCGGTGGCGCAAGAAGCCGGCCTTGAACAGCTGGCCGATTGGGTCGGCATGCGCCAGGTGTTGCTGGCGCCGCTGATCGTCAATGGCCGTCCGATCGGCGCGTTGCTGGTCAGCAACAAGCGGGATGGCAGCAGCTTCACCCCTGATGATGCCCGGCTGGCGAATATCTTCGCCGCCCAGGTTGCGGTGATCCAGGCCAACTCCCGCCTGCAGGCTGAGGCGCAGGCTCAGGCAACCGAGGCGCGTGTCCTGGGCGAACTGGCGGAACTCCTGGTGTCTCCCGCTTCTCTGGATGCTCTGGTGGGAGAGACGCTGGCGGCAGTCGCCCGCCTGTTCGACAGCCCGATCGCGCTGGTCGATCTCTGGGATGAGATCGGTGGTGCGCTCAGGGTGCAGCCGGAACATGTGCGTGGCGCGGCACTGGGTCAGCCGCTGTTGCTGCCGGGTGCAACTCCGTTTGAGCAGCCCTTTCTGAGCAACGATCTGCTCCGGGAAGGCCCCCTGCCGATCGCGTACCGCCCGCTGATCGAGCAGCTTGGCCTGCGGAAGGCGCTTGTCGCGCCCCTGCGGAGTGGCCGCCAGACCCTGGGCGATCTCGTCGTCGCCAATCGCAGGCGCGCTGATTACAGCCCGGCTGAACTGCGCACCCTGACACTGATCGCGGCCCAGCTCAGCGCCGCCGTGGAACGCCAGCGTCTGACGGCTATGACCGATCAGGCACTGCAGGCCCGGCTGGCCGAACTGGAGGCGCTAGGCCGGGTCAGCAATGCGCTGGGTTTGAGCGTCGAACTGGAGCACATCCTGCAGGTTATCCGCCAGGAAGTGATTCGCGTCACTGGCGCTGAATGCACCATTCTCATGCTGGCTCCTCAGGAGGACTGGGCCGACCTGGATCAGCCGGAGATCATGCGTCGCCATGGCGCGGAAGATCGGTTGACGGAGATCGTGCCGGTCGAGCATATGGCGCTGGAGAGCGGCGAGGTCGTCCGCATCCCGGACTACGCTGCCGTTGCGCTGGTCCCGGCTCCGGCGGGGGCGGCCTCGGCACTGGTTGTACCGGTGCATTACACCGGGCGGGTGGTCGGCACGATTCATGTTTTTGCCGGTGTGCCGGACGCTTTTGACGCGCGGACTGAAGACTTCCTGACCGCGCTGGCGCTCAAGGCTTCTACCGCTTACGCCAACGCGACGCACTTCCGGGAACAGATCAGCCGCAACCAGCTGCTCAGCCGACGCGTGGAACAACTTAACCAGGTGTTCGAACTAGGCCAGGTCATTCGCGCCGGACGCGACGTGGATGCGTTGCTGGAAGCGGTTGCTCATGCTGTGCAGTCAGCAGCGGGTTACGCGGTCGTGCTGATCAGCCTGTACGATGAAACAGTCGATGGCTTCCGCCGCACCGCCCAGGCAGGCATTCCGCTGGCAACTTTTGAAGCGATGCGGGGGGTGGTGCTGCGCCGGTCGCGGATCGAGGGCCTGCTGCAGGAGAAGTTCCGCATCAGCCACTCGTATTTCTTCCCGGCGGAGCGGGCTGCCGAATGGCGTCCATTCCTGACGGATGAAGAGATCATCTACCACCGCGAGTACGTGCGGGATGAGCAGGTCAGCGCCCTGTGGCAGCCGGATGACGCGCTGGTGGTGCCGCTGCGGGATACACGCGGCGGGTTGCTGGGTATCATGACTGTTGACGCGCCGCTGGATGGCCGCCGCCCAACCGCTGCCACGCTGGAGCCGCTGGAGATCTTCGCCCAGCAGGCAGCGATCGGCGTGGAGAACGCCCGCCTGCTGGAGGTGATCCAGCGGGAGGCGCAGACTGCCCGCCGCGACCGCGATCTGATGGAGCGCCTGTACGCCGTTTCCACCCAGATTCAGCAGGCCCTGGACGTGCCCTCCCGGTTGCAGGTAGTGGCCCAGGGTATCCAGAACGCCGGGTGGCGGCATGTGTCGATCACCCTGCGCGACGCCAACCTGGACCCGACCACGCTGATCGCCGTAGGCTATACCGAGGCGGAACTGGATGTGCTGCAGGCGAGCCTGGAAAGCGGTCGCCAGCTCCGTGCCTGGCTGGATGATCCCCTGTTCTACGAGACCCGGGTCGGGGCTGCCTTCTACCTGCGTCATGACGCGCCGTGGGTGATTCAGAACCTGCGCGGCGGTCAGCTACCCGACCCCGCCGAGGCTGTCCCCGCCGGACGCTGGCATCCCGCCGATCGGATTCTGTTGCCAATTTACGGGGCGGAGAACCGGCTGATCGGCCTGATCGGCATGGCTGACCCGACGGATGGCCGGGCGCCGACTGAGGACAGTCTGCGGCCGATTCAGTTATTTGCCAGCCAGGCTGCCAGCGCCATCGAACTGACCCGGCTGTACCAGGAGACCAGCCGCGCCGCCGAACAGGAAGCGCTGTTCAACCAGATGATGCAGGCTGTGACCGGCACGCTGGATGTTGAGCAGATCATTCAGGCAGTGGCTGAAGGGTTGCAGCACTTCCTGCTTTTCACTCATATGAGCGTGGCCCTCTATAACGCCGCCGACGACCGGTTTGACCTGCTGGAGGCCAGCTTTGTCGCGGTGGATCGCGTCGAGGTGCGGCCCGGCGGTTCCCTGCCGGCAGCCGGGACGGCGCTGGCTGCCGTGCGGGAGGCCAACCGCGGGCAGGTGCGCTTTGCTCCGGCCAGCCTGGAGCCATCTCTGGAGCCGGATGTCCGTCAGTGGTGGGAAGGCGGAGAGCGTTCGACGATGCTGATCCCGATGCCGGCTGGCGGCGATGTGATCGGCGTCCTGCATCTGGGTAGCGAGAGCCAGCGTGCTTTTGGTTTTGACGAAGCTACGCTGGCGCTGGTCCAGCGCATGACCAACCTGGCCTCGGTGACCATCGCCAACGCCCGACTTTACCAGCGGACGGTTGAACGCGAGCAATTCTCGGCGGCGCTTGTCCGGCTGGGCAACGAACTGAACGCCACCCTCGATCTTTCCACCATCCTGGCCAGCATCTGCCAGGAGAGCCTGGCCATCCTGGAGGTGGACGGGGCGTATATCTGGCAGGCCGAGCGCGATGAACTGGTGGGTATTGCCGGGGTAGGGCCAGCCAGTGATCGCTTTGTAGGCCTGCGTATTCCCCAGACCGACGACCGGCTGCTGGCGTCGCGCGTCTTTGCCACGCGGGAGCCGCTGTCGGTCAACCGCTTTGCGGAGCAGGACGCGGTGCAAATTGCCCTGGCGGAAGCGGTCACGGCCAGGGCGGTGATGGGCGTGCCATTGCTGCGGGAGGGACACGCCCTGGGCGTGCTGGTTGTCGCCCGCACTGCCTCTGACCGGCCGTTTACCGCTGACAGCCTGGAACGGGCGGCAATCTTTGCCACGCAGGCTTCGATTGCCGTGCAGAACGCCCGCCTGTACCAGGACATGCGCGACCTGCAGGGCTATACCAGCGCGATCATTGAGTCCATCCAGCAGGGCATTGCCGTGCTGGATCGTGAGGGACGGATCACGCTGTTCAACTCCGCCATGCGCCGCGCCTACGGCTGGGGGCCAGAGGCGACGGGCCAGCTGCTTTCCGCTTACCGTCCGGAAGTAGCCGCTCTGTTGGCAGAGGATATGGGCGCTGTCCTGGCGGAGGGTGAGCCGCGCCTGGTGTACAACGCCCCGGCTCACACGGTCAGCGGGCAGGCGGTCATCCAGAACCTCTACCTGTACCCGCTGCAACAGGGATCGGAAGTTGCCGGGCTGGTGCTGCTCGTGGATGACGTCACCGAGCGCGCCCAGCTTGAAGCTGACCTGGAACGCCGGGCGGAGCAGCTGGCCGCCCTGACCGATATCTCCAGCCGGCTGACGGCCACGCTGGAGCCGGACGACGTGATCCAGCTGGTGCTGGAGCAGCTTGGCCGGGTGGTAGCCTACGACGGGGTGACGCTGTGGCTGCGGGAGGGGGATGCCCTGCGGATTGCCGCGATCCGCGGTTACGGCGACGGTGCCGGGGAGCAGATCGGCCAGACAACCGTCATCGCCGACAGCCCGCTGTTCCAGGAGATGGCTTCTCGCCAGCAGGCGCTCAACGTGCTGGACATGACCCGCGATCCGCGCTTCCCGCTAGAGATGCAGCGCGGGATGCGCAGCTGGCTGGGCGCACCGCTGGTCAGCAAGGGGGAGATGATCGGTCTGCTGGCCCTGGACAAAGCTGAGCCGGTCTACTACACGACCGCCGATGAGCAACTGATCCTGGCCTTTGCCAACCAGGCTACTGTCGCCCTGGAGAACGCCCGGCTCTTCGCTGAGGCGCGCCGCCGTACCCAGGAGTTGACGCAGCAAACCGCGCGCCTGAGCCTGCTCAACCGCGTCTCGACCAAGCTGGCCCAGTCGCTGGACATTGAAAACATCTTTGAGGTGGCCCTGCAGGAGAGCATGCAGGCGCTGGGGGCTACCTCAGCGCGGGCGTTGCTCTTTGATCTGGAGCTGCACATCGCCTCGGTGCTGATCGCCGTGCCGCGCGGCGACGCCCCACCAACCGAAGTCATCCCGCTGAGCGATCCGGCGCTGGCTCACCTCCGGCATACCTTCCAGCCGCTGGTGGTAGCCGATGTACGGGAAGAGCCGTTGCTGGCGGCGATGCAGGCCCGACTGGTCGAGCGCGGCGTGACCGCCCTGATGCTCCTCCCACTGCAGGTCGGGCGCCAGGTGATCGGCGCGCTGATGCTGGAGGCGGGTGAGCCACGCATTTTCACCCCGGAACAAATCGAACTGGCCGGGACAATCGCTGGTCAGGCCGCTATCGCCGTCCAGAACGCTAACCTGCTGGAGCAGTCGTTTGTCCGTACGCGGGAGCTGGAGACGCTGCTGGAAGCGTCCCAGATGATGTCCCTGACGCTGGAACTTGGCGAAGTGACTCGCAGCGTTGCCACGCAGGTCGCGTATGCGCTGGAAGCCGATCGCTGTGCGGTGATGCTGTGGGACGAGGTTGAGCAAGCGCTGGTGGTCTCCGCTGATGTTCGGCGTGATGGCGATGCACTCCTCCCGGGGGCGGCTGCGGTCTGGCCGCTGGAAAACTACCCGGCGCGCCGGCAGGCGCTGGAATCGCGGGTAGCGATTCTGATACGCCAGGGCGAGGCGGAACATCCCCATGAGCGTACTGATATGGCGGCGCAGGGCTGCGCCATCCGCGCGGTGGTGCCGCTGGTCGTACGGGAAAATGCCATCGGCTTGATCCAGATCGACATCAACGATAAGTACCGTAGCTTTGGCCTGCGCGAGCAGCGTATCGCCCGGACGCTGGCCGGGCAGGCGGCCATCGCCATCGAGAATGCCCGCCTGAATAGCGAGACGGCAGCCCAGGTGCAGGAAGCCTTCCTGATCAACGATCTGAGCCGGGCGGTATCGGCGGCGGTGGATATGCGCGAACTGCTGCCGATCGTGCGCTCCCAGATCCCGGTATTGACCCGCGCCGGGTGGCTGTACCTGGCTATCTACGATCAGGAGCGCGATGTCCTGAGCTTTCCGGTGGCGATCCGCGACGGTGTGGAGCACCCGCTGGAAGCCCGGCCACTGGGGAATGATGAGTTCTCCTGGATTGTGCGCAACAATCGCCCGTTGCTGCTGGTCGGCGACGACCTGGCGGAGGTACGCCGCAACCTGGAGATCGAAACCCTGTTGCCGGAAGCACGCAGTTTGCTGGGTGTGCCGCTGTCGGTTGGCCCTAGCGCGGTGGGTGTGCTGGTGGTGGCTGACGCGGAGCGTACGCGGGCCTTTGGGCTGAGCGAGCAGCGCGTCCTGACGACCGTCGCCAATCAGCTGGCTGTCGCCGTCCAGAATACTAATCTTTTCTCCGAACTGCGTCGCCTGACGCTTGACCTGGAGATGCGCGTCCACGAGCGGACGGAGGAGTTGCGCGCCGAGCGCGACCGGCTGAATGTGCTATACCGCATGACCGCCGAGCTTTCGGCCACGCTCGACCTGGATCGCGTGCTGAACCGGGCGCTGAGCCTGCTGGCTGGGGCTGTCGGCGCCGACCAGGGCCTGATTATGTTGATCGATCATGCCCAGTCCCGACTATACAAACGCGCCGAACTGGGCGCGGAGTTCGCCAGCGCCGGGATGGACGCCGGTCTGCGTTTGGATGAAGGGCTGGCCGGCTGGGTGATCCAGAACCGCGAGTCGGTGGTGATCGACGATGTACAGGGCGATCCGCGCTGGGTGGTCACCGCGCCGCACCACCGCGAGCCGCGCGGCACGCTGGCTGTGCTGCTGGAAACCAGCGACGATGTGCTCGGTGTGCTGCTGCTCTACAGCGTCCGGCCAGGGGCTTTCAACCAGGATCATCTGCGCCTGGCCATCGCTGCCGGCAACCAGCTGGCCACGTCGATCAACAACGCCGAACTCTACCTGTTCATCCGCGAACAGGCGGAGCGGCTGGGTGATATGGTCCGCGAGCAACAGGTGGAGGCTTCCAAGAGTAATGCTGTCCTGGAAGGCGTGGCCGACGGCGTGATGTTTGCCAACGAGTTCGGCGAGATCACGCTGTTCAATAATGCGGCAGAGCGCGTGCTCAACCTGCGCCGCCAGGACGTGATCGGGCGCTCCATCCGCACCCTGACTGGCCTGTATGGCGGCGGCGGGCGGCGCTGGGCAGAGCGCATTGAAGCCTGGATGCGTGAACCGGGCGATATCCGCCCCGGCGAATACTTCTCCGAGACGCTGGAACTGGGCGAGCGGGTGGTCAACGTGACCCTGGCCCCGGTCAATCTCGGCGATCAATTCCTGGGGACGGTCTCGGTCTTCCGCGACATCACCCGCGATGTCGAGGTTGACCGGATGAAGACCGAGTTCATCTCCAATGTGTCCCACGAATTGCGCACACCGCTGACGAGCATCAAGGGTTACGCCGACCTGCTGGTCAAAGGGGCGGCAGGCCAGGTCAGCGATCTGCAGCTGAACTTCCTGACCACGATCAAGAACAACGCCGACCGCCTCAACCGGCTGGTAGACGATCTGTTGAACATCTCGCGCATCGATTCCGGGCGTGTGGCGCTGGAACTCCGCCCGGTGCAGCTTGGTTTGCTGGCGCGGGAGGTCTTCAATAACCTGCGCGGTCGCTGCGTCAGCGAGGGCAAGGCTATGACGCTGGTCGATGACATCCCGGATGACCTCCCGATCACCTATGCTGACCCGGACAAGCTGACGCAAATCCTCACCAACCTGACCGACAACGCCTATCGGTACACTCCTGAAGGTGGTAAGATCACCCTGTCGATCCGCCTGGAGGATAGCCGGTTCCTGATCGCGGTGCAGGATACCGGGATCGGCATCCCGGAAGAAGTCCAGGCGCGTGTGTTTGAGCGCTTCTTCCGCTACAGCGAACACCCGCTGGTGATCGAGACGCCGGGCACCGGTCTGGGGCTGGCGTTGACGCGCGAACTGGTGGAGATGCATCACGGTACCATCTGGCTGGAAAGCGCGGTCGGTCAGGGGTCGACCTTCTTTGTCTCGTTGCCGCTGGTGGAAGCGCCCCCGGCGGATGAGGCCGGGTTATGAGCGTTCTGCTGAGGGTCGTCCCCGCCCCGGCGGGAACGGTATGGAGTGCGTATGGCCAGGATTCTGATTGCTGAAGACGAGCGCGACATTCGTGATCTGGTGGACTTTACGCTCAAATTTGCCGGGTATGAGGTGTACACCGCCGCCAATGGCCTTGAGGCGCTTGAGCTGGCCCCGCAGGTCATGCCTGACCTGATCCTGCTGGACGTGCGGATGCCGCACATGACCGGATACGAGGCCTGCCGCGCCCTCAAGCAACTGGAGACTGTCAAAGATATCCCCGTAGTGTTCCTTTCCGCTAAAGGGCAGGACATTGAAATGCAGGTCGGGCTGGAGGCCGGGGCGGTAGACTACATCCTCAAGCCCTTTGCCCCGGACGACCTGGCGCGGCGGGTGGCGGAAATCCTGCAGGCGTACCCCTGCATCGCGCCTGATGCGGCTGGCGCCGAACTGACCGGCCCGGTCGCTGCAGGTCCGGAAGCCAGCGCTGGCCAGCCAGCAACGACGGTGGCTGGCCCGGATACAGCAGGCCAGACCACGCCGCCAGCGGCGGAAACTGGCCCGGAGTCCATGCCGGGGGATAAGCCAACGGGCCTGACGGCGACAGACGAGACCGGGTGAAAGGCGAGCATGAGCGCCATAACCATTGACAACGATCTGGTGCACTATGAGGTGCTGGGTCGGGGCCGCCCGGTGGTTTTTGTGCACGGCTGGCTGAGTTCGTGGCGGTACTGGCTGCCGTCCATGCAGCACCTGTCCATGAAGTACCGGACGTATGCGCTGGATCTGTGGGGGTACGGTGATTCCAGCAAGGACACCGAAAAGCTATCGCTGGAAGCGCAGGTAGACCTGCTAAGCCAGTTCATGGATCGGCTAGGCATCCCCAAAGCGGCTTTCATTGGTCATTCACTGGGCGCGGCAGTGATGGTCCGCTATGCGCTGCTCCACCCGGAACGTGTGGCGCGGCTGTTGCTGATCAGCCCGCCAGTTTTTGAGCAAGGCCCTCAGCCTGTGGAGACCTCCGATGTGCCGCCAGCCCGTCTGGCCAGTCGTCCGCCTTCGCCACCAACGCCGACAGCGCGGCGCCTGCCGCCCGTGGATAGTCTGACCCGCCCGCTGGCTGCGGCGCCCGGACGGCTGCCTGAGTTTCGCCCGCCGACGACACTCAGCCGCGTTACGGTGCAGAATCCGCCGCCGCGTGACCCTGTGCCGCCGGTGCGCCCGGACCCGGCGGCTAACCCCTTGCGTGGACTGTTGTTGGACGTAACGCCGACCGAACTGCTGGCCCAGCATCTGGAACGGGAGACGCCGGAGTATGACCGGCACATGGTCGAAGCGTCCAAGACCGCCCAGGCGGCGCTGGCCGCCAGCGTGGCGTCCTTTGACCGGATCAACCTGGCTCTGGAGATCCACTACCTGGTGGAAACGCCGACGCTGATCCTGCACGGCCAGGATGATCGCTTCCTGCCACCTCCCGGCGATCGGGTGGTGCAGTTACTGGGTGGCAACCGGCCCACTCTGCGCTGTGAGATCGTGCCCTCGACCGGGCACTTCCCCATGCTCAGCGACCCTACGAATTTCCAGCGCCTGATCATGGACTTTCTGGAAGCGACAGACCTCACCAGTCTGGTGCTGCACAAGGAGCGCTGGGTGCGCCGGGTACGCTAGGCCAACAGCCATCCCGGTTGCTCCCGCGCCGCCCCCTGACCGGGCGGCGCGTCGTGTTTGCTGGCCGCTTGCACAAGGAGATGCTATGCAGGCGTTGATCTTCGCCAATGGTGATCTCAATCCTGGCCCGCTCGTAGACCGCGCCCTGCAGGGTGCAGGCGACGCGCTGGCCATTGCTGCGGATGGTGGAGCGCGGCATATGCTGGCCCTGGGCCTGGCCCCGCGGGTGGTGATCGGTGACATGGATTCGTTGAGCGAGGCCGAGCTGGCGCACTGCGCGGCGCTGGGCGCGACCATCCTGCGCTATCCGCCCGCCAAAGATGAGACCGATCTTGAGCTGGCGCTGCTATATGCCGCCGGGCGTGGCGCTGAGACGGTGTGCGTGATCGGCGCGATGGGCGGGCGGCTGGATCAGACGCTTGCCAACGTCCTGCTGCTGACCCTGCCTCCTCTGCGCGGGCGGGATGTGCGGCTGGTAGCCGGGCGGCAAGCCGCCTGGTTGCTCTGGCCCGGCGAGCACCATCTGGATGGCCAGGTCGGGGACACGCTGTCGCTCATCCCGCTGGGCGGGGAGGCGACAGGGGTGGTCACGAATGGGCTGGCCTATCCGCTGCGGGACGAAACGCTGCTCTTTGGCCCGGCACGGGGCATCAGCAACATCTTCAGCGCGGACGCCGCCACTGTGCGCTTCAGCGCCGGGATGCTGCTGGTTGTCCACACGCTGGGCCGGGCGTAACTTCCACCCGTTCGGGGGGTATACCTGATCAGGGAGGTGGATCGCGGCCACCGGCTGGCGATCCTTGATGAAGGAGACCTGGATGCAGATTGTGACCGATCGCGGGATGGATCTTTCCGCTGAGCAGTGGGCTGGCCTGGACAACGTACATCTGGTGCCGCTACTGCTGACCCTGGATGGCAAGACTTACCGCAGCGGCGTGGACATCCAGCCGGACGAATTCTACCGCTTGCTAGCCCAGACCGAGAGCTACCCCACCACGTCCCAGCCTTCCGCCGGTGATTTTGCTGAACTCTACCGCACGCTGGCCAGAGATGACCCGGAGATTCTGTCGGTGCATATCTCCTCTGGCCTGAGCGGCACGCTCAACGCGGCCCGCCAGGGCGCGCAGATGGTCCCGGAGGCCCGCGTAACCTTCGTCGACTCGTTGACTCTCTCCGGCCCGCAGGGCTGGCAGGTGGAGGCTGCGGCGCGGGCGGCCAGGGCCGGCTGGGATAAGGATCGCATCGTTGACCTGCTGGCCGTGATCGCTGCAGCGACTGAGACGATCTTCACGCTGGACGAGCTGCGCTATCTGGTTCACGGCGGGCGGATCAGCCATATGAAGGGATTGCTGGCTTCGCTGCTGCAGATCAGGCCGGTCATCGGGGTGTCCAAGGATGAGGGCGTTTACTACCAGCGGGGACAGGCCCGTACCTTCAAGCGGGCGCTGCGGACGCTGGTTGATGTGCTGGCCCACCAGTTCGGCGAAGGCGCCCACCTGCGCGTGCAGGTGATGCACGCGCAGAATCCAACGGGTGCGGAAGAGCTACGGAGTCTGCTGGCGGCACGCTTTGACTGCCACTTCCTGCCTGTGGCGACCATTGCGCCGGTGCTGGGTGCGCATACCGGCCCAACCCTGGTTGGTGTGGGCTGCGCGCCGGAGGCGATCTTCACTGGGTTGCCCTGGGAAGCCGGGCGCCAGACTCAATCAGCATAGCGCGTGCCGCCCAGTGCTGTTGGAGTCACCCAAACTGGCTGAAGTCAAACCCGGCCCAGGTGCCGGTGAGCTGGTGGCGTAGCAGGTCGATGCCGCCGATCAGCAGGAAGGTCAGCGCCAGCCCGGCCAGCAGCGGCACGATCAGGTCGGCGGCGCGGTGGGCGGTGTTCTCCCGGCGTGTCAGGCTGACGAACAGGACGGCAAAGACCATTGTCAGGATCAGCACGGGACCGAGGGCGCTCAGATAGCCGAAGACGATCAGCGCCGGGGCGCTGCCCAGCAGTACCAGCGTGTCAGCCAGGCCAATCACGATCAGCAGCGCAGCCAGTTCACGCAGTCCGCGCAGGGGCGGTTGCGCCGCCGGGCGCGCCCAGATCGTAACGCTGAAGACTGGCAGGAGCAGGGTGATCATGGCAACGCCGGTCAGGGAGCCGGTGATCAGGCGCAGCCAGTTCTGCGGCTCGTACGGGCCTTCATAGCCGGGGAACAGGTGCAGGTAGCTGTTGAGGCCGTCCAGACCCATGATCACCACGAAGATCGCCAGTACGATCAGCACGCGGCGCGGGGCAAAGTGCGCAGCTTTGCCGCGCCGTCCGGCGACCAACACCAGGAAGCCGATCATCACGCCCATGTACATCCCGGTGCAGCGGACACATAGCGGGAGTTGCACGCCGTCCACGTGGAAGGAGCGATCGGCGATGCGGTGGCAGAAGGCGTAGCCGATGGCATCGGCTTTCCCGGCCAGGCCGGGGGGCGTACCCAGCCACCACAGGGCCATGATCAGCCCGGCCAGCGCCGTGATCAGGGCGGCGGTCGCCCGGCGACGGGGATGGGCCGGGGCAGGCGAGTCTGCGGCTGGCGGCTGGATCATGGCGCGAATGTCCGGTGATGAAAGGCGAAGGGCACGATGACGGTCGGATTATAGCATACGCTGGCCGGGCCGCTTTTTTGCTTTTTTGGTGGAAGCCGGATTGAATCGGACATGGTAAGATGAGCGGGCTATCCACAGGAGTATCCGCAAAGGAAGGCGTATGCGTGTTCTGATCACCGGTGGGGCGGGTTTTCTGGGGGCGGCGCTGGCCAACCGGCTGGTGGCTGCCGGGCACGAGGTGCGCGTGCTGGACGACCTGAGCAATGGCGATCAAACGCGCCTCTCGCCGCGCGTCTCGTTCACCCGTGGCGATGTCTCCGATGTGCCGCGCCTGTGGACGCTGCTGCAGGGGGTGGAGTGCGTCTACCATCTGGCGGCGCGGGTGCACGTGCCGGAAAGCCTGCAATACCCCCGCGAGTACAACACGGTCAATGTGGGTGGGACGGTTTGCCTGCTGGAGGCGATGCGCGACGCCGGGGTCCGGCGGGTGGTGCTGGCTTCATCGGGCGCGGTCTACGGCGAACAGGCCGAGCAACCCGTTCGCGAGGATATGACCCCCAATCCGCAATCGCCCTACGCCGTCAGCAAGCTGGCGGCTGAGTATTACGTGCGCACGATCGGCCTGCTGTGGGGGATTGAGGCCGTCTGCCTGCGTATTTTCAATGCTTACGGGCCGGGCCAGCCGTTGCGGGCGTCCTTCCCGCCGGTTATCCCTTCCTTTCTGCAGCGCATCCTTTCCGGCGGCAGCGTGATCATTCACGGGGATGGCAGCAGCACGCGCGACTTTGTGTACATCGATGACGTGGTGGACGCCCTGGTTACTGCCGGGAGCGCGTCGAACGTGGACCGGCGCGTGATCAATGTTGGCAGCGGGGTGGAAACCAGCGTCAGGGACCTGTTGCGCCTGGTGGAACGGGTGACCGGTCGCGAGGCGCAGACGCTGAATTCTCGCACGCCCTCCGGTGCGTCGCGCCTGTGCGCCGATCTGACGCTGGCCCGCGAGCTGCTGGGCTATACCCCACAGGTAACGCTGGAAGAAGGGCTGCGTCGCATTCTGGCGGAGGATCCCCGCTTCAGGGAGTAGCTCATCCACCGCAAGGGATGGACAAGCATGACAGACACAGACACCCAGGCGGTTGAGGCGCTTTCCGGCGGGCGGATGGCCCGCGCGGCGCTGGTGGTGATGCTGGCCTATGTAGCCAGCGCGGCGCTGGGACTGGTACGGCAGAGCCTGGTCGGGTCCACTTTCGGCGCGTCCAGCGATCTGGATGCTTTTTTTGCCGCAACACGCATCCCGGAGCTGCTTTTCAATCTGATCGCCGGGGGGGCGCTGGGGTCCGCCTTCATCCCGGTGTTCACTGGCTTCCTGGCCCGTGGCGAGCGCGATGCCGCCTGGCAACTGGCCAGCGCAGTGCTGACCCTGTGGACGGCGGCAGCGGCCTTGCTGGCGGCGGCGATGTTCGTCCTGGCGCCGGAGGTGGTGCGCGCCGTTCTGCTGCCGGGCGACACGCCCGCTAAGCAGCGTCTGGCGGCTGAACTGCTGCGGATCATGCTCAGCACGGTCGTCATCTTCAGCATTAGCGGCCTGCTGATGGCCATCCTCAACGCTCGCCAGCACTTCTGGCGACCGGCTTTCGCCCTTAGCCTGTACAACCTGGGGATCATCGGCGGGGTGGTGTTCCTGGCCGGGCCGCTGGGGATTCATGGCGTGGCCTGGGGCACGGTGATCGGGGCGCTGCTGCACGCCGGAATCCAGGTTCCGGGCCTACGCCGTGTTGATGCCCGCCTGCGTTTTTCGCTCAATGTCCGCACGCCGGGCGTGCTGCGGGTGCTGGGGCTGATGCTCCCGCGTATCATCGGCCAGGCAGTGGTGCAGATTAACTTTTTGGTGATCACCGCGTTTACCTCATTCATGGTTGATGGTGCTCAGGTCAGCGTTGGCACCGCTTTCACGCTGATGTTCACAGTGCTGGGCATCCTCGGCCAGAGCATCGGTACGGCGGCTTTCCCGTCGCTGGCGGCGCTGGTCTCCACTGAAGATTGGGACGGTTTGCAGCGGTTGCTGGGTGGCGTGTTACGCAGCGTGCTTTTTCTGGCCATCCCGGCAACGGTCGGCCTGATCCTTATCGCGGAGCCGCTGGTACGGGTGCTGTTTGAGCGCGGGCGCTGGCTGCCGGAGGCGACGGCGGGCACGGCCTGGGCGCTGCAGTTCTTTGCCCTGGGGCTGGCGGCGCATGCCCTGCTGGAGATCCTGGCCCGTTCCTTTTACGCCCTGCAGGACACCTGGACGCCGGTGATCGTCGGCGTGATCACGATGGCAATCAACGTCCTGCTGGATGTGCTGCTGATCCGGGTAATCGGGGAACCGGGCAGCCTGGCACGCGGGCCATTCGCCGGGCTGGCGCTGGCTATGAGCCTGGCCACCGCGCTGGAAGCGGCGACGCTGTGGCTGCTGCTACGGCGGCGGATCGGCGGGATTGGGGGGCGACGGGTGTGGGCGCTGACCTGGCGGGCGGCGCTGGCCGCGGTGGGCATGGGTGCGCTGGTCTGGGGGGTGCTCACGCTAACCGGAAGGCTGACTCCGGTGATCGGTCTGCTGTTAGCGGCGGCGCTTGGTGTGAGCGCCTACTTTGGCCTGGGCATAATCCTGGGTCTGGAGGAAGCTCTGATGGCGCCGCGCCTGATCCTGCAGCGGCTAGGCTGGCGGGGCGGTCATACCGGCGTAGGGTAGCCGTAGGGGAAGGGCTACCCGGTCGTCAAGCAGGCTGCCGGGCGCTCGTTTATAGTAACGTCCGGAATTGCCTACCGGGCAATACCACCGCCCGACCATCATGGCAGAGTGGGAAACCCTCTGCCGGCCATCACCGTCATAACCCTTGCTGCCAGGATTGGCCATCCGCTGCTGACCACACCCAACGCTGATGGGGGCACTTTGCGCAGCCTGTCCCTTAAGAGGGGGAAAACGATGTACCGCTTGTGGATTGCTTTGCTGGCGTTTTGCGCCATTTTCACGGTTGTGGGCGTCGCCGATATTGCTGGGACGCCTGTCGCTGCCGCTCAGGAGACGGCCTCACCACTGGCAGTTGTAGAGCGCTTCTATGCCTGGTATCTGGCGTATCTCACGCCGGATGCAGAGGGGAACTTTGCCAACCCGCTGGTTGACCGTGCTTACCGCGATAGTGTCTATCTGACTTCTGAGTTGATCGCCAGATTAGATGTCCGCCTGGATTCGGACGAGCCACTCTGGGTGGATCCTTTCCTCTGCGCGCAGGACATGCCGCAAGACTTCACAACAACGTTGATCGAGCAGAGTGAGGGAACTGCTGCGGTGCTGCTGGAACAGCGTTTTGGTCTGAATTTGTATACCGTCACGGTAGCGCTCCGGGCGGTGGGTGTGAGCTGGCAGATCGAGGACGTGACCTGTGGGGAAACAGTCACACCGGCTGGGGTAGTGAGTCGCTTCTATGAGCAGTACATTGCCTATGGCCGCTACGACCCGACCACTGGGACTGCACGCAACCCGTTACAGGATGGCGCCTACCGCGATGCCGATCTGCTGAGTGCCAGCCTGATCGCCGACCTGGATGGTCTAGTTGCGGCTGGTGGCGGAATAGCTGACCCGCTGCTGTGCGCCCAGGATCTACCTGCTGGTGTGGGCGCAGATACGATCCGGGCTGGTGAGGAAACAGCTCTGGTCGCCCTGCGCCAGTACTTCAGCGGTATGGCCAGCCCGCGCACCATTGCGGTGGCGCTGGTGCAGGAAGATGGCGGCTGGCGCATTGACGGGGTACGCTGTGAACTGGCCGCGGAGGAAGCTATCGCTTTGGTCTATGGCCAGTATGCCGAACATACCCGCCGGACGATCGGGCAGGGAGAGCCGAACGATCTGCTGAAGAACCCGATGATCCCTTGGCGCGTCTATCTGGCCGATGCTTTGCTGGCCGAACTGGCGGCGAAGGCTGCTGATGGACCGCGCCTGGCCGACCCGATCCTGTGCGCCCAGGATATCCCGGTGGCCTTCACGGTCGAGGCGGCGGAAGATGGCGCTTACCGGGTGAGTGGTCTGTTCCCTGCCGGGTCGGAAACTATGACGGCTTATCCCCTGGCCCGTGTGCAGGTGGAGGCCGGATCGACCGGCTGGCTGATCACCGCGATCAGGTGCGAAGCCCGCTGAGCCATGTCCTGCCAGGCACAATAGCGTGGCACGAAAGACAGCAGCGCCGGGGATCGTCTCGGCGCTGCTGGTTTTTTCCCGGTGTGATCCTGCGTGTTAAGCTGCTCTGGCAGGTGGTTCTGACCGGTTGCTTACGCGCAACCCGTTATGCGTTATCCCAAATGAATTTTGGGATAACTTGGGAAAAGTCTCCTGGCAAAGCAGACCGATTGTCACTTCCGGTCTGGCGCAGCCAGCCTCAGTCGAGATCAGTCAACTCGCGGACGCGCAGTTCGGCGCTATCCAGCGCGTCCTGGCAGAATTGGGCCAGGCGCTGGCCCTGCTCGAACAGGGCCACCGATTCTTCCAGAGTCAAGCTACCTTCTTCCAGCCGGGTGATAATTTGCTCCAGGCGGGTCAGTGCCTCCTCGAAGGTCAGGGAATCGGGCAGGGGCTGCTGCGTCATGGGTGGTTACTCCTCGCTGATGGCATCGACATGGGCGCGCAGGCTGCCCTGCGCGAAGTGCACGGCCAGTCTGTCACCAGGGGTGGCATCGGCGGCACGGCGCAGCCGGACGCCATCTTCAACGCGCTCAACAATGGCGTAGCCGCGGGCCAGGATCGCGCGCGGATCGGCGGCGGCCAGCGCCCTGCGGCGGGCGTCCAGCCGTTCCCGCTGCAGGGCAACGATCTGCTGGCAGGCGCGCGCGCCACGCGCTGTCAGGTCATCGATGCGCTGGCGGGCGCTCTCGATACGGCGCAGGGGGGTAAGCGTGGTCAGGAAGCGCGTCTCGCCTTCCAGCCGTCGACGGTGCTCGGCCAGATCGGTCTGTACCGCTTCTAACAGACGCTCGCGGTAGCGGGCAATGGTGTAGCGCAAATCTTCGATGTCGGGGGTGATGATCTCGGCAGCTGCGGATGGCGTTGGGGCGCGGTAGTCCGCCGCGAAATCGGCGATGGTGAAGTCGACCTCGTGGCCGACACCGGTCACGACCGGGATGCGGCTGGCCCGCACGGCATAGGCCACACGCTCATCGTTGAAGGCCCACAGATCTTCCAGGCTGCCGCCGCCACGCACCAACAGGATCACATCTACGTCCTGGCGGTTGATGCGCTCCAGCGCGGCGACGATTTGCGGCGGGGCTTCATCGCCCTGGACGAGTGTTGGGCTGAGCACGACCTCGGCCAGTGGAAAACGGCGGCTGAGCACGTTGAGCACATCCTGAAAGGCGGCGGCAGTGGGCGAAGTGACCACGCCAATGCGCCGGGGGAAGGGGGGCAGGGGACGCTTGAGGGCCGGGTCGAACAACCCTTCTGCCTCCAGCCGGGCCTTGAGGGCCTCGAAGCGGGCGTTCAGGTCGCCGCGCCCGGCGGGCTGCAACAGGTCGGCGTAGAGCTGGTATTGCCCGCCGGCTTCATAGACGGTGACGTGCCCATGCACCAGCACGCCGTCGCCCTGGCGCGGCCGGTAGCGCAGGCGGATGGTGTCGCCCTTCCACATCACGCACTTGAGCGTGGCGGTTTCGTCCTTGAGGGTAAAATACCAGTGGCCGGATTGCGCCGCGGTGAAGTTGCTGATTTCGCCCTGCACCCACACATCCTGCAGGCGCAGGTCGGCATCAAACAGGTGGCGGATGTAGGCGGTCAGGCCGGAGATGGTATAGGCGTCCGGTCGGTTGAGCAAGGGTGCACTCCCCCAGGTGGCCGGCACGTGCTACAATGCTAGCGCCGCATAAGTCGATATTAGCCGATCCGGCGCCAAAATCAAACATCGCGCCTGCGCCGGGGTCTTGCACCGCCCGCACACTAGAGGAGCACAACGGACGCATGATCAAGATGCTGCACAGGCTGACTGAACAGGAGATGCAGGAACTGGCCGAAAAGCTGATCGGCATGAAGATCAACAAGGCTCGCGGCTATACCCGCCGTCTCGATCCCGACTCGGAACTGGAATTGCTGCGGGTAGGAGTCGGGCATGAACTGTTGACGCGCTATCGCCTGCCTAACCTGGGCGTCCGGGTGACGCTGGTTGAGCTGCCACGGGAGCGGGTGTTTGAGGATGGTGGCAACATCCCCGCTTTTGCTATCCGCAAGCGGTTCGAACCGGAGTTTGTCGAGGCGCGGGTCGAACCGCTTGAGTGAGGCGCCTGCCGACGCGGGAGGCCGGCGGAGTCTTAAGCCGGGCGATCAGGAGGACAAGGGGCTTAGACCCCTTGTCCTCTTAGTCATATCGCTTTACTCTGATCTGCCCTGTCAGTTGCCGGGGGCGAAAGGCGTCGGCGTGGCGAAGATCGGCAGTGCCGGCAAGGCGAAGGGCGTCGGCGTGGGCAGCAGTCCTACCGGGGGCAGCCCGTATAAGGCCCGGAATTCGTTCTCAACCTCCACAAACGGCTTGCCCAGTACTGCCGCGATAGCCCCCTCGACTCCCCGACCCGGCATGGCTTCCACAATGCGGCGGTGAGTCTCCAGGCCGCCATAGTTGGTCACGATGAAACGGATGAACGACTCGCCCACAGCGTAACCCAGGGCATGGCAGCCGTCCGCCGAGCGGGTTGCCCCGCCGCCAAGCTGATCGCCCTGCAGCGTGGGCAACTCGTAGCCGGCAGCGCCATAGGCGATCATCCGGGCTTCGGAGTCCCGGTTGCGCCAGCCGGAGAGCGAGGAGAAGTAGTCGGCCTGCCCTTCCGTCCAGAAGAATGGCCCGCTGCGGTTAAAGTCAGACTGGTACAGGTGAACGGTCTCGTGGACGATGGTGTGGACGGTGTCCTGCACCCGCCATTGCTCAGGGGTATTCTCCCGGTTGCCGTACCAGTAGCCGCCGCACTGGGTGCGCAGCTCCTCGTGACGCTCCGGGCTGCGGGGATCGCCCATGCTCTGCACGGTAAAGCCCTCGGCAGGGTTGGTGAATCCGGCTGCGTTGGGGTTGACTCCGCCAGCGACATACTCATTCCAGATGTCGCCGGGCGGGAACAGGATCGCCAGCGGTTTATAGCTGAGCGTGCGGCCCCAGCCCAGGGTGAAGTATTCGCGCATTTCGGCCATGGTCGCGGCCACCTGCTCGCCCAGTTCCGGCATTTCGCCGAACCAGTAGAGTGTAATGTCTTCGGTGTCGATGCTCCACCAGTCGCGGGTGTTGTCCTCGTAGATGCCGTACTGCTTTTCCGTCTCAAAGGTGTTGCCCGCGCTGTCGGTCAGCAGCCACCAGTAATGGAAGTCCACCCACGGTGGCAGACCGCCGCCCTGCCGGTAAGGTTCAGCTACCCAGCGCCCTTCAGCATCCTGTGAGGCGTTAGCCCGCTCACGCAGGCCCGTGCGTAGCTCATAGAACAGCGTGGCGCGGGTGATCTCTCCGGCGCTGCTGGCAGCGTCGATGGTGAAGGTCATGCCGCGCGGGTAATGGGATTCCAGGGTGGTGGCGTTGACGGTGAAAACGGCTGCTTCCTGAGCATGAACGGGCGGCTGAACCAGCAGCAGGATCGCTGCCGCGATCGCCAGCGCCATGATCGATGCGATCCCCCACGCCAATAAGCCTCTTGTTCTCATGACGTCATCCTCTGTACCTCAAACCAGTTCAGGCCGGGCGAACGCGCAGCATAATGCTGCGCCCGCCGGCTGTGGAAAAGCATACCGTTATGGACAGGTCAGACGCAACATTCTGCTCGCGGACCCGCCTGTCGGCCTTATTGCTGCGCGGGAAGGAAGGCGAAAACCCGGCAAAGCGGCGCGTTGCGGCGGCCTATTCCAGGTTGAACTGCGCCCGCTGCTCCTCGGTCATGGTCAGGCCCAGGATGTTGTAGCCTGCGTCGACGTAGATCGTTTCGCCGGTGATGGCGCTTCCCAGGTCAGAAGCCAGCCACAGGGCGGTGTTGCCCACATCCTCCTGGGTGATCAGGCGGCGCAGCGGCGCGGCTTCCTCGCTGAACTTGAGCATGGTACGGAACCCGGCAATGCCGGAGGCAGCCAGCGTTTTGACCGGCCCGGCGCTGATGGCGTTGACGCGGATGTTCTGCGGCCCCAGTTCGTAGGCCAGGTAACGCACGGAGCATTCCAGAGCAGCCTTGGCCACTGCCATCACGTTGTAGCGGGGCATGACTTTTTCCGCGCCATAGTAGGTCAGGGTGAGGATGCTGCCGCCGTTGGTCATCAGCGGGGCGGCGCGTTTGGCCAGCGCCACCAGGCTATAGGCGCTGGTTTCCAGGGCGATCTTGAAGCCCTCCCGGCTGGTATCGATGTACTGGCCGCTGAGGTCCTCGCGGGTGGCGTAAGCGATGGCGTGCACCAGCACGTCAAGGCGGCCAAAGTGTTCCTTCGCTCTGGCGAAGACGGCGTCCAGCTCGTCGTCGTTGTTGGCATCGGCGCGTTCCACAAACGTGCAGCCGATCGATTCCGCCAGCGGGAAGACGCGCTTTTCCAGCTGCGGGATGGCATAGCTCAGACCGATATTCGCGCCGGCGTCGTGGAGAGCCTGGGTGATGCCCCAGGCCAGCGACTTGTTGTTCGCCACGCCAAAAATGAGTGCATTCTTGCCGTCCATCAGACCCATGTTGGTTAACTCCTTCTGTGTGGATCACGGTTTCATGCCGGCGCTCTGCACCAGCCGGATTTGACGACCCGTTACATCTATAAAACGCTGTCAGCGCCCTTTGGATACGTCGGCGCTGTCCGCCAGCCAGAATCGCCAGGGTCGGGAACGCCACGGTTCCGGCGCATAAGCGATGCCCACCCGCGGCCCTGTACGGATCGCTGCCTCCGGCGGGGTTTGCCCGGTCTCGATCACCAGCGGCCCGGTAGTGGTCAGATCGACGCCGTTGAGCGTCCCATCGATGGCCAGCGCCCGTGTCAGTCGGGCCGGTCCGGAGGTCCACTCTTGACGTGGACGTCCGGCGCGCAGGGCGGCGATGCGCGCCAGTCCTTCCAGTGGCTCCAGCGCCCGGATGAGCACAGCGGCGGGCTGGCCTATCCCTTCGGTGACGACATTGAGCAACCAGTGCATGCCATAGGTGAAGTAGATATAGGCGTGGCCGGGCGGCCCAAACATCACCGCGTTGCGGCCTGTCCGCCCGAAGCGGGCGTGGCAGGCCCCATCATCCTGGCCGATATAAGCTTCTACCTCGACAATGCGCCCGGCTAGGCGCTCTCCATTAAGCTGGCGGACAAGCACGCAGCCCAGCAGGTCGCGGGCGACTTCCAGGGTGGGGCGGTCGTAGAAGGCGCGCGGCAGGATTGTCATGGGGTGGATTGTAGCACATTGGCGGAGGGGAGACCCAGATTGTTGAAACGGACGCGGCCTGGGGACGCCGAACCCCAGGCCGCTGTCAAAAGGAGGAGAAGAAGAGATTTCGCCCTTCGAGGATAAAAATACACTACTTTGTGATATTTTTCCTGACGGTTGCCCTACGCTTGCCCTACGCTTGCGTGAAATTTTCGTGAATCCTCTGATCAGATCGTCTGTCAGAACTGTGATCACTGGCTCCCAAAAGAGTTCTTCTGTGTGGCGTCCGGCACGGCTAAACGATCTGGAAAATGAAGCGCAGGCTAATGACGAGCAGGAATACTCCGTAGAGACGTTTGACAGTCGCTGAAGGCAGGCCCAGTGCGATGCGCGCCCCGCCCAGCGCTCCGAAGACCAGCCCGGCGGCTACCGTGAGCGCAGTGGGTATGTGGATGTAGCCTGCATTGTAGTAGGTAATGATCCCGCCGATGCCAACCGGCGGCAACAGGGCTGCCAACGACGTGCCGACGGCGCGTTTCTGGTCGAAGTGCATGGCACCGACCAGTAGCGGGACGATGATCACGCCGCCGCCGATCCCAAACAGACCGGAGGCGATCCCGGCGATCAGGCCGATGCCCAGCAACGCCAGCCAGGAAGATGCTTCCGGTTGCGCTGGCAGGCGGGATTCGCCGGGATCGCTGGCGGGCGCGCCATTCAGGCGCGCTGCCAGGGCGGCCAGGGCCTTGCGCGGTTCGGCAAAGCGCCAGCCGATATAAACCAGGAACAGGCCGTACAACCGCTGCAGGGTCTCCCGGGGCAGATTGATGGCAAGTTGAGCACCCAGCAGAGTGGCGATCACCAGCCCCAGGCCGATCAGGACAGCTGCCCGGATGTTGATCAGGCGGGCGCGGTAATAGGCGATCACGGCGAAGATGGCAACCGGCCAGATCAACACGGCCAGCGAGGTACCCAGCGCTTCTTCCAGCGGGTAGCCCATGATGATGGTCAGCGCCGGGACGATGATCACGCCGCCGCCGATCCCGAACAGGCCGGACATCACGCCGGCGACCAGACCCAGCAACAGCAAAGCTACAGCGTGTTCAGGCATAACGGACTCCGAGCAGGTTAGTATGACCAGGTTTCACGGGGAAGGCGCCGCCCATTGTACCGGAAATGGCTTGCAGGGCAAGGCCAAAGCCGGGCATATTGGCGGGGATACAGCCTGCTGGCGCCGGTGGCGCTTGCCTGTATCCTGCCGGGGGCGGGCGATAGGGTTTTGGCGCGGACTGTGTTATTCTACTGGATGCTCAAGCCTGGCCAGCAACCGGTAACTGCGCCCGGTGGCCGGCTATGTGTAAGGAGGAAAGCCAACTGGCATGGAAGATAAGGTGACCGTTCTGGTGACGCTGCACGCTGACGAGTCGCTCATCCAGCGGTTGCGTGACGTGTCGCCCCGCCTGGAGGTGATCCACCGCCCGGCCCAGACGGTGGCGGAAATCCCGCCGGATGTATGGCAGGAAGTGGAGGTGCTGTTGACCTGGGGGGATGTCTTGCCGGATCGGGAGACGGCTCCCAATCTGCGCTGGGTGCAGGTGACCTCCGCTGGCATTGATCGGCTGCTGGGCAATCCGCTTTTTGAGCAGCGCGATGTGCTCCTGACCACGACCAGCGGCATCCATGCGGTGACTATGGCCGAGTATGCGCTGGGGATGATGCTGGCCTTTGCTCACCATCTCCCGCGGTTCATGGCCCTGCAACAGGCGCACGAGTGGCCGCGCCAGCGGGAGGCGCTCACGCCGCGGCTGCTGCGCGGGGCGACGCTGGGCATTGTCGGCTACGGGAGCATTGGTCGCGAGCTGGCGCGGCTGGCCCGGGCCTTCGGTATGCAGGTGCTGGCAACCAAGCGCGACGCCATGCACCCGGCCAGCCTGCCTGAATATGTGGAGCCAGGGACGGGTGATCCGGATGGCGTGATGTGCCACCGCCTGTATCCTTCGCAGGCGCTTAAGTCGATGGTCAGGGAGTGCGACTATATTGTAGTGCTCACCCCGCTGACACCGGAGACCGTCAACCTGATCAACGCCGAGGTGCTGAGTACGGTCAAGCCCGGCGCGGTGCTGATCAATCTGGCGCGCGGTGGGATTGTCGACGAGGCGGCCCTGCTGGCTGCGCTGAAGTCAGGGTTGCTGGGCGGCGCAGCCTGTGATGTCTTCGCGGAAGAGCCGCTGCCGGAAGATAGCCCGCTCTGGGATGCGCCCAACCTGATCATCAGTCCACATGTAGCCGGGATGATGCCCGGCTACATGGATCGGGCGGTAGATGTATTTGTGGAGAATCTGCGGCGCTACCTGGCGCGCCAGCAACTGCTAAACGTGGTGGACTGGGAGCGCGGATACTGACCGCTTATCCGCAACCCCCGGCCTGATCGCTGCGTAATATCAAACAGAGATGCCCGCATTCTACCGGTACAGGAGAAGGTGACTATGGCAGAGCAGGAACCGATTATCACCGAAGCGATGGAAGAGTCCGTGGAGACCGAAGAGGAAATGCTCCGCGACGAGCAGGAGAGCGTGCTGGAAGCCTTTATGCGTTACCAGTGTGAAGCGGCCCGCGAGGCCCGCATGGCCCTCGAGGCGCTGATCCCGGAGGGTACCCGTTCGCATGGCAAGGCCGCCAAGCGCGCTTTCCGCAAGGCGTTCAAGGTTGTGCTGCAGGAGTTGGCCCAACGGATTGAACTACCCGAAGAGGAAAAGTCGCCGGGCCGCCCGTCAAGCACGACCGGCAAAGCCAAGGTCAAGGTCGAAGTGAGCTAGTCAGGCGGCTGCCGGTCCAGCCCGGACACCTGGCCGGCAGAGGTCTTCCCACCAGGGAGGCTGGTTCCTAACAGGGCCAGCCTCCTGTTTATCTGCACCCGGTTTAGGTTTGGCGTCCGTTGCTGATCAACAGGGCCAGCAATGCCAGGCTGCTCATTGCCAGCCCACCCAATCCCAACACCGTCTCCCCGGCGATGATCAGCAGTGCGCCAGACAGGGCAAAACCCCCGGCAGCCAGCCCCAGTCCGATCGGTCGGCCGGTCAGGGCGTTGCGCTGACGGTTGACCGCATCACCTTCCACCGGACGAATCTGAACCTGCAATTCCCCTCGTTCAAGTTGTGTCAGCACACTTTCCAACCGCCCCGGCAGACCAACGAGGCGTTCTAGGGTATCCCGCCCGGCGGCCAGGGCCAGGCCCACTGTCTCCGGGGAGAGTAGGGCACGCAACGTGTCCAGCGTTAGCAAGTCTGCCCAGCCCTTCTTTTCTGCGCGGGAACCGTCCTCGGCCAGCAGTTGCCGCACAAATGGCTGGATGGCACTCCAGGGGTCGAAGTCTGGGTCCAGGCCGGTACACATGCCGCTCAGGATGCCCACTGCACGCCCCAGGTAGATAAAGTCCTGGGGCACCTGAAAGGGTAGGCTGAACAACAGATCGCTGAACTCCCGACCAATGTCGCGCACAATCGCCAGATCCAGGTGAGCGATCTCGGCCATTGGTAAGCCCCAAACCCGGTCGAAGACGGCGTCGCTGGCGGTAGCAATACGTTCCAGATCGGCGCCGGGCAGGATGATGCCCAGTTGCTGGTAGCTGCGCACCAGCCGCCGCGAGTCGCGGGTGATCAGGGCGATCAATGTCTCGCGCAACCCGGCAACCAGGGCCGGGGTCAGTTCAGCAGTCATGCCAAAGTCAACGAAAATCAGGTAGAACGGGCGTTGTCCCGGCGGATATTCCTGACCATCGGTGGGCAAAGGATAGACGAAAATATTGCCGGGGTGTGGGTCGGCATGGAAGAAGCGATGGACGAACACCATCGTCAGGTAAGTGTTAAGCAGCCGCTGGGCGACAATACGGCGGTCGATGCCCGCCGCTTCGATGGCTTCGTAGTCGCTCAGCTTGATCGCGGTCACGTCCTCCAGCGTCAGGACGCGGGAGGTGGTATGTTCGCGGTAGATTGCCGGGATGTAGACGCCGTGATCATCGCGGAACAGGGCGGCGAAGCGTTCGGCATTGGCCGCTTCATGTTCGTAGTCCAGTTCCTGCCACAGCACGCGGGCGAATTCCTCCAGCAGCAAGGGCAGGTTGGCCCGGCGGCGGATGAAGGAAAAGCGCATGCCGATCCGGGCGACAACGTTCAATGCCTGCAGGTCGGTATAGACGATATCGGCGATGCCGGGCCGCTGGATTTTGACCACGACTCGTTCGCCGCTGGCCAGTTGCCCTCGATAAGCCTGGCCCAGCGATGCAGCGGCTACCGCGTTTTCATCCAGGGTGGCGAAGCGGCTCCGCCAGTCTGGGCCAAGTTCCTGGCGCAGGGTGGGTTCCATGGCGGCGAAGGGCAGGGGGGGAACTTCATCGAGGAGATCGGCCAGTTCGCTGGTGACGGTGGGCGGCAGGATGTCGATGCGGCTGGAAATGAATTGTCCCAGCTTGATCATCACCCCGCCCAGAGCTACCGCCAGGCTTCGGAACTGCTGTGACCAGTAGCGAAGGCGCCGCTCCTCCCCGCGGCGGACAAGATCGCGGCCCAGTACTGGCTGGATAATCCCGTACAGGAGAATTACCTGGGTCGCCAGCCACAGGAAAAACGCCACAATCCGCAGGTAGCGGATGTGGCTGAGGTGATACGATGGCTGCGGTGTTGCTGGCTGAATGATTGTGCTCATATCTCCCTGACCGCCTGTGGGCGCTCAGGGAGTAGTTTGCACCCGGCTGTCCTTCGGCGCAATCTGCGGTGCGGCCTGGCGGGCAGCAACCAGGACGTCAACCAGCACACCCACGGCGATCAGCGCGAACAGCAGCGCTTCCTGAGTCTCCCTGAGTTCGGTGATACGGCCGTCATAGGATTCGCGAACAGCATCCAGCGGCCCGTATAGCTTGGACAGGATATAGAACAGCAGAAACTGCGCCCCTATTATAAGCGGCGTGATGGGAATACCAACCGCCGTGTACAATTGGCGCAGTCGCTCGCTGAACATGGCGCTCACCGGGATGGCAATTCCCAGCGTAAACCAGAAGTACAGGAACAGCCGGTTCATCTGGAACAGATTACCGATGTCAGTCGTGTTGAAAAACGGCAGGTTGTGGATAGTGAATTCTTCTTGCTCATTTTCTTGCAGGAATGTAGGCGTCTCAAAGCCGAGGATCCGCTGTCCCCAGCTGACTTCTTCCATTGCCCCGAAGAACAGGATCAGTGCCAGGGCCAGATAGACGAGGTTACGCCGCGTTCGAAACAAACCGAAGTTGCTACCAGAGCGCGAATAGAGGAACGCCAGAAACCAGGCGAGACCAGAGGTAAAGAAGAACATGGCGCTCAGGTATTCTGGCACGCTATCTTCCCGCACCAGGCTGGCAACCGTTTCTTCCGGCAGGATGAATGGAAATGACCAGGTGACTAATCCATACACAAGGCCAATCAATGCCAAAATGATAGTTCGATTGTTCATCATAAGGCCTCCTGGGCGACACCAGTATTATCAGGATGATGGTGTTGCTCTGAGTGACAATGGTTGCTAGCTCGTGCTCCTTTCTGCCCGGCGGCTCCGCATGATACAGCCGATCCGCTCTGGCCTTATCCATAGCTGAGTCTGGATATGATGGTGCAGAAAATAAACGCTCTTTAAGCTTTTAAACATATTTTAACTTATATATAGTGATACAGATGGTAAATTTTGGTAAATTCCTGTTAAAGAACCTGAGAAATGCACGCCGGGCGCAGCAGTTGATGCTGCGCCCGGCGGTGATCATAGGGGCAATGTGAGGTTAGGCCGGGATGAAACGAATCTTGAGCACAGACTGGTCGAATCTGGCACCTTCGATCTCCATGCTGTGCAGGGCGTAAGGCAGTACGATGTTGCGGCGGTATGGCCCGACGCGCAGGGTCAATTCGTCGCGGGAACGGTAGAGGTCCAGGTCGTTGCGATCGGCAAAGGGCAACGGCACTTGCAACGTGTAGCCTTCACCGGCCGGGTCTTTCTCGATAGTGTGTGTATGCCCGGCGAAGAAGACTTCCGCCGGGTTGCGCTGGGCGTATAATGCATCAGCCAGCCGCCGCAGGTGATCCAGACCGCCCATTTCCGCGTCAAACAGGGGGGCCTTGAGCAGCGGCAGGTCGCCGAACGCCTCGGCTATGAGCGCTAGATTCTCTCGCTGGGCATCCTGCCAGGCGCGGAAGTAAGGATCGGTCACTGTATCCGGGATGATACGATTGCAGATCACGGCATCGGTCGGGTAGCCGTAGAGGTTCAAATAGGTGTAGGTGCGCTGTGTCTCCTTGATGACCATTTTCTCCGCGTTTACAACCAGCCGGATGCTGCTTACCGTCGGGTTGGCCAGTAGCTCACGGACGCGATCCAGCGTATCGAAGAGATCTTTGACCGCCTGAAGGGCCTCGTTATCCGGCAGGTCGCTGCCCATCGCCAACCGGCTGAGCGGGCGCAGCAGGCGGGCCGCCGTCCCCCCTGCCAGGGCGATGATCTTCTCCAGCCACCAGCGCGTGGCATCCGGCAGGCTGAGCAGGCGCAGCGTTTCGGCGGTAGGGGCGGCATCCACAACCAGCACGTCAAATTCCCCCTCTTCGAAGTACTTGTTGATCCACAGCAGGTGCGCGCCTTCTTCCAGCCCCGGCAGCAGGGTGACTTCCTCTGCGACAATGGCTTCCACACCGCGCTGGGTGAACAACGTGACCATGTATTCCTGGAATTTGCCCCAGTACTTTTCCATCGAGTAGCGGGCGTCAACTTCCTGCGCCCACAGGTTAGGCAGGATGGCGACCGGCTCCGGCCCAATTTTGACATCGAGCGAATCAGCCAGGCTGTGGGCCGTGTCAGTGCTGATCACGATGGTTTTGAGGCCCAGCTCAGCACAGCGCAACGCGGTGGCCGCCGAGATACTGGTTTTGCCCACACCGCCCTTGCCCGTATGCACGATGATGCGCATGTGTTCCAACTCCCACTAGAGCGCCATTCGATTCCGGTACTATCCAGTTATACGTAGCCCGTTTGCGGAAGTTCTACCGCGCCACGGGGGTGGGGGCAAATCGCTTACGGCTGTTGCTGATTCCGGTGGCCCTCCTTATACTGGGCAACGGGCCAACTGTCTGAAGGGGGAACTATGGATCACATACTGCGCTTACCCTGGGGCAAAGATACTCTGGCGCTGACGCTGCCGGAGGATTGGTCGCTGGTGGGGGAGATGACGCCGCAGCCCTTGCCAGCGGTGGCAGATGTGACGGCGGAAACTATCCGCGCTCTGGAGAATCCGTATGGCATGTCACGCCTGGCGGAACTGGCAGGCGCGGCGGCGCAGATCGCCCTGGTGATCGACGATGACAGCCGGCCAACGCCGGTTGCCCGGCTGCTGCCGGCGGTCATCGCCGAGCTTGAACGCGGCGGCGCCGGGCTGGAACGGGTGACCCTGATCGCGGCGCTGGGGGTGCACCGTCCGATGACAGATGCCGAGATCGCCCGCCGTGTTGGCGAGCAGGTAGCGCCCCGGCTGAAGATCGCCACACATAACCCCGATGACCCGGCAGGGCTGGCTGAACTGGGGATAACGAGCCGCGGTACACCGGTGCAGATCAGCCGCGTGGTGGCAGAGGCTGATCTGGTGATCTCGATCGGCTGCATCGAGCCGCATATCATCGCCAGCTTTGGTGGGGGGTACAAAAACCTGGTGCCTGGTGTGGCCGGGCGGGCGACCATCGCCCATAACCACGCCCTGAACTGTCAGCCGGCCACGTTTAACAGCGTCGGCCAGCCAATCGATCGCAATCCCATGCGTCTGGACCTGGAAGAAGCGGCGGCGATGATTCGCCCGCCGGTGTTTGTGGTCAACGCCGTGCTCAACAGCGCCCTGGAAGTCGTGCGGGTGGTGGCCGGGCATCCGGTTGCCGCGCATCGGGAAGGGGCGCAGGTCAGCGCGGCGATCTACGGTGTGCGCATCCCCAGGCTGACGGATGTGGTGATCACCGCCTCACATCCGATGGATCAGGATCTTCGGCAGGGCGTCAAGGCGCTGGCCAACACGATCCGGGCGGTGCGGCGGGGCGGGGTGCTGTTCACGCTGGTGCGGGCGGAGGAGGGCGTGGGCGTGTTTGGGTTAGCCAACCGCCGCCTGCCGCTGGGACGCCGGGCACTGCGGGTGTTGGCGCCGGCGCTGCTGGCGCTCCTGCCACGCCTGAAGCTTAAGAATATGGGGGAGGAAGATCGGTTCTTCCTGTACTTTGCCCTGCAGGCTATGCGCCACGCCACCCTGGTGCTTTACGCGCCAACCATCCCGCCGGAAGTGCGGGCTAACCTGCCCTTCGTGCAGTTCGTCGACTCGGTGGAGGAAGGGATCGCGCTCGCCAGGAGCAAACTCTCCAGGCGGGCGGAGGTGCTGGTCTTCCCGCACGGCGGAAGCACGTACCCGATTCTGCCGGAATGAAGGACACCGCCGGGCGTTATCCTGCTTCAACGTCCCATGTGGCCGTTGCTCGCCGCAGCGATGGCCAGCCCGGAGGAGACGCTCAGGAATGGCTTGTGTGGGCGCAGTTTTTCCCGGCCAAAGCGGGCGGCGAGCAGATCGGTAATAGCTGGCGTGGCCGACGCGCCACCGGTGCAGATCACGATGGCGATGTCGGCAGGCGTGCGTCCCGCGGCGCTGACCACCCGGCTGACCGCCCGGTCAATCTGATCGAGGTAGTCCTGGATGGCTCGTGTGAACATCTGGCGGGTGATGCGCTGATCGATGTCGATTCCCTCCACGTGGAACGACAGGGTGACTTCTTCCTGCTGGGAAAGCGCGATCTTGGCCTGCTCGATGGCCTCAAAGAGCTGGTAACCGTGCTTGTTGTTGATCAGGGTGTAAAGCGCGGTGAATTCCGGCCCGGCTTTGTTGACGGTGGCCGCCCGCTTGATCTCGCGGAAGTACTCGTGACGAGTGAGGTCTGGGTGGCGTGCCCAGTCCAGCAGATAATCGTAGATCTCATAGGAGAGCTTGCGGTTGCCTTCGTGTGCTTTGCCGTAACCGAAGTGCTTCCACAGGAACTTCTCCATGATCCGCTGGTCGAAATTGTTGCCGCCGATGAGCAGGCCTTCAGTCGCTAGCACAGTGGGCGGCTCCGACCCGCCGATTTCGGCGACCGTCAGGTCCAGCGTACCGCCGCCGAAGTCAAAGATCAGGGCTGCCTGACGTTCGCTCAGGCTGGCGTGGTAGGAATAGGCGGCGGCGATTGGCTCCAGCATAAAGGTGACGCGCTGAAATCCAGCGGCGTGGGCAGCCTGGCGCAGGATCGCCTCTGCACGCGCGTCATGGTGCGGGTTGCCGCTGAAGGTCACCGGGCGGCCAAGCAGTACATCCCGTACCGGTTGACGGGCGGCGCGCTCGGCGGCCCCGTGCAACTCGCGCAGCAACAGGGTGATCAGTTCTTCGATGGTGTACAGGCGGCCAAAGATGGCCGTCCCGGCGTAATTGGGGTTGCGCAGGGCGGTCTTGATCGATTGTAGCAGGCGGCCATAAGCGCCGACGTCTTCCTGCACGAAGACGTCGTGGTGAATCAGCACCGGCTCCACCTGGCCACCCAGCGCGGAGGGCATGTCAATGGTTACCCAGTAATCGATGGTCCCGGCGTGGCGGGTTTCCCAGATAGCGGGGCGACCGGTATCCTCGCTCAGGTAGCGGCGAGCGGCGGTCTTGCCAAGCAGATAGTCGTAGCTGCGCATGATGTACAGCAGCGAGGGCAGCACCCCTGATTCCTCGCTGAACGATGACTGCACGATTGTCAGGTCGCCGTCCCGGTAGAGTGCGGCGCTGGAATTGGTCGTGCCGAAATCAAGCCCCAGGATCATCCCCCTGTCCCTCTTGGTTCCCTGGCCACCCGGCCCTGTTCCGTTGTGGTTGTAAAGCGCTGAAAGCGCTAACAATACCGTGCTGCGGCGCATCTGGCAACCACTTCGGCGGTTGTTCCTGGCCTGTGACTGTGCAGCGAGCGGCGAGATCGACTCTTGTCGGGGCGGGGCGGATAAGGTAAGATAGCGCCCTGATACTCCATCAGAGGGAAGGAATCCGGGAAGATGAAAGTTATCCTCACGGCAGATGTCTACAAGCACGGCGTGGCAGGTGAGGTGGTCAGGGTAGCGGATGGGTACGCCCGTAACTATTTGATCCCCCAGGGCCTGGCCGTCAAGGCAACGCCTGGTGCGCTCAAGCAGAGCGAAAAGCTGCGGGAGACGGCGGCGGCCCGGCGGGCGGCCCTGGAGAACCAGCTGAATGAACTGGCGCGCCAGATCGATGGTGTGACGCTGGTCTTTGGCCGGCGGGCCGGGGCTAACGGCAAACTCTACGGCTCCGTGACCTCGAGCGATATTCAGCAGGCGCTGCTGGAAAAGACTGGCGTGGACCTGAACCGCCGCCGGATCGCTCAGCAGTCCATCCGTGAACTGGGCGAGTTTGAGGTGCCGGTTCGTCTGGGCAGCGAATTCACGCCCAAGCTCAACGTGATCGTCGTCCGTGAAGAGGAACTGGCCAGCTATCTGGCCCCGGCAGCGGAAGCCGCGGCCCCTGCGGAAGAGGAAGCGGCTCCGGAACTGGCCAGCGAGAAGATTGTCGAACTGATCAAGGAAGCCGAAGCCAGAACAGCCACCCTCGGCGAAACCGGGACGGCGGAATAGGCCGGGCATGCCCTCTGACTCTGATCGCGAACATGCGACGCTGATCCGGTACCTGATCGACACGTTGCCCTGCGTGGAATGTGGCGGTTCTTATGGCACGGAGGACATCGCCGTCGTCGATGAGGACGCGGAAAGCTGGACCCTGGTAGCCCAGTGCCCGCATTGCGGGGCGGAGAGCGTCGTCAGGGCGGTGCTGGATGATGATGCCGGGGCGCCAGCGGTTGAAACTGGCGAACCGGTTGCACCCGAAGCCGGGGACATCGCGGTCGATCTGCCCCCTGATGCGGCGGAGATCGCCGCCTGGCGACGCTTTCTGCGCGAATTTGATGGCGATCTGCGCGATCTGCTGCGCAGTTGACCGCGCGGCAGTCGCCGCGTTTGATTCTGCTGGGTGAGGCTTGTCGAGCGAACGGGCCAGCATGGAAGCCGAAAGGCTGGGACAGCAGCTGCGCAACGCGCGCGAAGCCCGCGAACTGACCCTGGAAGAGGTGGAGCAGGCGCTCCGCATCCGGGCCAGGTACCTGGAGGCGTTTGAAGCGGGCGCATATGGTGACCTGCCGGGGGCTGTGCAGGCCCGCGGCTTTTTGCGCAACTATGCCCGCTTCCTGCGCCTGGATGAGGAAGCGATCCTGGCGCAGTTTGACGTAGCCTGGGCTGCCCATGGTGGCGGGCAGGGGCGTTCCTCTGTCGTCCGGCGTGGCGCTCCTCCCGCAACAGGGCCATTGTCTCCCGTTGCTCCGCTGGCGGAGCATCCCTTTGCTGTGGCTGCCGAAGCGGGACGGCGTCGGCGATCCGGGATCGTTTTCGGGACGCTGATCGGAATTGTCGCCCTGATCGGGCTATGCCTGGGCGGGACGCGGCTGGTAGAACGTTTGCTGACCGCGCAGGCGGATCGGGCAGGCACCGACCTGGTCAGCATCCTGCCGACCATGCCTTCGCTCACACCCAGCGCCACGTTCCTGCCTTCGCCTACGCCCCTGCCGGGAGCGCGACAGATGGCCGGGGCGACGCCGATCACCGATCGGGTTGTACTGGATGTCAGCGTAGTGCAACGCACCTATCTGCGGGTGACGGTTGACGGCGTGGAGATCTTCAACGGGCTGGTCCGACCGGGCACGCAGTTGCAGTATCAGGCCCAGCAGGTGCTCAACCTGCAGGCCAGCAATGGTGCCGGGCTGGAAGTAGTCTTCAACAACCTGCCGCTGGGGCCGCTGGGGCTGCGCGGCGAGGCCATCGATACAACCTTCACGCCCGACCTGGTGCTGACTCCCACGCCTGACCTGGCTCCAACAGCGACTTTTACCTCTTCGCCGACTCCGGTGACTGATGTCACCTTTGCCACAGTGGAGGGCACGCCCGACCCGGCGCTTTCCGGCAAGGCGGGGCAGGGAGCCGGCGCTCCGACTCCGCTGCCGCTGCCGGATGTCGCCCGCGATGTTTCCGGCGGTGCGACGTTGACCGGCGTCCCATCTGAGCCGTCGCCGACGCTGCCCGTTCCCGGTGGCATCCCGACGATTGCGCCTTCCGTCACGCCGACGCTGACGGCGACACCATCACCTACGCTGACACTCACCGCCACGCCCTCACCGACGCTTACCCCGTCGCCGACGCCGATTCTGCCGCCGCGCTTGACCAGCACGCCGGTGCCCGTCAAAGAACCCTAGAAAGACACTCGCTGATGCCCCATCGCCGCCAACGCTACTACCTGCTCAGCCTCGGTTGTGCCAAGAATACCGTCGATTCGCAGAGCATGGCTCAACTGCTGGAGGGCGCAGGCCTGCGCGGGACGGACGATCCCGCCCAGGCCGGTGTGTTGATCGTCAATACCTGCGGATTCATCGAGAGCGCCCGCCAGGAATCGATCGCAGCGCTGAACGATCTGGCTGCGCTTAAGCGCGAGGGCCAGTTGCTGATCGCCGCTGGCTGCCTGTCTCAGCGGGTCGGGCAGGAATTGGCCCGGCAGGTGCCCGGTCTGGATGGCGTGATCGGCACCCGACGCTGGATGGATATCGTCGATCTGGTCAGCCGCCTGCGCCAGCGCCGCCACCCAGAGCCGATCTACCATCTGCCGGATGAGGCGCTCACCGTTGGCGCAGACGAGCGCGGAACGCTGCGGGCCGCCCGTCAGGGGGCTAGCGCCTACCTGAAGATCGCCGACGGTTGCCGCCGCCCGTGTGCTTTCTGCGCCATCCCCATGATCAAGGGCACGGCCGTCAGCCGACCACTGGCCGCAATCCTCGACGAAGCTCGCCGTCTGCGCGACGATGGAGTCAAAGAGTTGATCCTGATCGCGCAGGACCTGACCGACTACGGCCACGATCTAGGTCTCAAGGAAGGCCTGGCTCAGTTGCTGGAAGCGCTGGTCAGGGCGGTGCCGGAGATACCCTGGATTCGGCTGATGTACGCCTATCCGGGGGCGGTCACCCCGCGCCTGATCGACCTGATGGCGGAGACGCCGCAGATCCTGCCCTACCTGGACATCCCGTTGCAGCACGGCCACCGCGATACCCTGCTGCGGATGCGCCGCCCGGCCAACGTGGAGTGGGTCTACCGTACTATCGAGATCATGCGTGCCCGGATGCCCGACCTGGCGATCCGCACGACGTTCATCGTTGGCTACCCCGGAGAGACCGAAGAGGAATTCGCGGCGCTGCTGCAGATGGTGCACGATCTGCAGTTTGACCGGGTGGGGGTGTTCACTTACTCCTATGAAGCCGGGACACCCAGCGCTGCCCTGCCGGGCCAGCTGCCGGAGGAGGTCAAGGAAGCCCGCCGCGACGCCCTCATGACGCTCCAGCAAAGCATTTCCCTGGCCCGTAATCAGGCCCAGGTGGGCCGGGTGCTGGGCGTGCTGGTGGAAGGTCACGCCCGCGCGGAAGACGAGCACGGCCAGCCGCTGGATACGATCATCAGCGTAGGTCGCAGCTACCGCGATGCGCCGGAAATCGATGGCTACGTGGTGGTGGAAGGGGAATTGCCGGTTGGGGAGATCGTGCCGGTGCGCATCACCGGGGCGATGACCTACGATCTGATTGGAGCGCCGGAACTGGCGCCAGGGCGGGTGATTGCGCCGGGGCAGGTCTACGGACCGGGCGATCTGGCGTAAGCCCTGACGGGTACGGTCTGGCAGTGCTACTTATCTTGCCCCTTGCCGCGTGCAGCAGTGGTGCTGTTGTACGGCCCCCCTGCCTGAGCGCCCGGTACTATAATCCCCTCGTCTGTTCACCGGTCGCCAGATCAGCGTATGGAGGCAAGGCATGCAGCCGCACCAGAGAAGATTCTTGTCGATTGTTGTGGGGATAGTGGTTGTCGGGTTTATTGTTTTGCAGCTTATTCCCTTTAAACAGCGTACCAACCCACCGGTGACACTACAAATCGCCTGGAACTCCCCGCAAACGGAAACGCTGGTCAGAAACGCCTGTTTTGATTGTCACAGCAACGAGACGCGCTGGCCCTGGTATTCGGCTATCGCGCCGGTGCGGTGGCTGCTGGTGGATCATGTCGAAGATGGGCGAGACGCCATGAACTTTTCCACAGGGGATCTGGAGCTGGATGAGATCGTCAAAGAGATCGAACGCGGGGCAATGCCACCGGCGTACTATACTCCGTTGCATCCGGAAGCGAATTTGACGCCCACGCAGCGTGAGCAGCTCATTGCTGGCTTGCGCGCATCGCTGGTAAATCTGCCCGGTGGCGAGAGCGAGCAAGAAGGCGATCTGGATGATGATTAGGCCGGGCAAGGTAGTCTGGCAGGGGGCACTGCTTTGGCATGTGCCCCTTTTTGTCATAGAGAGAGCATGGTAAGACGCGCGCCCCCTGCCTGTTTCAGGAAGGTATGAGCGGCAGGAGAACCGATTAGGAGGGGTTGATTGTCGTTGCTCCTCATGACGTGTGTCACTTGAGGATTAATTTGCATTTTACTACTCTTAAATGCAGAATAAGCCCAACAGGCACCTGCTCTTGTGTTGCCTGCGACATGGAGTTGATTATGCAGATAACGCGTCAAGCTGATTATGCGGTTCGCGCCGTTCTTCATGTAGCCCAGCTTAAGGAAAATGAACGGCTTGCCACTTCCGTTATCGCAGAGGAAGAGAATATTCCCCTGCCGTTCCTGGCCAAGATTGTCTCCCAGCTGTCGGTCAAGGGTATTCTGGATGCCATGCGCGGGGCAAGCGGCGGTGTGCGCTTGGCCCGCCCGGCAAGCGAGATCTCTTTGCTTGAGGTGATTGAGGCGATTGATGGAGAAATCAGCCTTAACCGCTGTGTGCTGAACGAAGAAGCCTGCACCAGCACGGCCACCTGCCCGGTGCATGAGGTCTGGTGCGAGGCGCAGCGCGACCTGGTGCGTCGTCTGCAGGCGACCAATTTTGACCAGCTGCTGGAACGCCAGGCGGCGCTTTCCCAGCAAACCCAATCCGCCTAGCTGTCCGGGGATCGCCCGGCGTGACAGGCCGGATCGTGCAGGCTGATGGCCACACGATCCGGCCTGTTGTCGTTCGGGAACCGCCCGGTGCTACGCTTTGGCTGGTTCCAGGCGGGTGACCGGCTGGTTCTTGACGATGCTGAAGCGGTCAAAGTCGCGGGCGACGAACGTATTCGGAAAGATGGCTGCCGCCTCGTCCAGGATATCCCGTTCCCGGTTGCGACGGGAGAGGTGGGTCAGGATCAGCGTCTTGACACTGGCCTCCTGCGCGTAGGCGGCTGCTCTGGCGGCTGTCATGTGGCCGAAGTCTTCGGCGAAGTTGGCTTCATCGCTGCGATAGGTTGCCTCCATCACCAGCGCATCGGCGCCGTGAATCGACTCCGGCAGGTTGTCCGTCCGGGCGATATCGCCGATGAGCACCAGCCGCGCTCCCGGCATGACTTCTCCCAGCACATCATCAGGATGGATGATCCGGCCATCCGCCAGGGTGACCGATTCACCCGCGGAAAGGCGGCTGCGCTCTGGCCCGGCGGGGACGCCGAGCGCCTCGGCGCGTTCCGCCAGAAAGGGGCGGCGCGGCTTTTCCGCAAAGATGAAGCCGAAATTGCCCGGCCCGCGGTGGGTGACCGGGAAGGCCTCGATGGTGAACTTCTTCGTGTCGAAAGCGATTCCTGGCTGTAGATCCACCAGGTGGATCGGCATCGGTGGGCGCTGGCCGCGCAGGACCACGCCGTAGATCAGGTCCTGGACGCGGTCAAGGGTGTGCCGACCGCCCCAGATTTCCAGCGAATCGATGCTTTCCCAGCGCATAAAGGTGGAGAGCAGCCCGGCCAGGCCGAGAATGTGATCCAGGTGACCATGGGTGAGCAGGATGCGGTTGAGGCGCTTGAAGCCAATGCCGCTCTTGAGCAACTGCCGTTGCGTGCCTTCACCGCAATCTACCAGAAAGCGGTACTCTTCGGCCAGGACGATCTGCGCGGGCAGCCCACGCAGCACTGACGGCGCCGAGGCGGAGGTTCCCAGAAAAACCAGTTCGAACATGCGCTGTCTGTCCTAGCCTGTGGCTTCGCCTGCTGCGGTGACCGTGATCTGGTACAGGAAGAGCCGGTCACCGCGCACACGATCGCCGTCAAAGACGGGCAGGCGCAACCCGGACCCGGCCTGGTACGCACCGATGGACAGATCATACTGGCCGGGCGGGATCGAATCGGGCAGGGTGACATAGCTGACCTGCAGGAAGATATCCCGGTTGTGCAACGAAGGCGGCCAGACATTGATCACCGAACTCTGGCTGACAATCGCCGCCGGATCGGAAAGCACATGGGTGAAGATGCGCAGGTCAGCCGGGATGGGGCCATCTGTCCGCCAGTAGGTGACTACCGGCACGACACCGCCGGGGGCATAGGTGGGGTTGTCTGGCGGCGCGTAGCCCAGGTAGGTGATGTTGCCGCCAAAGCGCACCGGCAGCCTTGCTGCGCCCGCACCGCCCGGCGATTCCGGCGCGTAGCCGGTCGGCGCGGTGGTCATGAAACGGCCGACGGTGTCACCCAGGGCGCGGGCAACATTCACCTGCAACACGCTGCCGTCGGCCAGGCCGGGCACAGGGACGGAGGGCTGGCCTTCCAGCCAGGCCCGCAAGGCCGGGTGAATGCGATCGTAGATCGTCCGGTCGGTGAAGACGATCTGCTGCTGGGCGCCGCCTTCAGCCAGAATCAGCCCGTTGGCGCAGTCCACGTAACGCAGTGGCGCGTTCTCACGGTGCATCATCAGTTCCAGTAGCAGGGGATCGCCGGGCTGCGCCGCTGTGTTCTGCAGGTGTGGGCTGCACACGACGGTCGGGATGCGGTGAGCGGTGCGGTCGAGATGGGCGGCCAGGGCACCACGTCCGGCGTTGAAGGCCTGCCGCACGGCCGGCTGCGCCGGAAAGCGGATCAGCAGGTCAGTGCCCGCCCAGAGGAAATTGGCAGCAATCAGCCCTGCGGCCAGCCAGGGCAGGGCAGCACGCAGGCCGGGCCGGTGATCGACCAGCGTATCCAGGGCCAGGTCAGCCCCGCGCCCGACGAGCAGATATAACACCGGCAGGGCGCCGGTCAACGCTGTGAATGCACCGGGGCGGGTGCTCAACAGGGCTGGCACCAGGCCGATGGCTGCCGCCAGTACCGGCAGGAAGGCTGAGGGTCGCCGCCAGTAGGCCAGCCCGTGGGCCACCCCTCCCAGCAGCAGAACCGCGCTGAGCGGGCCGAACAAGGGCCGTCCGGGCAGGTTGAAGGCCGGGTCCGGGTCGCCGCGCGGGAAGATCGCCGCCAGCCCATTGATGATCGATCTGGGCAGGCTTTCCGGAGACATTGCCGTCTGCAGGGCAGCTAAGCCGCTTACTTCTGGCAGGCGCACAGTCGTGACCAGATACGGGATGATGACGATGACTGAGAGCAGGACAGCAAAGATGCTGGCGCCAAAGGCATGGCGCGAAATCGGCTGCCGGCTCAGGAACAGATAGGCGACGGCTGCTGTGACGGTGATTGCCAGGAAGATGCCAAACCAGTGCACATACAGGCTGCTGGCGACGACGATGCCCAGCAGCGTGTAACCGGTCAGAGTGGGTGTTTCCGGGGAGACGCGCTGGCGGAGGTGGAAGGCGTTGACCAGGGCCAGCAGAGCGCTTACCGTCCACAGTGGCACCAGCGCTTCCCGCAGGGAAAGTCGGCTGAGGAGGGCTGGCCAAAAGCCTGCGGCCAGCAACCCGGCGGCCAGCAGCGCCGCCCGCGGCCCGTATAACCGCCGGGCCAGGGCGTAGAGCAACGCTACAGTCAGCAGACCGCTCCAGACGGAAGGTAGCCGCAGGGTGATCAGCCCCTTGCCGGTTGGGCCGGTGAGGACCGCCTGCAGGACATGGAACATCATCTCCTCGATCTGGCCCAGCTCCCGGTCGAAGACACGGATCGCCCCGGCGCTGGCGTGCTCAGTCATGAGCAGGCTGGCCATCTCGGTGCTGTTGAAGCCAGGCGGGATTGTCCCCAGGTCCCACAGACGCAGACCCGCCGCCAGCAACAGAAGAAGGGTGGCCAGGACGAGATAGTGATGACGTTGGCTCAAGACGTGGACTCCTCGGCAGGATGGTCTGCGCCGCCGGCCCCCGGCGGCACACCGCCCGATTATAGCGCGGTTGCCACCGCCGTAAAGGCCAGTACCAGCGCGCCCAGCGCCAGGTTGAGCGCGTTAAGCCGCCGTTCCCGGCGCAGCAGGCGGGCGGCTTCCGCCGGATCGGCCTTGCCGCGGGTGCGCAGGATCGCCAGCCGCTCCTGGGCTGGAGCCACGCCGAATTGCAGCAACGCGCCAACGATGATCATCCCGCCGATGGCGATGTGCTTGAGCAGGATAGCCCGGCTCCAGGCGCTGTCGAAGACAAGCAGACCGTTGTAATTGGGATCGCCGCTGGTCTGGAACAGGCCGGTGACGATCAGGATCACCAGGCTCAGGTTAGCCCATGGGGTAAAGCGCCGGCGCAGTTCAGCCAGCAGTTCCGGCCAGCGGGGATCATCGCCCAGCGTGCGAGCTGCCGCCGGCCAGACCACCAGCACCAGCAGCGCCAGCCCGCCGATCCAGACGATCGTCGCCAGCAGGTGGAAGAAGTAGCTAATGGCGAGGACTGAGGGGTACATGTTGCACACTCTCAGGGTCGCGGGCAGGGATGATTGTGTCCCCCATAATCTTTTCCATATTGGCCAGGTCGATGTATGCTTGCCGCACGCCGTAATCCTCGCCGAAGCCGGGCGTTGTCACCGCCCACCAGTACTCTTCGTCGGCTTCGGTCCATTCCGGGGCGGCAATGTAGATCGTGCTCATCAGCCCAACCCAGGGCCGCCAGTGTTCAGCGGCGTAGCGGTAGGCACCGACCAGATAAGCGGCCTGCGTCGCCTCATCCACTGCGAACCAGGCGTAGTCCGGGTGGATGCCAGGGTTGATGTGCCAGCCGAATTCCAGCAAGGCGACCTGCCGCTCGGCGTCGCCATTGGCGATCTGGATACGCCGCATATCCTCCACATGACGGAAGACCATCCAGCGCCGCTGACCGGCCGCCTCTGCCTCGTCGGGCGACATCTCCGGCGGATTGTTGTAGCCGGGAGCGTGTAACCCCAGGACATCATAGACTCCGCTCAGGCCGGCGTCAAACATCTGTTGCAGGTAGCGTTCATCGGGGACAGCCGTCGGCGGCTCGGTCCCGGTCGGAGCCAGCCCGGCGGAGATCACGATCGCGGCAGGGTCGGCGGCCTTGATCGCCGTGTAGCACGCGCCCAGTAGCCGGACATAACCGGCGGCGTCCGGGGTGTAACCGGCCCATTCGCGCTGGAGGTTTGGCTCGTTCCAGATCTGATACCCGGCGATCTGGCCTTTGTAGCGGGTAGCCAGCGCCCCGCAGAATGCCGCGTAAGCCTCCACGTCAAAAGGGATGCCATCGGGGCGCGTGGCCGGATCAACGATCGCCCATTCAGGGGGATGGTCGACGCGGGCAACTAGCTGGCGGCCCCGGTACAGCACCTCAGCCACTACCTCATCGGCCCGGCTCCAGTCCCACACATCCGGCTGCGGCTGAATGTCGCCCCAGGCGAAAATCTGCTTGACGTGGGTGAAGTTCATCAGCCGGATCATCTCCAGGTCAAAGGTCCGTGCGTCAGGACTCCACCACAGGAAAGCCTGGATGCCGTACGTGAGCGACTCGAAGTGCGGCTCAGCGATTGGTTCCGGGGCAAGCGGCCCGTTATAGGTTGGGACGGGCGTCGCCGTTGGCGCTGCGGTCGGGGTAGGAACGGACAGCGGAGCACACCCCGCCAGCAGGTTAGCAGCAAGAAGGGTCAGGCCAAGCGCGATCGCGCTCGCCCTGACCCCCCAGTTCCAGAGGCTCATCTACGGTCCAAAGCGCTCCAGGCGATACTGAGCGATGGCGTCCCACGCCGGGGCGGGCTTGCTATCCGGGCGCAGGATCGAGTAGGGCACATTGTCGTTGCTGGGATCAAAGCCGGCCTGAGCGCCGTAGTTCAGGTTCCAGATCCAGGCCAGCCAGATGATGCCCGATTCTTCAAACCACTGCACCGCCTCGATGAAGTATTCCGCCTGTTCCTGCAGGGTGTTGTCCTGGGCGAACTCGAAGCCGCGGGGATAGCCGCCCAGGTCCTCAGAAACAGCCCAGCCGAACTCAGTCACGCACAGGCGCTGATTGCCGCCGGCTAGCTGGATCTTATTGGCGTACGTGGTCAGCGTGGAGTACATGCTCCAGGAGTGATGCGGGTTGTCAAACGGGCCGCGGAAGCGGGCGGTGCGCGCCTCCGGCTCACGCGGGGCCACGTCCCAGGCCACCAGCGGGCCAATGTTGTAGCCGTTGTGGTGTGCGCCCACGCAATCAGCATAGTTGAGCATGCCGTTGTTGAGCAGGGCGTCCAGGTAGGTGAAGTCGTCAATGGCGCTGACACGGCCATCCGGCTCCGTCCAGCCGCCGCCCGGCGAGAGCGCGCCGCTGATCACGATGATGCCGGGGTCAATGGCCTTGATGGCGTTGTAGGTGGCGGCGAGCAGGGTGATGTATTCGCGGCTGCTGAGGCCGTTAACCGAGGCCCATTCGCGGTCGAGGTTCATCTCATTCCAGACCTCGATGGCGCCGATCGTGCCGGGGTATTCATCCAGATAGCGGTTGAGGATGGCCGTCACGAAGTTGACGTAATCCTGCGGGTTGGCGGGCGGGCCGTGCTTGCTGAGGTCGGCGCCAGGCTGGCGCGCCCAGTCCGGCGCGGTGACGATGCTCAACATCACGTTGACGCCCTTCTTATGGGCTTCCGGGATGACGATGTCCAGGATCGTCCAGTCGATGTTACCCTTCTGCGGTTCCATGACTTCCCAGCGGGTCTGGTGCTTGATCCAGTCCATGTGAAGCTGGTCTTTGACGACGGTCATCCAGTACTCGTAGATGTCGTAGCTTTCCTGCACCTGGATACCGAAATCGAAGTCGGTGCGCTCGATGAAGGGCAGGGTAGGTTCTGGCGTCGGCTCAGGCGGCTCGGTAGCGGTGACAGTTGGAACCTGGGCCACAACTGCCGGGGTTGAAGTGGGCTGGGCTTGCGCCAGTTGCGGGATCGGTGTGGCTGCCACTATACGAGTGGGCAGGGCGGTCGGCTGGCTGATCTCAGCGGCGCTGACCACAACCTGGCCCGACGACTCCGGCAACAGCAGACCGGAGGCCAGGAAGATGGCGACAAAGGTTGCCAGGCCAAGCACCAGAGTCAGGCCGGCCCAGATCAGAGTAAAGGCGCGCATCTGGCGGCGGCGTTTACGTTCCGATTGCACGGCAGGGATTTCCATCGTCATCGCTCAGTAGCTCCTTACTGGAAGCCGGGAGGGGCGGCCTTCACAGCCGCCCCCGGCGCAGGCAGGTTCACCCGGCAACGCTACGCAGTGCGTCACAGGCCGGGCATCCGCCGCCCGGGCGGACGATGGCGTAACCGGCCATCGGGTCCCCGGCGTAGTTGGTGAAGTTGACGTTCCAGATGATCATCAGGCGGACCTTGCCGCTGCTGCTGAGGAGCACGGCGGCGCGGGCCAGCCAGGCAGCCTGCTGGGCGACGGTAGTGTTGCCGCCCCATTCGAAGCCGGCGGGCGGCGGGCCGTAGCCTTCCGGCGAGAGATAGCCCAGTTCGGTATAGCACACCGGGCGGGAGCCGCCGAAAGGCGCCCAGGCGCGGTCGGTCATCGTTGTCAGGAAGTAGGTGGGGTAGCCACCGCGTGGGTCACCGCCGACCTGATCGGGCGGGACGATGCCCTCGTTGTAGTGGGCGCCGATGCAGTCAGCGAAGTTCGCCGCGCCAGCGGCGGCCATGCCAGCGTAGTAACGGTCGTCATTCCAGACGCGGTCAGTGCCAAAGGCGCCTTCCGCGCCGGTGGGGGCCAGTGCGCCGGTGATGACCATTGTGCTACCATTGGCCCCTTTGATGGCGTTGTAAGATGCCTGCAGCATCCGGACGTACATACCGGGGTCGATGCGCCCGGTGGGCCATTCCCGATCGATGTTCATCTCGTTCCAGACTTCAATGGCATCCGCGCCGAGCGCGGCCAGGCCAGCATTGAAGCGAGCGAAGGCGGCGAAGTAGTCGCCTTCCGAAATGCTGGCCAGTTCGTTGGGATAGCCCACAGAGCCGATCAGGATCTTGAAGCCGTTGGCGTGAGCGGCATTGATGATGCCCGCCTGCCCGCCCGGATCGGCGCCGTAGTTGTAGCGCACCTGAACCTTAACCCAGCGCATCCCGGCGGCCTGCATGTAGGGCACGGCGCTGTTGAAGTCCGCCACATGCCCGCCGATCTCAAAGCCGCCGCTGATCCGCCCTGCCGGGATGACCGGCGCAGCGCCGCCCCCGCTGGGCGCAGCGACTACCGGGCGCGGCGTGGGCGTCGGCGTGGGGGTTGGTGTGGCGGTTGGCGCAGGGGTGTTGGTGGGGAAGGCGACAGCCACCTGTTGCCCGCCGCGTCCGCTTTCTTCGCCCCCGCCAACCACCGCCACGTTGATAGCGTAGTTGCCGTCCTGGTCAATCGCCTGCCACTGGAAGCGCTCGCCGACGCTGGTGGTGGCTTCTTCCACCACGGCGCCGGAGGAGGCGACGACTGTCCAGCGCAGGGCCAGGTTAAGGTCGCTATCGGCTGGCGGGGCAGCGTTGAGGGCGAAGTTGGTGAGAGCCTGCAGGATGTCCGGGTGAATTTCCCCGTTCAGCAGGTCGCGGATGGCCACGCCGCCGATATTGAACGGCCTGATGATGTTCATGCGGTGCAGTAGGGCGCTATGGGTGGTCAGCCAGATGCGATTGCCACCCTCATATTCGATGTAGGGTGTCTGGGCGGCCTGATCAAAGCCGGTTGTGGCGGGGGTGCCATTGAGTGTTGCTTCGATGGTCGTGCCCGGCAGGAAATAGTGCCGCTCGCTGGCCGTCACAATCTCAACATCGCCCAGCCCGGCGACGGCCTCCGCAAACGTGATCGGGACAAAGACAGGCGTCTCCCCGCCGATCTGGCGGAAGCTCCGGGCGGAGAGACTGATCTGTAGCTTGTAGCGGCTGATCTCGCCCACTCCCCAGCGTAGCATCCGCTCCACCAGCCCGCCGGAGACGAAATCGACCGGGTTGTCGCCCAGGGTGACCTGCACGTAGTCAGCGTAGCGGCCAATCTCACGCCAGTCATAAGCGCCGGTGTTCCATGGCTCGCCGACTGCGCCTTCCTGCGCCGCCGGGACAACCACCAGCAGGCTGCGGCCATTGGCGTGCAGGGCGCGCCCCAGGCCGCGGATGAACAGCGAGAACTGATCGCGGTAGACCGGATCGATGCCGCGGTAGTCGATGGCGATGCCGGTGACGGCTGTGCCCTGGTAGCAGGCCTGGGCGCAATTGGCCAGCTCCTGGATATGCGCTGCCAGCAGATTCTCGCTGCTCAGGATAGTCTCAACCGTGCCGGTATCCAGGGCGTTGGGATCGCTGTAGTTGCGGACGGCCAGGAAGACCCCGTAGCCGGCGCCGGTCTGGAAGTTGGCGGCCAGACTGCCTTGCAGCGTACCCTGTAGCGTAGGCTGCAGCCCGGCTGGCAGTACCATACTGGCGACCTGAGCGACTTCCGTCGTGAGCGCCTCGGTCACGTCCAGAGGGATGGCCACCGTCGGCGCTGGCGCAGCCGTTTGGAAAACCGCCACATGCTGCGGGATATAGGGCAGATCAGTGACGATGGCAGCGTTGCCTTCAGCCAGCTGGGAGGGGATGAACGCCCACTGACCGGCGGACTCGTCATAGCTGTACAGATCGAGGGTGTCCAGTGGCTCCGCCCCCGCGGGGGTGGTGATCCGCAGGCCGATGCGGCCGGGCGCTTCACCTTCGTAGGTGATGGTGTACACCGGGCTGAGCAGGGTCAGGGCCGGGGGCAGGCTCCGGCGGGCGGCAGCGACCCATTCTCCCTCTGCCGTGCCGCCGGTGAAAGCAGCAGTCTCCACCGCGCTGAGAGCTACGCCAAACCCCTCGCCTGGCTGGGCTGGGTCAATGGTCAGCGTCAGGCCGTCAGGATGACTGACGCCCGGCGTTTCGGCGTTGAGGGCCACATACTGGGGACCGCTCAGCCGATCGAGTAGCGAGAAGGGCGGCAGCAGCAGGCCGATCACCACCAGCACAATCACGACAAAGCCGAGCACCAGTGCTGGCAGCAGGCAGCCGCCGCGCTTTGGCGCTGGCCGGCGTCCCTGCGGTGGTGGGACGGGCGGCATACCCCGTGGCGGCGTGACCGCCCTGGCGCTATCCCGTTCCAGTTTCACGGCGGGCAGCGAGGGCGGCGTCTTGGGCGATTCATGGCGGGGGGCTTCCGCGTTATCCTGCGTCTGTGGCTCAAGTTCTGGCTGAGAATCGTCGTTGGTCACGAATGTCATAGCTTCATCCTTCATCTGGAGGGCTGCCCGGCAAGGACACTGCTCTCCGTCATAGTCAATCCCGCTGGCGGGGTGCCGGGTGCAGGCGGCGTGCTACAGGGCAGACCGCCCCGCCCGGGTATACGTGATCAGCGGGCGATATATACCATATCCCGGCGAATTGTCCATAGCTTGGTGCGGTTTCCCATTGCGGGCGATGGCGGCAGGAAGCCGCAGGGACGCCGGGCAGAGCGCCAGAGAGAGGGCCAGACAAGGGGCTTAAGCCCCCTGTCGCTGTCTCTCGTCTTGCTTGCTTTAGCCGGAAAACCGGAGCATCGATCAAGCTTGCGGGTCCTTTGTTTACACGGCTGTCCGCCGGGCTACCAGATTCCGGCCAGGGCACGGCAGGCCGGGCAATCCCCGCCGGGCCGCACGATGGCATAGCCGCCCTGCGGGTCCTCGCCCCAGCGCCCGGTGAAGTCCACATTCCAGACGATGAACAGGCGGACCCTGCCGCTGTTACGCGCCATACGGGCGGCCTCCGCCAGCCACTGGGCTTGCTGGGCAACGGTTACATTGGCGGCCCATGAAAAGCCACCGGGTACCGGGCCGTAGCCTTCCCCGGAGAGATAGCCGATCTCGGTGAAGCACAGCGGTCGCTGCCCGCCGAAGGCACCCCAGTAGAGATCGACCATGCTGCGGTAGTACCAGCTATAGTGCCCGCCGCCTGGATGACCGCTGGTCTGGCCCGGCGCGGTGGCGCCAGCGTTGTAATGCACACCCACGCAGTCCATGTAGCGGGCTGCGCCAGCGGCGGCCATGCCGCGGATGTAACGATCGTCATTCCAGACGCGGTCGCTGCCAAACCAGCCCTCTGCGCCGGTGGGAGCCGGGGCGCCGCTGATGACCAGCGTAGAGCCGTTGTTGGACTTGATGGCGTTGTAGGCGGCGGCCAGCATCTGCGTGTACCAGTTCGGGTCAATACGGCCAGTCGGCCACTCCCGATCGATGTTCTGCTCGTTCCAGACCTCGATGGCATCCGCGCCCAGCCGGGCCAGGCCGCCCAGGTAACCGGCAAAATTGTTGAGGTAGTTCGGATCGCTGGCCAGCTCGTTAGCGTGGCCCTTGACGCTGAGCAGGATGCGGAAGCCGCGGTTATGCGCGTCAGCGATCAGCCCGGCCTGGCCGCCCGGATCGGCCCCATTGTTGTAGGTGACCTGGCGCTTGACCCAGGTCATCCCGGCGGCTTGCATCCAGCCCTGCTGGCTGAAATCGGCCACCTGGCCGCCCAGCATAAAGCTGCCGGAAGGCGCCGGGTTGGCGACCGGGGGCGGCGGCGCAGCGGCAGGCGCGCCGGAGGCGGCAGGCTGCGCCTGGGCTGCCGGGATCGCTGCCTGCGCCGCTACAGCGCTGACGCCGCTTGGCGCAGAGGCGTCCAGCACGGGCAGGCTCCCCAGCGCGGCAGGGGTGACATCAGTATAGCGAGCTACTACCCAGCCGGTGATCCCGGTACTGGTGGTGCCGTAAGCCCACAGGCCGCTGGCGTCACGGCCCTTGAGGCCGATCTGTACGCCCAGCGCCAGCGTCCCCAGACGACGATGCTGGGTGCCGGGGCCGCTACGGATGTTGACCCGGGTGACGACCGTGGCCGTTGCGCCGTAGCTGCCTGGATCGAACGCGGCACCCAGCGATGCATTTCCAGGAGCGCTGGCTGGCGCGGAGACGGCGACAGTCTCCCCGCTGATGGGTAGGCTGTTGATGTTCAAATCCAGGCGCAGAGCCAGCCAGCTGGCCTTGACCCAGCCGGTGACATTCGCTGATGTAGCGGCCAGCAGCCAGACGCCGTCTTCGGTGCGGCCTCGCAGGGTCAGCAGCGTGCCATTGGTCAGCCGCTGGACGATCGGGGCGCTTTCGTCAGGCGCAGCACGCATGTTCAGGTAGGTCGTGACCACCTGTGCGTCGGCGACAGGCCCCTGCGCCTCAACGGGTGGCAGGAGCGTGACCAGCAGCGTCACTACCAGGGCCAGCGCGCCCAGGCGCGGCAGGAGGAATTGCAGACTCTTCATGCTTCTCTGCTCCAGTCGTGGCTTTGGGATTGCGGACGGGAGGTGATGATCATGACCGGCAATATAACAATTTGGTAGAAACACGGATACACTCAGCGGGCCGGACTGTACCCCCTGAGGCTGGTTGTAGTTTAGCATCTGTAGAGGGGATTGCAACCGCCCCTGCCTGACGCTCAACCGCCGTTGACCTGATAGGCAGATGACGGCGGGTCTTCACAGCGGGCGGGCGGCGTGCTATGCTGACGGGGCACGATGAGCCAGGTGGAGGAGTGTGGCGCGTGAGCGCGAACGAATCACGGGACTTTTATGAACTGGTGGCGCGGTACTACGATGCCGAAAATGCGCACTGGACTGACGATCTGCCATTCTACGCGGAACTGGCCGCCCAGACCGGCGGGCCAATCCTGGATGTGGGCAGCGGGACCGGGCGGGTGCTCTTTTACCTGGCCCGGCAGGGTTACCGGGTCTGGGGTTTCGAAACGTCGCCGCAGATGCTGGCCCGCGCCCGTCGCCATCTGGAAGAACTGCCGGCACTGCAAAAGCGCGTGACCATGTTGGAGGGCGATATGCTGGGCGCCCAGCTGGAGGAGCGCTTTGCCCTGATCACGATCTCCTACCATACCTTCATGCACCTGCGCACTCAGGAGGAACAGATCGCGGCGCTGAAGCGCTGCAATGAGTGGCTCAGACCGGGCGGGCAGGTGGTCATCGATCTGCCGGATGTGGGCAGCCTCTTTGCCACGCCGGATGATGGATCGGTTGTCCTGGAGCGCACATTTGTTGACCCGGAGAGCGGGCGGCTGGTTATGCAGCAGTCGGTCAGCGAACTGGATCGCGCCGCCCAGTTGATGCACATCACCTGGATTTACGACGAATTGGACGCCGATGGTGTGGTGAGGCGGTTGGTTGCGCCCCTGACATTGCATTACTATTTCCCGGCGGAAATGCACCTGTTGCTGAGTCTGGCCGGGTTGCGCGAGGTTGCCTTCTATGGCGACTACGACTTCGGGCCGTTTGTGGATGGCTGCCCGCGCATGATCGTTGTGGCGGAGAAAGGCACCTGATCGATGAGCAAGCGACTGTGGCTGGGGCTGGCAGTCGTGGCGATTCTGCTGGCGGGCTGTGAGGAAGTCAGGCCGACGCCGTTACCAACCCGCACACGGATGCCGGAGATCGCCCCCAGCCCGACGGTCAACCCCGTGCTGCCCAGCGTCGATCCCTTCACCCAGCCGGGCCAGAACATCCCGGAAGCCGCCGCCGCGCCCAGCGGTATGGATATCGAAGGTGTGGTCCCGCTGCCGGGCGAATTCAGCTACGAAGTAGTTGCCAGCCAGGACAGGCTGCGGTTGCAGGCTATGCTTTACCCTGCCGATGTACAGCCGGCTCCGGCAGTACTCCTGCTGCCGATGCTCAATGGCCGCAAGGAGGACTGGCGGCCGCTGGTGCCGGTATTACAGCAGGCCGGCTATACCGTGCTGACGGTAGACCTGCGCGGGCAAGGGGCCACCGGTGGCACGCCCAACTGGACCCAGGCCCGCCAGGACGTGTTGGACATGCTGGCTGACTTGCAGGCGATGGATGGCGTGGACGGCGAACGCATCGCCGTGATTGGGGCGGGGATCGGGGCTAACCTGGCCCTGACGGGCTGCGCGGTCAGCAACTTCTGTGATGCGGTGGCGGTGCTCAGCCCTGGTCTGGACGATCAGGGGGTGTTGACAGAGGGTGCTGTGACCCAGCTGGGTAACCGTCCGCTGCTGTTAGTTGCGGCGGTTGATGATACGGTCGCCGCTGCGGCGGCGCAGCGGTTGGACGGGTTGGCAGGTGGGCCGCATGATCTGTTGCTGCTCGAAGGCAGTGCGCGGGGGACAGCCCTGCTGCAGGCGCGGCCCGACCTGCCGGGCACGTTGCTGGCCTGGTTGAATGCTAATTTGCAGCGGTAAAGCGGCTGAAATTTCGCCTTGACACTGGCTCCCGGCAGCGTATAATGTCGATTACCATCTGGCCCCGTAGCTCAATTGGCAGAGCAGTTGACTCTTAATCAATTGGTTGGAGGTTCGAGTCCTCCCGGGGTCACAGCCAGTGAAAGCGCCCACAAGAAATGGCGCTTTTTTGTTGGGCGGCTCCTTCCACCTGGCGGTGGGGACGGGCTTCCCGGAGCTGGGCGGCAAGAACCAGTCTGCCATCCACTGGGACATGATCTGTGACATGCGCGCTGGTGGCGAGATCAACGTCGATGGTGAGCTGTTCTACCGGGATGGTGAATTTGTGGTATAGGCTGGTTGGAGTCCTTGCGCTGCGTGGAGCAGCACGCAGGGTCGGGAGGGAAAAAGTCATCCAGAGTGGCAGGAAAGCGGCGGCTGACCCCGCCGTTTTTTTTGAACACCAACCTGTATGCGCTGCATTTTTCCAGGACTCTGATGCACCTCTTACTTGTTTTCGACGTACTTCTTATACTGCCTGCCTATAGTGGGAACGGTAAACATTCCAACCTGAATGAAATTCCTCCATCAGGGGGATTATTGGGAGTATCTTATGGATCTGAACCGTTTCACCACCAAAGCACAACAGGCGGTGTTAGCGGCGCAACGGCAGGCGGAAGGCGCCGGTCATCCGGAAATCCAGCCGGCTCACCTGCTGTATGCCCTGCTGACTCAGCCGCAGGGTGTCGCCCCGGAGGTTATCGCCAAGATTGGCAGCCGCCCGGAGGCGATCCTGGCCGAGGTGAAGACCCTACTTGATGGGTTTCCGCGTCTTGGTCACCGCGATCAGCAGATCGGCCTGAGCCGTGCCGCCTATAACGTCCTGACCCAGGCTGAGCAGGAAGCTCGCCGGATGAAGGACGAGTATGTCAGCACCGAGCATATCCTGTTGGCGCTGACCAAAGACGATTCCATGGGTGCTCTGCTGGGGCGTCATGGTATCGACGAGCATAACGTCCTGACCGCCCTGACCGCGATCCGTGGCGGGCAGCGGATCACCAGCCAGGACCCCGAATCCACGTTCCAGAGCCTGGAGAAGTACGGGCGTGACCTGACCGCCCTGGCCCGCCAGGGCAAGCTTGATCCCGTTATCGGGCGCGATCAGGAAATTCGGCGGGCGATCCAGGTGCTCAGCCGCCGTACCAAGAACAACCCGGTGCTGATCGGCGAGGCTGGTGTTGGCAAAACCGCCATTGTGGAAGGTCTCAGCCAGCGCATTGTCAATGGCGACGTGCCGGAGGGCCTGAAAAACAAGCGGATTGTGGCCCTGGATATGGGCAGCCTGGTAGCCGGCGCCAAGTTCCGTGGCGAGTTCGAAGAGCGGTTGAAGGCAGTGCTCAAGGAAGTCGCCGATGCGCAGGGCGAGATCATCCTCTTCCTGGATGAGCTGCACACGATCGTCGGCGCAGGTGCGGCGGAGGGCGCCATGGACGCCAGCAACATGCTCAAGCCGATGCTGGCGCGTGGCGAATTGCATTGCATCGGCGCGACCACACTGGATGAATACCGCAAGCACATCGAGAAGGATGCCGCGCTGGAGCGGCGCTTCCAGCCGATCTACGTCGATGAACCCAGCGTTGAGGACACGATCAGCATCCTGCGCGGCCTCAAGGAGCGCTACGAAGTGCATCACGGCGTGCGCATCCAGGACAGCGCAGTGATTGCTGCGGCGACCCTCAGCCACCGGTACATCACTGACCGCCACCTGCCCGACAAGGCCATTGACCTGATCGATGAGGCTGCTTCCCGCCTGCGCACGGAAATTGACTCTAAGCCGCAGGAACTGGATGAGGTTGACCGGGCGATCATGCAGCTGGAAATCGAGCGCGAGGCGCTCAAGAAGGAGCGCGACAAAGCTTCCCGCGAGCGGCTGCAAAAGCTGGAGGCGGAGCTGGCCGATCTGCGTGAGCGTTCCAACCAGCTCAAGATTCGCTGGCAGGCGGAAAAAGAGGTCATTCAGGCCATCCGCGCTGTCAAAGCGGAGCTGGATCAGGCTCGTGTGGAACTGGAAAAAGCCCAGCGTCGCTTTGACCTGGAGGCGGCATCGCGCATCCAGTACGGGGTCATCCCGGACCTGGAGAAGCGCCTGCAGCAGGAGGAGGCCCGCCTGCGCCAGTTACAGGAGAACGGCGCGATTCTCAAGGAAGAGGTTGACGCCGATGAGATCGCCACGGTGGTTTCCCACTGGACGGGCATCCCGGTCAGCCGTCTGCTGGAAGGCGAGATCGCCAAGCTGCTGCGCATGGAATCGCGCCTGCATGAGCGCGTGATCGGCCAGGACGAAGCGATCGCGGCGGTTAGCAGCGCCGTGCGGCGCAGCCGGGCCGGTCTACAGGACCCGCGGCGTCCGATGGGCAGCTTCCTGTTCTTGGGGCCGACAGGGGTTGGCAAGACGGAACTGGCGCGTGCCCTGGCTGAATTCCTGTTTGATTCGGAAGACGCGATGGTGCGCATCGACATGAGCGAATACGGTGAGCGGCACAGTGTCGCTCGTCTGATTGGCGCACCGCCGGGTTATGTTGGCTATGATGAAGGTGGCCAGTTGACCGAGGCCGTTCGCCGCCGTCCGTACGCTGTCATCCTGTTCGACGAGATCGAAAAGGCGCATCCGGAGGTCTTCAACGTCTTCCTGCAGGTGCTGGATGATGGGCGGTTGACCGACGGTCAGGGCCGCACGGTGGACTTCACCAACACTGTGATCATCATGACCAGCAACATCGGCAGCCAGTACCTCAAGGCCGCTGGCAGCGCCGACGATCCCGCTGTCCGAGAGCAGGTGCTCAGGGAACTGGATCGGCACTTCCGACCCGAATTCCTCAACCGGCTGGATGAGATCATCCTGTTCCACAATCTGCGCAAGGAACACCTGTTGCGTATTGTGGACATCCAGATTGGGCGGCTGGGGCGCCTGCTGGCTGAGCGTGGTCTGACGATCAGCCTTAGCGATGCAGCCCGGGCCTTCCTGGCCGAGCGGGGGTACGATCCGGTCTTTGGCGCGCGCCCGCTCAAGCGTGCCATCCAGCGCGAGTTACAGGATCCACTGGCCGAGCAAATTCTGGCAGGCACGCTGCGCGAAGGCGATCACATCTGGGTGGATGTCGATCCGTCGGGCGAACGCCTGAGCTTCCAGGCTGTTGTCCCGGAAGCTGCGGCTGCCTGACACGGAGCCGCACCCCGACAGGAAAGGCTATTGACACCTGGTATAGCCGTCCCGTACAATCGAGGGCAGTAACGGTGCAGCAGGAGGTTGTAGATGATCCGCGTAACGGCCCGTTAAAAGGACGCACCGCGCCTTTGTGACGTGACGTTACGGCACACCTTGCGCCCGGCTTCCGGGCCGGGGACTGCAACCGCAATTGACTCACATCGCCTCACACAGCCGCGGGCGTCTTGCCTGCGGCTTGTTGTTATCTGTGCGGCGGCCCAGCCCACGTAGGCTTGTGGCTGCCCCGGGTTGGAAGACAGCTCTCGGCTGCAGGCGGCGCCCGCTTTTTGAAGGGAAAGGAAGCCGCCATCATGTTAGCAGTCAATCAACTTACCAAACGTTACGGCTCGGAGCTGATCTTCCGCAACGTCAGCTTTCTGGTCAATTATGGCGAGCGGGTCGGCCTGATCGGCCCCAATGGCTGCGGTAAGTCCACCCTCCTGCGCATCATCGCCGGGGAGGAGGCTCCCTCCGCCGGGAGCGTGAGTTTCACGCCGCCAGACCTGCGCGTCGGCTACCTGCCGCAAGGGCTGGAGCCACCGCCTGGCGCGACGGTGGGCGATGTGCTCTACCCGCAGGCCAGGGCGCTGGCCGCGCTGGAAGCCGATCTGGAGCGCCTGAGCACACAGCTCGCTGACCGGCCCGATGATCCATCAGTAGTGGCTACCTATGCCGCCGTCCTTGGCCGGATCGAGCGCCTGAGTCGTCTGATCCAGCCGGAGACCAGCGGCCCGATCCTGGCCGGGCTGGGGCTGGATGGCCTGCCACTGGATACCCCCGTGGCCATCCTCAGTGGGGGGCAGAAGACCCGGTTGGGACTGGCTCGCCTGCTGATCGCTGCGCCGCAACTGCTGTTGCTGGATGAGCCGACCAACCATCTGGATATCACCACCCTGGAGTGGCTGGAGGGTTGGCTGGCGAGCTTCCCCGGCGCGGCGCTGATCGTCAGCCATGACCGGACTTTCCTTGACCAGACCGTGACCCGTGTAGTGGCGATGGACCCGTTTGAAATGACGGCCCAGAGCTACGCCGGTGGCTACACGGCCTATATCGACGCTGTGGCCAGAGCGCGGGAGAAGCAGTGGGCGCAGTGGCGCGACCAGATTGTGGAGGTCGAGCGCTTGCGCCGCGATGTCGAGCGGACAATGGCTCGCGCTATCCGCAAGGAAAACGCCACGAAGAACGACCAGCAGCGGCGCTACGCCAAAAAGGTTGCCAAAAAAGCCAAGGCGAAGGAAAAGCGTTTGGAACGCTACCTGGAATCTGAGGAGCGCGTGGAAAAGCCGCGCCTGACCTGGCAGATGAAGCTGGACTTTGCCGCTATCGAGCCGGGCAGCCGTGACGCGCTGCGCCTGGTCGACCTGGCGGTAGGCTATGATCCTGCTGCTCCATTACTGGCCAACATCAACCAGACGATCCGCGCCGGGGAGCGTATCGTCCTGCTGGGGCCAAATGGCTGCGGCAAGACCACCCTCCTGCGCACGATCATGGGCGAATTGCCGCCGCTGGCCGGGAGCGTTTACCTGGGGCCAAGCACGCGGGCCGGGTACCTTTCCCAGGAACAGGATACGCTGGATGTTTATGAGAACGCCCTGGAGGCAGTCCTGGCCGTGGCTACCCAGAGCGAGACAGAGGCCCGCACCTTCCTGCATTACTTCCTCTTCAGCGGGGATGACGTATTTGTGCCGGTTCCCGAATTGAGCTATGGCGAGCGCGCCCGGCTGATGCTGGCCCTCCTGGTGGCGCAGGGCTGCAATCTGCTTATACTGGATGAGCCGATCAATCACCTTGATGTGCCGTCGCGGGAGCGCTTCGAGCAGGCCATGAGCAGCTTTGACGGCACTGTGCTGGCCGTGGTCCATGACCGTTATTTCGTCGATCGCTTCGCTACGCGGGTGTGGATGGCGGAAAGCGGCACGGTGCACGCCTATCTGGATCGCGCGGAAGCGCGAGCCGCTCTCGGATGATGGCTCCGGCGTGGGTGTGGTAACAAGCCGGGGAGAAGCTTCCCGGCGGGATGGCGAATGCGATGGCTGAACTGATTGTGCGCATGGCGACGCTGGATGACACCGCCGCCATCACTGCAGTCCATACTTCCAACATCGAACGCTGGCAGCGCGTGAACGAGGCCGGGGTTGTCGAAGATGTTCCCTACGAACAGTTGCGCATCTACGAGCGCTGGCTCTACGGCGGCCCGTGGATGAGTGTGGAAACCTGCGCCGTGCACCTGACCCACCTGTTGCGCGGGGCGGGCCTGCCCGTTGTGGCCGAGGCAACGGGGCGCGTCGTCGGGCACGGCGAAGCCTATCATGGCGTCGAGCCGGAGCCGTTCGGCTCGCACCTGCACGTCTCTGTGCTGTATGTCCATGCAGACTACGCCGGGCAAGGGGTGGAACAGGCATTGCTGACTCACCTGATCGCGTTGGGTAAGGAGCGCAGCTGTGCACGGGTATGCCTGCCCGGCGCGGATGCCAGGGCGTTCTATGACGGTGAGGACTGGCGACGGTTGGTCCGCCGCCAGCGGGTCAGCTGGCCGGCGCGGAGCGGGCAGGTGTTCTACCAGGCCACGCCCCATCCTGACGACGACCCGGCTCAAATTCGCGGCTGGGCCATGCCGCTGGGCCGCGAGCAGAGCGCCCACTATGAATGGGTGACCCACTGGCCAACGCTCTGGATGGCGGTGCCGGAGTTGCGCGAGCAACGCGTCGAACGCTTCAAATTCCAGGTGGCGGGCGGGACATTCTTTGTGATGTACATCCAGTCGCGCTATGACCCGCGCTGGGCCACACTTTACGTCTGGTCAGGCACACCGTTGATCGGGCCAATGATGACCGCCATCAACGACAAGGCGCACAAGCTGGGCTTCCGCCGCCTGGAATCGATCGTGATCGGGGAGCCGTACGGTTTCCTTGGCCCGGAGGTGGAGCGCCTGGACGAGCCGCGCGACGTATTCAGCATCGAACTGTGAGCCTGCCGCGCTTCCGGTGGTTATGAGGTCGTCTGGATTCCCGGATAGGGCCGGGCCTCGTTTGTAGCGATGGCGTCCGGCGCTGTCTGGGTCATCGGCAGGACGTTATTCTGGGCCATCAGCCATAGCAGCGGCTCCAGCACACGGGCTGGTTGCAGGCTGCTGTAGTCGCCGGGGCGGATGATCCGCCCGGTGGACGAGCAGCTGAAGAAGCGCACCGCGTTGAACTGAGCGCGCAGGTTGCGCACAAAATTGCCTTCCCCATAAGAAAGCAGAAAATGCTCGACCAGGCCATTGATGGCGTCCGTTTCGCTGTGGACAAGCGCCGATTCGGCCAGCAGGCGGCGGGCAGCCGCCCCGCCAATACGCTCATCCAGGTCGAAGGCGTCCGCTTTGGTCAGCACAACGGCGATCGGGTGGGGAAAGCGTACGCCGCGCCGCAGGCTGTAGTGCACTTCCAGTGTCTCGATCATGCGTTCATAGATGCCTGAAAGCGGTTCCTGCGGGTTAACGGCCAGCGTTTCGCCTTCGGCCCGTAGCCGCGGTGCGTATTCTGCATAGACAGCGGGGACGGCGAACGGATCGACGATCAGGATCAGGCCGTTGACATAGCGGTAGTAGACCTGCTGCTGGGCGCTGTCCTGGCTGGTATAGTACTCCCCCGCGCCATCGTAGAGGTAGAGCAGGGTGGGGACGGGATGCCAGCGGCGCTTGATCTGCAGGTTAAAGGCGCGGGTGTTGCTATCCTGCTCGATCGGGGTCTTGCGCAGTTGCTGACCGCGCCGTAGCAGGCGCACGCTGGCTTCGTAATCGCGGCGGTGCTGGACGTCCGGCATGGTGATGGTCAGGTTATGGGCGGGGGCATAACGCTCGATTAGCTCGCGCACGGTGGCGACCAGGTAGTGCGTCTTGCCCGCTGACGGCCCACCGACGATCGGGATGTGCAGGTTGGTGGCGCGGCCAATGGCCTCGTTGAGGACGCTGTCACAGACCGGGCAGCGCTGCACCAGCCGGCGGCGGCCCAGCAGGTCCAGGGTGGGCAGGCGCTCGCCACAGTCGCAGGTGTGGTAGAAGACGCCGTAGACGCTCGGCCACAGGCGGGTGTGGCGGCGATCGCAGGCCGGGCAAATCACCACCGGGATGCGCATCTGGGCATGGCAGTTCGGGCAGCGGAAGTAGATGCGGTATAGCGCACCCTGCAGGCCGTTGAACGCGCCCAGGAGCAGCATCACCAGGCTGCTGACCAGCGCCCCCGCCACCAGGATCAGCGTCCCGGCGGCTGCCAGCAGCGCCCCGGTTGCCGCCGCCGTGCCGAAGTGCAGACCCGCGCCGATCCATTGTCCCGCCGCCGAACCGTACAGCCACACGCTGAAGATGTAGTCCCACAGGTTGACTTTTGACTCCCGCGCCAGCGCGGCGTAGGCACGGCTCTTGGCTGCCCAGGCATGGGCGCTCATCCTCACGGCGCGTCGCAAGCGACGCAGGACACGCCCGATCACGAACCACCCGCCCTCGGCCACGAGCATCAGACGGGCGGGCTGCGGCTCATAGAAGCGGTGAATCAGGGCCGGGCGTGGCTCCCGGCGCGGGCTGGCGGCGGCGTGCCAGGCGCTCAGTGTCAGGCGATAGACTCCCCATAGGCCTGCCAGCAAACCGGCTCCAGCCGCCAGCCCTGCCCAGACCAGCAGGGTCAGGCCGGTGATGAGCAGGTAAGCTGCCGCCAGAGGCGTCCCGACGATGATCGCGACGATCGGAGCGACGATGTAGAAGAGGATTTCGTCCAGGGCGGGTGCGTTCTGGCGCTTCACTGAGTCGCTCCTGCCTACCGCTCAAACAGCCCTTTGAGGAAGCCGCGCGAGCGACCCGCCTCAGGGAAGTGGCGTTCCACCAGCGGATACCAGGTCAGGTCGCGCAGCGCATCCTCCAGCTCGCGGGCGACGCGGGGATAGGCTTTGTCCGCTTTGAGGACGGCGATCCGTTCCGGCAGGGTCAGGAAGAACGCCGGCAGCAGCAGCGGATACGTAGCATGCAGGCGCTGGCTGTGCGCAAACCAGAAGTCCAGCGCCCGCAGGACGGCAGGCAGTTCCCCGGCCTCCAGCAATCGCCGTCGCAGTTCCGCCCAGTAAAGTTCCCAGAAGATGGCGCGATGTTCTTCAACGTAAAGTGCAGCGATGAGCAGGCCGTGATCGGCGGTTGAGCCACCCGCAGCAAAGAGTCTCCGCAACAGTCGCCCTGCCTCGGCGCGGTAGGTGGCCTCGTCCGCCGCGCTCAGGCGGCGGTTGAGCAGCGGCACAGTGTTCTCGTGCAGTTCACCGGCGGACAGCAGGACGACTCCTTCCAGCGCCGCGCGCGCCGCTGGCGTCAGAGGCGCGTCCTCGCGGCTCAGCAGCCGACGGTACAGCGCCAGCGCGGCTTTATCCGGTTCAGCGGCCTCAATGACCGGCAGGGCGGCTTCGACCAGGCGAGCCTGCCAGGCAATGTCCAGCGCGGCAGTGACTTCCGGACGAGCCAGCAGCGTGGCGGACAAGGCGGCGCGGTCGATCTCCGCCTGCTCCCAGCAGAAACGCAGGGCTTCCCCGGCCATGGCTTCGCGGTGCATGGGATGAAGGTGAGCCAGCCAGTCGCCGAGGATGGCGCCCAGATCGCTGGGGCTGACCAGGCGCTTGAACAGGTCGCGCTTGAGTTCGTAGGTGATGATGGTCGGATCGATGGCGCTGTACACCTCGCGGACAGCGGCGCGATCAGCCAGCGCCGCCCCTTCCACCCAGGCGTAATATACCCAGGCCAGGATCGGGCTGGTCGGGTAGCGCTGGTGGAAGTCGGTGACCAGGCGGGTGACATAGCCGATCGTCTTTTGCGTGCGCAGCATTGCCTTGAGCAGACGGTCGACTTCAGCCGGGATCAGCAGCGGATCGGGTGTTGCCTGGCGGTGGGCGGCGACCAGTGTCCGGGCGAAGACCGGGGCCAGCAGCCCCAGCGTCGCCTCGTCAAAGGTCAACAGCGGGCCGCAGCATTCCCAGAAGGCCAGCAGCCGGGCGGGGTCTTCGCCTACGCGCTCTACCAGCGGCCCCAGCAGATCAGGCCCGCGCATGGCTGCCTGCAGCGCTTCCAGCGGGTAGAGCGCGCTGAGCAGCCCGGCCAGCGGGCGAACCGGCGCGGCTGCTGGCCGATCCAGCAGGCGGGCCAGTACCTCACACGCCCGACGGCTGGTGCTGGCAAAGCCCGGATCGTCCTGGCGCAGACGCTCCAGCGCCAGCTGGAAGTCAGGCAGCAGTTCGGGCCGACCGCTTTCCGCCAGTTCTCCGGCCAGGATATCCCAGGCGGTGCGCAGGTCGCCTGCATCGGCAGGATCAAGGCGCGGCAGGGCGGCGACCTCGCGGATGATCGTACCGGCGATCGCCGCGACTTCTTCTGAGGGGAGCAGCGGGCTGTCCGGCAATCCCAGCTGGTAGAAGCGGGTCAGCAGGTCGAGTCGGGCCGGATCGGGGGAGGTGCTGGCCGGGTCGCGGCGCCTGAGGAGCACGAAGAAGTCCAGCACCGCGTTCTCGTAGCGATCTGGCGTCAGGTGGTCGCATACGAAGCGGGCAAACGCCGACTCCGGCGCGGCGCTGATCCGGCCTTCCGCCGTGTGGAGGACGAAGTAGGAGCGATACTCATCGGCGGTGAAGCGAAAGGTTGAGTCAGGTGTGGTGCCGGTGACCAGAAAAGGGACGCTGTACGGGTCGTGATGGTACGTAGCGAAGGTGAGCCAAGGCCGGTGCTGATAGGGCAGGGCCATCGTCAGCAGCGCGATCCAGGCCGCGACGCTGTCCGCATCGTCAACAATGATGATCCGGCGACCGGAACGCGGGTGATCGAGCACAGCGCACAGCAGGCGGTAAAGCCATTCGCGGCGCTGGCCGGTCAGGAAGGCCCACAGCCCGTCATAGTTGAAGGCTACCGGTGCCGCAGCGGCCAGGGAGCTTAGCTCCGGCAGGCGGCTCTTTCCGCCATTATCGCGTTGCACCCAGAAAGGACTGCGCCAGTAGAAAATGGGCGGCAGCGGATCGTTGAAAGCTTCCGGCGGCCCGACTAGACTGTGGGCGAAGAAGTTGCCGGGCCGCCCGAACTCATCCGGGCCGTTGGACTGGGCGCAGATCAGCAGCGCTTCGTCGCGGGCGGGGGTGTAGTAGCGCAGGCTGATCGGGTGCGTTTCCGGCGCCTGGGGGTCGGCGCTGGCCGGTGGGCGGTAAGCGATTAGGCGTTGCAGGGCTTGCTCCGCCCGGCGGGAGATGCCCGGCGTGACGGCCCTGACCTGAAAGCCGGTCTTGCCGGTTTCGGCGTTGCGGCAGGAGGTGTAGTACTGTTGACGGATGGTCATGGCAAAGCTCCTGCGTCTGAAGGACAGGCGACCCGCCGGATGGTCATGTCCGGCCCCGGATCAGGCCGAACTGGTAGAAGATCCACAAGATCGGGTCTTCCACCCGGACCGGGGCAAGGCCCTCCACTTTTTGCTGGCCGGGCATTCCGCGGGGCGGGCGGCCAAAGGATGATACGCCAAAATAGCGGGCGTTGGCGAAGTTCATTTGCACCAGAGTATTGAAGTGCGGCCCCATCCAGGCTTGCAAATAGGCCGAAATCTCGGCGTGGATCGACCGAACATCGGCCAGGTTCAATGTGCCGAAGTGCTCCCCGGTATGGAACAGCCCGGAGCCAGGATCGAGCAGGGGATAGAGCATGTCGATCTTGGAGAGGGTGAAGGCAACCGGCTTGGCGATGCGGTCGCGGCTGCGCAGCCCGAACTCTTGCTCGTATAGCTCGCGCAGCCGTCCGACGATGTACTCCGGTTCGGCGCCGGGATCGCTGGGCGGCAGGTCAGCAGCGGGCAGGCGGTGACGCACTGCCGGGATTTGCAACGGGTCCAGCAGGAAGATCAGGGCGTCAGCGTAAAGGATGTAACGCGCCTCGACGCTCATGGCATCCAGCGATTGCATGTCCTCGCCCGCTGTGTCAAAGAGCACCAGGTTGGCGGATCGCCCTCTGGCGAAGGTAATGCGGAAGACCAGCGGCGTCCGGGTGGCGGGGTCCACTCCGGCGGTGCGGGTGGGCGGGATCACCTGTCCCTGGCGGAACAGGGGGGTGTAGAAGTCGCGTTCGTAACGTTCGCGGGTGCGGTCGCCCAGGGCACGCACGGCGGCATCAAAGTGCGCACCGATGGTGTTCTCCAGGCGGTTGACGAGCAGGGCGATGTAGTTGCTCTTGCCCGTGCCGCGCCCGCCCAGCACGGCGATCATACGTTCTTCGGTTAGCCCGGCGTCATAGAGCAGTTCGTAGTGGCAGGTCGGACAGACGCGGCGGTGTGTGTCCACGCCGCAATCCGGACAGACGGCGCTGATCGGCGGGCGCAGCAGGTGCAGCCAGCCACCGCGCGGCGGCTCCGCCGGGAAGACCCTGCCCATAACCTCCGGGGTGACCAGGCCCTGATAGTCGGCGTAAACGGCGTCTTCAGCGCGACCGGGGCAGCGCGGATTGGCGCAGCGGAAGAGCGCCCCGCCGGGGGTGAAGCGGGTGAAGCAGAAGGGGCAGGTGATCGGGTGGCTACGCGCCATACATCAAAAGACCTTCAAATCGGCCTGATCAGGCCGGCGGATGCGCACATGACCGCCATGGTGCTCATACTGGTGGTCATCGGTCAGGAACAGGGCGGCATAACTATTCAGCTGTTCCACTGCTGCGTCAAGCGGGATACTGACGGTGGTGGTTGGTTCATCCAGGCGGCGGGCGGGCAGGTAGAGGATCGGCTCGCCGTCGGCGCGGCCTGTGGGCGGTGAGACCGGCTTGCGGACGAGCACCAGCTCCGGCAGTTCGCCCGCACCCTCTGCTCGCAGGATCAGATGCAGCCCGCCCCGGCCAAGCACCCGGCGCTGGCGGCGGATGGCGTAGGTGAGCGTGATCCGGCTGCCCAGGCTGATCCGGGCGCGACAGGTTGGCTCCGTCCCCGGTGCGATCAGACGCTGGCCATCCTGTACCAGAGCGGCGTAGACAACGATGAAATAATCCGTGCGGGTCGGGCGAGGGATCAGGAAGCGGCCTTCGCGGTCATATTCGGCGCGGGTCAGCTCGATACGGGCCGCCTGTGGATCGTCAGCGGTCGGGTAGTCATCGTGCCGGTAGACGACAAGCGTATGGTGGCAATTGGAGGGCCATTCCCAGGTGAGGGCCAGCGCGTCGCCGAGGTACTGGACGCGCAGATCGCGGATATCGTCCAGGGTGGTGTAACTCTGCGTGGGGCCGGGGTAGGCCATCTCCCCGAATAGCACGACCGGCGTCAGGTAGATCAGACCAGTGCCGGTAAGGGTGAGCGTCACCTGATGGTGGGGAGCGGGGATGATCTGCCCGTAATTGGCCAGGATCGCCTGCGGGATGGCCAGACCGGGGCGCAGGTGCGGCGGGACATCGCTGCGCAGCAATGCGGCCTCGCCCTTGCTTACCGGCGGCCAGGAGACGTGCAATTCACGCTCGCGGCCACTGCGCCGGGCGCTGATCGTCATTCCGGTGATGATCTCCGGTGGTGGTTGTGGGGTGGCGCTGATGCGAGCGCCGGCGCTGCACGCCTGGCGACCATCGCCTGCGTCGAAAAGGGCGAAGACGGTATAGTGGTAGACCTGTCCGTTGCGCAGACCGCTATCGGCGGCATCCGACAGGCCAAAGACACGCACCTGGACGCCATCTTCCGGCGTGGCGGGCGGGCTGGCTTCCCCGCGCCGGACGATCACGGTGGCGGCGTTGGGCGGCGGCTGCCAGCGCAGCCGCACCAGGCCATCATCTACCTGGGCGGCCAGCGCCTCCACGTCGGCGGTCAGCAACACCGGCTCCGGGGTGCGCGCGCCTTCCGCGGAGCGGACGCCCTCGCGGTCGCTGTAGACAGCGTAGAAGACGGGCAGGCCGATGGGCAGGCTGTCATCGTCGAAAGCGGTGCCGCTCAGGCTGGCCAGCATCTCGCCGTCGGTCGGGGCGATGGGTGGTGCGCCAATCCGGCGCACGACCACATAGCGCACACCACGCGCCGGACTGGGCGCCCATTGCAGGTGAGCCATGCGCTGGCCGGGCCGGACAGTCAGTGGGCCGGGTGGGGCGGGAGGGGTGCGGGCCAGCGCCTCCTGTGCGGGGCGGCAGTCGCGGCATTCCCACAGGATCGCCTGATACAGCTCAACGGCATCTTCGCCCTTCTGCTCGGCCTGGCGAGCGCGGCTCAGACTGGCCTCAGCGCGGGCAATGGCCATGTCAATCCGGGTACGCGCCTCGTCCAGCGGCAGGTCAGGGCGCGCGGCGGCGATGTGGCGCAGCAGTTCCCGCGCAGCATAGAAGCGCCGGGAGTCAATGTGTTGCGCCAGGCGGTTGAGGACATCGGCCTCGGCCTGCTGTTCCGCCCGGACACGAGCGAGGAGGTCCTCCAGCGCGGCGGTAAGGGGGTCGCGCAGTGGGCGCGGCGGGGCAGATGTCCACTGGCGGCGGGCATCCAACAGGACGGTTTCCGCCCCGGCGTAGTCCCGTGCGCTGAAACGGGCGTCCGCCTCGGCCAGCAATGCCTGCACATTGGCCAGATTGCCGATGGGGAAGCCGCAGGCGGTGCAGGCCCGGTACTCGGTGGGCATGGTCTGCCCGCAGCCGGGGCAGGGAAGCGTCAACGGCGTGCCACAGGCCGGGCAGTTGGCTGCAGTGGGGTCGGCCAGTGTCCCGCAGCGCGGGCAGCGCAGGCGGGTTTCGATCGGGGCAGGGTCGGCGATGACCAGGGCGACCTGTAACTCCTGCGCCCGGCGACGGATGTAGTGTTCGGCGCGGCGCAGGTCAAGGCCCTGGGCGCGAGCGCGCTCCAGCAGCCGGGCGAATTGGGCGGCGTGGATGGTGCGGCTACCCTGGGTGATGCGGGCCATGTCGTCGCCCAGCCGGGCGTAGGCCAGATCGTCCAGCGCGTTGTCGTAGCGACGGCGCGAATCGTCGTCATTGAAGATCGTCATGGCCTGGCCGGCCAGATCAGAGCGGGCGGTCACCAGCGCCGTCTTGGTGGCCTGCTTCTGATTTTCGGCGTAAAGCCGGGCGGCGCGCTCGTGAAGGTCGGCGGTGCGGCTGGCGCGGACCATGCCCAGGAAGTCGTACAGATCGGTGCTACCGACGATCTTAAGGTTGGCGGCGATGGCCTGCATGGTGCTGGGGTCGAGCGAGTCGCGCGGCTCGGGGGGCGCGTCATCGGCCCTGATCTCCAGTCCCAGCGCGTCGATGGCGGCCCGTACCACCGCCTGAGTGAGCGCAGGGCCGTAGTCGCGCAGCAGGGCGTCTACTTCGGCGCGGGTGAGGAAGCCTTTAGCAGCGCGCAGGTCAAGCTCTTCGCGGAAGAGGTTCCCGATCTGCTCTGCCTGCGCTGCGCGCAGGGTGCGGGCCGCCGCCCGTTCGGCCTCGCGGCGGACGGGATCGCTGAGCACCGCCTCGATGTCACCGGCCATGTCCAGGTAGCTCTTGTAGCGCAGGGCATGCTTGGGATGGTTACGCCCGCGCGTCCATTCCGCTTTTTTCTGGTCCAGCCGGGCGGCGAAGGCAGCATCCGACCAGGCCGCATCAGGGTCGAGTTCCAGCAGGAGAAAGTAATTGGGACGCTCAGGTGGGGTGGTGGCCATGGACTTCCGGACTTACACTACGCCTGTTAGCCAGAGTATAAACATCCCGCCTTCCCTGCGCTATAGAAGCATGAGTAAAACAAGGACCAGGAAGGGGCGCGCCATGCTGCGCCCAGGATGGGCGGCCTCAGGCTCTGACTTGCAGAATCGGCGCGGGGCTGTAAGCTAGGCGTAGCGCAGTCCGGATGGCTGGATGGAGGGACGGGGTGGAGGAAGAACAGCACACGGATTACACCGGAGAGCCGGCGGCAGGGCCGGACGAGCTGGCAAGCGGCCCGGTGGATGATGTCCTGGCCCGGCTGGACGGCTTACAGGAAGACCTCCGCCAGGGTCTGATCGCGCTCGGCCAGCGGCTGACGCGCCTGGAAAAACACTTTGAGACCAAGATTCTCTACGATCAGGCCAAAGATCAGACGATCGACGCGCTGCACCGCGAGTTGCAGGATTACCGGGACGGGCTGCAATTCCAGCATCTGCGCCCGCTGGTCGCCGACGTGCTGACCATCTATGACGATCTATCCGCCGTTCTCGAACGGTTCGCGGCGCAGGCTCCGGAGGCGGCGTCGGAAGCCGTTGCTGGATTGCTTGAGCAGTTGTTTGCCCTGCGTGATGACCTGGGCGGGGCGCTGGAGAAGCACGGCTTCGAGCTGTACGAGCATCCCGGTGAGGTGGTTGATCGTGCGTTTCAGCGCGTCCAGGCGACCATCCCGACAGACGACCCGGCGCAGGATCGCATGGTCGCCCGCCGGTTGCGGCGCGGCCTGCGCTATGGCGAGCGTGTCATCCGCCCGGAGATCATCGAGGTGTATCGTTACGAATCGGGCCGCTGAGGCCGGGTGTACAGGCGCGCGGCGATAGGCGGCCCTGATAGCGGAGCGGAAACGAGGGGAAATGAGCGAGAAACACACGCCGATCTTCGGCATTGACCTGGGCACGACCTATTCCTGTATTGCCTATGTGGACGAGTACAACCGGCCAACCGTGGTGCCCAACAGCGCCGGCGACCGCACCACGCCATCGGTCGTTCAGTTTGACGGTGATGAGCGGATCGTGGGCAAAGAGGCCAAGAACGCCAGCCTGCTATACCCCGACACGACTGTCGAACTGATCAAGCGGGAGATGGGCAGCAAGGACTACACGTTCTACTATCAGGGCGAGAAGTACACGCCGGAGGAGATTTCCTCATACATCATCCGCAAGCTGGTGCAGGACGCGGCGCAGTACACGGGCTACGACATCCGCGATGTGGTGATCACCTGTCCGGCCTACTTTGGCATTCCAGAACGAGAGGCGACCGCCCGCGCCGGGCAGATCGCCGGGCTGAACGTGCGCAGCATCATCAATGAGCCGACGGCGGCGGCCATCGCCTATGGCGTGCACGAACAGGCTGATCAGGTCGTGCTGGTTTACGATCTGGGCGGCGGCACATTCGACATCACCATGATCGAGATCAAGGGCGGCAACATCACCGTGATCTGCACCGATGGCGACCATTTTCTGGGCGGGCGCAACTGGGACGAGTTGATCGTGACCTACCTGGCCGAACAATGGCAGCGGGAGACCGGCTCCAGCGAGGACCCGCTTGATTCGCCGGAAACGCTGCAGGACCTCTACCTGCGAGCGGAGCAGGCCAAGTACACCCTCACCCAGCGCGACCGGACGGATGTCAGCGTGGCCCATGCCGGCCAGCGGGCGCGCATCACCCTGACGCGGGAGAAGTTCGACGAACTGACCGAGCCGCTGCTCAGCCGTACGGTGGCGCTGACCCGCCAGGCGCTGGCGGAGGCCGCCCGGCGTGGCTATACCGCCTTTGACCAGCTCCTGCTGGTTGGTGGTTCCTCGCGGATGCCACAGGTCAGCCGGCGACTGGCGGCGGAATTCGGCATCGAGCCAAAGCTCTTTGAGCCGGACGAGGCCGTGGCCAAGGGCGCAGCGATCTTCGGCCAGAAGCTACTGCTCGACCAGGAGATCCGTATCCGTGTGGCGGAGGCGACCGGCGTCGCCCCGGAGGAGGTCGATGTCCAGGCGGCGGCCCCGCCGGTCGTCGAGGCCGTGCAGGAGGAGATCGCCCGCGATTACGGCCTGCAAATCGGCTCGGTCAAAAAGCAGGCCGAAACGCAGATCGTCAACGTCACCAGCCGCAGTTTCGGCGTGGTGGCCTGGTCGACCCAGTTGCAGGCGGAAGTGGTTAGTAATCTGATCCGGCGCAACGACCCGTTGCCCGCTTCCGCCACGCAGCGCTTCGGCACCCGCGAACTGGGTCAGGCCACCGCCCTGATCCAGATCGTGGACAACCTTTCCACCAGCAGCCAGTACGAGCCGCCGCCGGCCAGCCGCCTGATCGCCGAAGCCGAGTTGCGCCTGCCGCCGGGCCTACCAGCCGGGTCGCCGGTGGAGATTACTTTTGACCTCAACGAGCAGGGTCGCCTGCACGCTCACGCCCGCGAATTGACCCATGGTCAGGCGGTCGAGGTGGAGATCGAGACCGAACTGGGCGCGACCGAGGAGGAGATCGCGGCGGCGGAGCGCCGGGCCAGGTCCATCGTCATCAGCTAGCGGACACTCTGATCACCTGGCAGAGGGCGTCCGGCAGGGCGCCCTTTATGATCGGCTGCCGGGCGGGTACAATCGCTCGCGGAGGGGAGAGGCTTATGGCGAAAGTGGTTGGCATTGACCTGGGGACGACATTTTCGGCGGTGGCGGCCATCGGCCCGGACGGGCGGCCGTTTGTGATTCCCAACGACGTCGGCGAGTTACTCACGCCGTCGGTGGTCGATCTGGGGGCTAACCCGCCACTGGTGGGCCGGGAAGCCAAACAGCGCCAGGAATTGGGCGATCCGGGCGTTTACGCTTTCTTCAAGCGGGATATGGGCGACCCTAACGCCCTCTATATCGCTGGAGGACGGCAGTACACACCTGTTGATCTCTCCGCGTTGGTGCTTGCCTACCTGAAGCGCTGTGCGGAGCGCTACCTGGGCGAGGCAGTGCGTGATGCAGTGGTCACCGTCCCGGCTTACTTCAACAATATGCAACGCCAGGCGACCATCGACGCTGGTCGGCAGGCTGGGTTGAATGTCCTGCGCATTATCTCCGAGCCGACCGCTGCTGCCCTGGCCTATGGCATCCGCCCCACGGCGGAAACTTCGACCGTGCTGGTCTATGACCTGGGCGGGGGGACGTTCGATATCTCGCTGGTGGAGATCGGGCCGGAAGCGCTACGGGTGATCGCCACAGCAGGCGATCATTATCTGGGTGGCAAGGACTGGGACGACCGTATCCTGCGCTATCTCTCCAGCCGCTTCGAGCAGCAATTCGGCGTGGAGCTGATCGGCGATGACTTCAACGAGTTGCTGGTCAAAGCGGAGCAGGTCAAGATCGCCCTGTCGACGCGGGCCGCCGTGCGGGTGACCGTGCATGGCTCCGGGCGTAGCGGCACATATGAGATCACCCGCGAGCAATTCGAAGGGCTAACCCACGACCTGCTGGCCCGCACCGAGCAGCTAGTCGAGCAGGTGCTGGATGACGCCGGGATGACCTGGGAGGCCATGGCTGGCGTGTTGCTGGTAGGCGGCTCGACGCGGATGCCAATGGTGCGCGACTATGTGACGCGCATGGCCGGGCGTCCGCCGATGGCCGGCGTTGACCCCGATCAGGCAGTGGCTCTGGGCGCAGCTATCCAGGCAGCCATGGATCTGGAGGAGCGCCAGGGCGCTACGCCGACGCTATTGCTGGCCGGGCGCAAGGCGACAGTGGATGTGATTAGCAACAGTCTGGGCATGATCGCCGAGAGCGCCGACCGCAGCTGTTACATCAACAGCATCATCATCCACAAGAATCAGCCGATCCCCTGCCAGCAGACGCGCCCGTACCGTCTGCGCGTCGGGAGGGCGGGAAAGGGCCGGCTGGAAGTGTACATGACCCAGGGCGAGGTCACCGATCCACAAGGCTGCGCTTACCTGGGTAAGTATGTCTTCTCCGGTTTCCCACGCCTGGCTTCTGATCACGCTGTGATCGACGTGACCTATGCTTACGATCGCAATGGTGTGGTGCAGGTCTCAGCGGTGGAGCGCAGCACCGGCCAGCCGCTGACGCTGGTCGTCGAGCCGCTGCCGCCCGATGTGCCCGCCCGCTTCCTGCGCCCGCCGGAGGATATGGTTGCGCCGGAGCACCTGACGCTGTACATGGCCTTTGATCTCTCCGGGAGTATGCTGGGGCGTCCGCTGCGTGAGGCCAAGAAAGCCGCCTACGGCTTCCTCAGCCAGATCGATCTGGCGTCGGCCTCGATCGGGTTGATCGAGTTCTCTGAGACGGTGCGGGTGAGCGTCCAGGCCAGCCAGAACGCTGCTGTGATCAGCAAGGGCATCGAGCGCATGAGTATCGGACGTACCGGCTGGAGTAATTTCGCCCACCCCTTTGATACGATCTATAACCTGCTGGCGGAGGTCGACGGCAACCGCGCCGCGCTGGTGCTGGCGGACGGCGTGTGGATGCGGCAGGGGCAGGCGATCAAAGCGGCGCAACGTTGCCACGCGGCAGGCATCACGATCATCGCCGTGGGCTTTGGCGAGGCGGATCGGGAATTTCTGCGGGCCGTGTCTTCCAGCGACGCGCTGAGCTTCTTCACCGATCTGACCACCCTGACGCATACGTTCAGCACCATCGCCCAGGAGATCACCGAACGTGGCGGGCTGATCGATCCGGAGAGCATGCGGCTGCGCCGCGATCGATTGAATCTGGTCGATTGAGAGCGGGTGGGATCAGGGCCGGGCGACGGCCAGGACGGCTGTGGCAGCAGCAGTTTCGGGCGTTTGCTCCCGGCGGAGGACAGCTTCCAGGGCATCCTGCAGAGCGCTGGCGACGCTGCTGCTGACTTCCTCCGGCAGGATTGGCGTCGGGGCGCTGAGCAGGCGATCGACCAGGTCTACGTAATCATCGTCGCTCCACAGGCGCAGGGCAGCGCGCTGAGAGGGCAGGCGTCCCAGCGCCTGGCTGAGCGCGCCCTGCTGATCGGGTTGCATGATCCAGGTCAGGAATTCCTGCGCCGCGGCCTGGCGGTCGGAATCCGGTGTGGCGAGCGCCCACAACCAGCCGTGCAGGGTGGTCTGGGTGGGGCTTTCCGCGCTGACCAGTGACGCGGCGACCGCCTCCGGTACGTTTGCCCGCTGGGCGAGATAGGTCGTCGAATCGATGCCGATCAGAGCCAGCCCGCCACTTTGAAAGCGGCCCCAGTAGTTGCTGGCCTGCAGAGCGTCCAGGATATCCGGCGGCAGCAGGCCGTCGTCCAGAGCGGCGCGGTACTGGGTCAGCAGGCGGCGGAGCGGTTCTTCGTCCAGCACCGGGCGGCCCTGATCGTCGGCCAGGCGACCGCCTTCGGCAACGTACTGGATCAGCAGGGTATCACTGACATTGGTCTGGCGTCCGATGACCAGGGCAAAAGGCCGCCGGGCGCCCACCAGGTCGGCCAGATCATCCGGCGCAGTGGGATAGGCGGCAGGCCGGTATACGACATGCTGCGCTTCCAGCAGGAAAGGCAGACCGAAAAGCGTGCCGGAAACCGTGCCCAGATCGCGCGCTGCGGGGTACAGGCCGTCGATCAGCGTGGCGGGCAGGTGCCCCTCCAGAGGAAAGATCAACCCGGTCTGGGCGGCGGTGACCATCTCCTCGCGGGGCAGGAGCACCAGGTCGGGCAGGGCCAGGGGGGCTACACTGCTGGCGTTGCGCAGCGTGGACATGATCCCGCCGACGCCTTCCAGGCGTTTGACGCGCAGTAGCAGCGAGCGATTGTAGCTGGCCCGGAATGCATCAAGCTGGCTGAGCAGTGCTTCTTCCGCCGGGGAACCGGCAGCCGGGTAGAGCGTCACCGGCCACCACAGCACGATCTCCGGGCGGGTCAGGGCAGGAGCGGGCGTACTTGCTGGCGTCGCCGGGATCGGCGTTGCGGTCGGTGTGGGGGCGGTTTGCCCAGCCGCCAGTTGCGCGCCTGGCTGAGGCGTCTGCGGCGCTGCGGCAAAAGCGGTGATCCCGGCCAGGATCACCAGCGCCAGCAGGATGCGGGTCATCATGGACATCAGGGTATATTCTCCTCCTGTGTCGGGCAATTATACTGGCTGGCGCCGGGCTGTCCAGGCAATGTGGTTGCGCCCAGCCTGTAAAACACACTGCCACGGGCGGCCCCGTGGCAGTGTCTTCTCTGGCGGAGAGGGTGGGATTCGAACCCACGGTGGCCATAAAGGCCACACCTGTTTTCGAGACAGGCCCGATCGGCCACTCCGGCACCTCTCCAGGTCTTGTTATGGGGGGCGTTTTCAGCGCCCGTTTTTGCCCTGCGCCCGCAACGAACGGAAGAATTCGCGGATGAGTTCGGCGGCTTCTTCCGCCAGCGGGCCTTCCAGCACGGTCACCGCGACCCGATGGTTGAGCAGGGGGTGGGCCAGCACGTCCAGGATACTGCCCGCCGCGCCGGCCTTCGGGTCAGGTGTGGCGTAGACCAGCCGGGGCAAGCGGGCCAGCACCATCGCCCCGGCGCACATAGTGCACGGTTCCAGCGTGCAGTACAGCGTCACGCCGTCCAGCCGCCAGCGCCCGGTGTGCGCCGCCGCCTGCCGGATGGCGATCATCTCGGCGTGGGCGGTGGGGTCCTGGTCGGCTTCGCGGCGGTTGCGCCCGATTCCGATTACCTGCCCCTCCAGCACCGCTACCGCGCCGATGGGCACGTCCGCGTGGGCCAGCGCCTGGCGCGCCTCATCAAGAGCCAGGCGCATCCATTGGGCGTCAGCACGGGCGGTCTCATCCATAGCGGGCGTCATTATAGCACAGCGTTTGCCGCGCTGATAGGGTTTCCAGCTGGGCGATTGACCCGCGCGGACGGACAACGTTACCATTAACCATAACCAGAGGGAAGAAAAGGGCAAACTTGATGAGAGCCACAGGCAGGGCATGGTGGGAAAATCTGCTGCTGGCGCTGATCCTGCTACTGGGGGCGGGGTTGCGTGTGAGCGGTCTGGCGCCGATGAGCGATATGCTCCACTACGACGAAGCCTACAACGGCCTGGACGCCCTGAGCCTGCTGGCCAGGCCTCGCCTGCAGGTCTTCTTTCCCGGTAACTATGGGCGGGAAGGCCTGTGGATTTATGCGCTAACACCCGGCCTGGCGATTTTCGGGTCAACGCCGTTTGCCCTGCGCTTGACGGCGATCTTCACTGGTATTCTGTGTGTGGCGGCAGTGGGCGCGTTGGCGCGCCGCTTGCTGGGACGGGCTGCCGTTCTGTGGACGGCAGGAGCGCTGGCCGGGCTGTACTGGCATGTCCATGCCAGTCATCTGGCTCTGCGAGCATCCCTGTATCTCCTGGTGGGGGCACTGGCATTGACTCTGTTGCTGCGAGCAGCTCATCTGGATCGTCGTCGCGCCTGGCTACTGGCTGGGGTTGCGCTGGGCCTACTGGTTTACACGTATTTTGCGGCCTGGCTCTGGCTGGCCTGTTGCGTTCTGACGGCCCTGATCTGGGCGAGTCGGCATCCGGCGCAGCGGGCCGGGCTGGTCGCAGCAGGAGGTGCTGCCGGGCTGGTTGCTTTGCCGCTGGGTCTGACCATTCTGCGTCAGCCGGGAGCTTTTATTCACCGCGCGGGTGATGTAGCCCAGCTTGATCTGGCCGGGATCGCCGCCAATGCTCTGGCCTGGTTACGCGCCTGGCTGGCCCAGGGCGATACCAATGCCCTGTTCAACCTGCCGGGCCGCCCTATTCTGGATACGGCGGGCCTGGCGCTGACGTTAATCGGGCTGGGCGCGCTGCTGATCCCCCCGGCGCGGAGGCCGGTCGGGTTATGGCTCTTCGCTCTTGTGGCAGCCTCCATCGCACCGTCGCTCTTCAGCCTCTATGCACCGCACTTCTTACGGGCGCTGGGGACGGTGATCCCACTGGCGCTGGTTATGGGCGCGGGCGGGGCGGCCTTAGCCTGCTGGAGTAGAGCGGGCCGAATGATCAGGCTGCTACCGGTAGGTCTGCTCGTGGTGATGGCGACGCGGACGGCGGCGGATTTTCAAACCTGGCTGGCTCGACCGGAGACATTCATCTTCATGGAGCAGCCAATCGCCCGTAGTGCGGCGGTTATCGCAGCGGCAGCAGCTCCGGAGATGCCAGTATATTTCTCGCCGCTGGCGGACGATCATCCGGTATTGCGCTTCCGGGCGGCGCAGCTGTTGGATCCGCGCCCGGTCAGCGGCTTTAACAGCCATGCCTGCCTGGTGTTGGCCGATGTGCCAGCCGTCTATGCGTCCCTGACATTATATGAGCCAGAATTCGCTGCCCGGCTGGGGCGCTGGATGCAGGTTGAGCCTCTGGCGGTCGACGCTGGGGCGGAGCCGCCACGCTATACTGTCTTCCAGGTCACGCCGGAAGGTGATCCACTGCCGGACGGCGCGCCGATCTTTGGCGGCGCGGTTGTGCTGGCCTCCGTCGGGCCATTGCCAAGCCACATGTTGCCAGGCGAGACGCTGCCGGTGTCGCTGGCTCTGCGCGCTTTGCGGCCGTTGGAGGAGCCGTATCGCGTTTTTGTACATCTGTACGGCGATCCCACGCCTTATGAGGGTGGGCGGCTGTGGGCACAGCAGGACACGCTGCCCTGCGGCAAGGCTTACCCGCCCATGCGCTGGCGCGTGGGCGAGACCATCATCCAGTCCTTTACCCTGGACATCCCGGCGGATACCCCGCCCGGCGTATACACGGTGGCCGTCGGGGTATACGGTGGGCCAGAGGATGCCCGCCTGCCACTTGATGACAGGAGCGGGAACTGGGCCACAGTGGGGACGCTGCATGTTGGCAGCGGGGATAAACCGTCGCTCAGTCCTGTTCCAGGATGACTCTGGCCAGGGCGAGCGAGCCGATCGTGATCAGAATCGGGAGCAGTACTGGCAATACCGATTCGATCACCAGCCGCTCCGGCCAGGTCAGTATCGCCAGGCGCGGCAGGTTGATCATGACGAAATAGGCCACACCAAGCAGAATCGTCCAGGTAATGGCGGACACACGCAGACCGGCCACCGCCCCGGCCAGGACGCCCAGTGCGCCCATCATCAGCGGTTCGACAAAGACCCGCAGCAGAGAGGCGATCAGACCAGCGATGATCAGGGCGCGGGAGGGCAACAGAAATTTCTCCGGCGGGTAGAGGCTGGCCTGCTGGATGGTGATGACCGGCAGGCTCAGCACCGCCGTGATCAGGATGACCACCTCCATATTGATGGCCTGCGTCCACAGGCTGGCAGCGATCTTGCTGAGCAGGATCGAGCGCAGCGTCAGAGGGGTTGTCCGCAGGGTATCCAATCCGCGGCCCTCCAGCTCGTCCATCATGGCGTTAGCCGCTGAGCGCCCGATGCCAAACAGGGCGACTGCGTAGGAGTACAGGGCAACGGGTAGGGCGATGATCGCCACTAGCGCCAGCAACGCCATCAGTTCCAGGATGGCGGGAATCAGCAGGGAGAGCAGGACCAGGACGATCTGCCACAGCAGCAGCCGCCCCAGGATATCCAGTTGGGGCAGCGGCGCAGCCAGGAAGCCGCCCAGGTGCCGCCGTACGATCGGGTTGGAACGCCGCGCCCAGCGGGGCAGGTTGCGGTCCAGTTCCCAGAACCCTTCGTCGGTTGTGCTGCGCCTGAAGATGAAGGGCCGGATATCGGCCTCACCATTGCGATCGCGGTCGCCTGTCATCCGCCGCCCCTCCCGGCGATGGCTGCTGCGGGTTATTCCAGGCCGGGCAGCTCCTCCGGCGCGGCGTCAGTATCGCGCATTCGGGCGTGGATGGCCATCTCGTTGATCTCGGCCTCGCTGAAACCCACACTGAGCAGGATATTGCGCAGGGTGGGTTCGGTCACGGTGTCGCGGGTGCGGATCACGTGGATGTAATGAGCGCGCAGGCAGGCCCGCCAGTCTTCGTAAAAGATGCTCTTGTTGCCCATCGATAGTTAGACCTCAAACACCTGCTGCGGGGCAGGGATGTCGATCCGGTCGAAGCCGACTTTCTGGCGCAGCGCGGCGGCCAGGGCTTCCGAGGCTTCTGGTTCGCCGTGAACCAGAAATGTGCGCGCCGGGCGGCGCTGCATGGCGCGCGCCCAGTCCAGCAGCTCTTGATGATCGGCATGGCCGCTGAAACCCTCCAGCACCTCGACGCGCGCCCGGAGATGGTGCGGTTCCCCAAAGATATTCACGATCGGCTGGCGCTCCATAATCCGGCGGCCCAGCGTATCCGGCGCCTGCCAGCCGACGATCAGGATAGTGGTACGCGGGTCTTCAATGCGGTTGTGCAGGTGGTGCAGCACGCGCCCGGCTTCCATCATACCGCTGGCGCTGATGATGATCATCGGCTCGTCAAGATCGTTGAGGCGCTTGGACTCATCGACCGACCGGGTGTACTGGAGCAGATTGAAGCCGAAGGGGTTTCCGTCATCATCGCGCTGCAGGAATTCGCGGGTTTCGCGGTCATAGACTTCGGGGTGCAGGCGGTAAACTTCCGTGACATTGGTCGCGAGCGGGCTGTCAACGTAGATGGGCATGCGGGGCAATTCACCATTGGTATATAGCTGGTGCAGCAGGTAGACGATCTGCTGTGTGCGGCCAACGGCGAAGGCCGGGATGATGATCACGCCGCGTCGCTCCCAGGTCTCGAGCACAATGCGCTTGAAGGCGGCTTCAGTGTCGCCGGCAGCCTCATGCCGGCGGCCACCATAGGTGCTTTCCATGATCAGGATATCGGCGCCGGAGGTGATCGGCACCGGATCGCGAATGATCGGGATGCCGGGTCGTCCGATGTCGCCACTGAAGACCAGCCGCAGCTTTCGCCCGTTGCCGTGCTCTTCGATGTCCAGGATAACACTGGCGCTGCCCAGCATGTGCCCGGCATCGACCAGTGTCATCGTCACGCCGGGAGCGACAGCATAGGCCCGGTTGTAGGCGCAGCCGGTGAAGTGCCCCATTGCCTCGGCCACATCATCCGGCGTGTATAGCGGTTCAAAGGGGTTCTTGCCCTGGCGCAGCCGCTTACGATTAACATACTCGACATCGCGCTCCTGGATGGTGGCGCTATCCATCAGCATGGCGGCGCACAGGTCGCGGGTGGCGGCGGTGCACAGGATCTGCCCGTCAAAACCGCGTCGGGCCAGCGTGGGGATGTTGCCTGAATGGTCGATGTGAGCGTGGGAGAGGATGATTGTGTCGATTGTGCGGGCGTCATAGGGTGTCTGGCGGTTATGTTCAAAGGCTTCCTTGCGCTTACCCTGGAATAGACCGCAGTCCAGCAGGATGCGGTGGCCATTGACTTCAAGTAGATGCTGCGAGCCGGTGACCGTCCCCGCTGCGCCGTGGAATGTGATTCGCATGGCTTTCCCCCTTAATTTAGCGTTTTGACAGGGCCGGGTGTTGAGCGGCTCCCGACGTTATGACCGGCCGTTGCCCTGGCCAACACGCGCCAGCACCTGCAGGATTTCCTCCCCGTATACCTGCGACTTAAACGCCCCCAGTTCCGGAATCTGGGCCATCTCCGCCACCGTGCGCGGAGCCAGGCGGGCCAGCGCCCATAGCGCATCCCGCGAGATGATGACATCCGATTCGACGCCGCGCTGCTGAGCGCGCGCCTTGCGCCAGTCGTGCAGTGCCTCAAAGCGGGCTACCACCATATCGGATGGGCGAGGCGGGGCAGGCGGGCGGCGGGGCGGCTCTTTCTTCTGGCTGCGCCGGATGGTAGCCAGGATGACCGGACCATAGCGCCGCACCTGGCCATCGGTCATGCCGGAGACGCCGTGCAGGTCCTGAAGACGCTGGGCGTCGCTCTGGGCCAGCTCCAGCAGAGTTTTGTCGCTCATGATCTTGAACGGCGGACAATCACGCTGGCGGGCGGTTTCCTCCCGCCACAGGTACAATTCGCGCAGGGCGGCGATCTGACGGGGCGGCAGGGTAAAGGCGCCGTTGAGCCGCCAGTAGCCTTCCGGATCAAACTCGCTCTGGGCGGGCGGGATATCACACAGTCTGGCGAAGCTCTCGCTGGCTTCTTCCCACCGGCCTTCCTGAACGAGGCGCGCCTGCCAGTAATCATGTAATTGCGGCAGAAAGTGGGTGTCCAGCTGGGCGTACTGCAGCATCTCTGGTGTTAGCGGGCGTTCACCCCAGTTGGCGCGCTGGTATTTCTTGTTGGCCTGGATGCCAAAGTGCTCTTCCAGCATGCTGGCCAGGCCCAGGCGCTTGACCCCGCAAATACGCGCCGCCAGCATCGTGTCAAACAGCCGGGCGAAGCTGAAGCCAAAGTCGCGCTTGAGGCACATGATGTCGTATTCGGCGGCATGAAAGACGATCTCGATCGCCGGGTCGGCCAGCAGGCGGCCCAGTGCATCCAGGTTTTCGATGCGCAACGGGTCAATGATGAAATCGGCCTGGCGCGTGGAGACCTGGATCAGGCAGACCTGCTCGTGATAGGCGTGCAGGCTGTTGGATTCGGTGTCTATGGCCAGGAGCGATTCGCCCGCCCAGCGGTCAACATGGGCGACCAGGCTGGCCGTGCTGGTGATCATTGTAGCCGGAGGGAGTTGGTTCATAACCACTTCTTGCGTTTGAAAAAGGTCAACATCGCCACCATGATCAACCCCATCAGGAGGATGATTTCGATGAAGGCGTACGGATTTTCGTCGTGAGGCAGGTCAACGTTCATCCCATACACGCTGCTGATCAGGGTCAGCGGCAGCATGATCACAGAGATGACCGTCAGAATGCGGATGACTTCGTTGATGCGATGGCTGGCCAGCGTGTCAGCGCTGTTGGCCAGGACGGCAATCACCTCGTCGTGGTCGGCCAGCAGGTCGGAGGCCTTTTGCAGATGGTCGACAATGTCGCCAAAATAGACATCCAGCTCTTCGTGGATAAAAGCGCGGTCGACCTTTTCCAGGTTGGCGACGATGGCGATCTGCGGGCGGATGATACGGCGCAGGGCGATGATGTCGCGCCGTAGCAGGGTGATATCCTCGATCACCTGGCGGAGATTTTCCGTGAAAAGATTCTCCTCTACCGCGCGGATGTTGGCGTCAACCTTGTAGAGGATGGGCAGGATATAGTCCACCAGCGAGTCGATCACGGCGTAGAACAGACGGCTGGCGCCCCTGCCCATCAGTTTCTGGCGCAGGCTGGGGTCGTTCTGGCACTGGGCAAAGAGCGTATTTAGCGGTTTGAGCACGCCTTCATGGACGGTGACCAGGAAGCCTTCCCCGATGAACAGGTCGACTTCCGCTGCCCGGCTGACACGGTGAGCAGGGTCCCAGACCGGGAACTGCATCACAACAAACAGGTAATCGTCATATTCGTCGATCTTGGGACGCTCAATCCGGCTGAGCAGGTCTTCCAGGTCGAGGGGGTGGAAATTGGGATGCTGGGCGCGCAGGAGTTTGATGTCCTGTTCGTTGACAGCAGTGATGTTTGTCCAGGTGACCCGGCCGTGAGTGAGCGTGCTGGTTGCCATGCCGCCAATTATGGCGCGCCGCAAGGGGGGCGGCAAGTAGCAGGGATTAGCGGACGGGTTTGCGGCGCGGAACAGGCAGGTCGTGTATACTCCCTGTTTAACGACTATCCCTATCCGCTTTGCGCTGATTCGGCAGTGTGTTATAATTCACAATTTAGACCAATAGGCGCGCGATCGCATTTGTGGAGGCCACTTTGACGATGACCACTGAGACCGTGGAAAAGCCGGCTGCCCGTGCCGCACGGGCGCAGAAAGTGGAAGAAGCGGTCGACAGCAGCGGGATCAACCGCCGCGAGTTTTTGTTCTATATCTGGGGCGCGTCCATGGTGATGCTGATGGGCGGCTCCGCCGGTATGTTGCTCTGGTACCTGCTGCCACGCTTCCGCGCCGGTGAGTTTGGGGGTGATTTTCTTGTGCCGGGGGCGCAAATGCCGCCCCTGGGCAGCGCGCCGCAGGATAATCCCCAGGGGCGCTTCTGGTTCACCCACACTGAGAATGGCATCGCGGCGCTCTATAAAGTCTGCACCCACCTGGGTTGTCTGTTCAAATGGGTGGGGACGAACGACCGGTTTGAGTGCCCGTGCCATGGCTCCAAGTTTGAGGCCAGCGGCCTCTATATCGAGGGTCCCGCCCCGCGCAGCCTGGATCGCTTTGAGATCACCGTGGTGATGCAGGATGGCTCCACGGTGGAAAGTGATGCCAACGGCCTGGTTAAGCTGGAAAACCCGGCCCAGGTGCGGGAGTTCATTGTGCATACGGGACGCCGCATTCAGGGGCTGCCAGCCGGGCAGGAGTATGCCTAGACGGGCGGCGCTGTTTACCAGGCAGGATGTTCGCGCTTAGCTGGTTTTTATGAGGAGCGCTACTTATGTCTGTTTTGCCGTTTCCCTCGTTTCTGGATGACATCAAAGAAAAAGGCGCGCGCACAGCAGTTTCTGATTTAATTGATGAAACCGTCACGCGGGTGACCGCCGGCCTGAATGTCCGCGACATCCGCGAATTGCTGCGTGGGGAGCCGCCCAGCCGCCGCCCCAACCCGCGCCTGACCCCTCACGCCGATGCCTTCTGGATGCACATGCGGCCCAGCTACTACCATGCTGCGGTGACCGGTGTGTATCCCACTTTGCGGCTGGGCTGGCTGACCACCTATTTCTTTGCGGTGGAGATCATCACCGGCATGTTCCTGATGGTCTTCTACACACCCTCGCCGCTCTCCGCCTACGACAACATGCTCAACCTGTTGAGCAACGTGCCGTTTGGCCAGTTCATGCGGGATTTGCACCGCCTGGGCGCGGAAGGCATGGTCATGCTGGTGATGCTGCACATGCTGCGTACGTACATCACCGGCAGCTATAAGCGACCGCGCCAGTTCACCTGGGCGACCGGCGTGATCCTGCTGCTGACGACGCTGATCCTGAGCTTTTCCGGCTACCTGCTGCCCTGGGATCAACTGGCTTTCTGGGCGGTGACAATTGGCACCAGCATGGCCGAGGCGGCGCCGCCAGAGATCGTGGGCAAGAACGTCAACCTGCTGTTGCGCGGCGCGCCGGATATTGGTGCGGGTGGCTTGCTGCGTTTCTATCTGCTGCATGTTTTTGCTCTGCCGCTGGCAACAATCATCTTCCTGGGGGTGCACTACTACAAGGTTGTCCTGCACGGCCACAGCCTGCCACCGGGCGAGGACGAGATCGGGACGGACACCGCCAAGCGTGTACCGCTGGAGCGGCGGGTGTACTTCCTGCCGGATATTCTCTCTAACGAATTGATGTGGGTCGGAGCGGCTACCTTCATCCTGGTTGTACTGGTTGTGTGGTTCTACCATGCGCCGCTGGAGAGCCACGCCGATCCGCAGGTGACGCCGTTGCACACCACCGCGCCCTGGTACTTCCTGTGGCTACAGGGGCTGCTCAAACTGGGCGACAAGGTGTTCTTTGGCCTGGTGATCCCCACGCTGTTGTTCCTTTTCCTGCTGGTGATGCCATACATTGACGTTGGCAAGAGCCGCCGCTACGCGCACCGGCGGCTGGGGCTGTCCCTTTCCATGCTGGCGGTGGCCGGGTTCGTGATCCTGAGCTGGATGGGGTCCCCGGAATACGGGGTTGAGACTTCCGGTGACCAGGAGATCGCCCAGATACTGGCGCCGATGGAAGGCGTTGGCCCGTTGCGTTCGGTTCCCTTCGACGAACTGATCCCCGGTACGTATCACACTTTGGCGCTGGATGATGCCGCGGCGGCGGCCAGCCTGACGACCCGGTTTGAGGCTGAGGGCCGCAACATGGAGATGTTCACCATCTCTGCCGTGCCGGAAGACGCCCCCCATCTGCTGAGCGTGTTGGAATCGTTTGACAGGATGTTTGATACGCTGGGCCGCGACCTGCCCAACGCCTGGGGGGTGCTCTACATACAGGACTGGCAGACAGATTTGAAGCGTATCGAAATCTATATCGAGTGGGATACGCCACTGCTTACGCAGAACGGCGAAATTGCGCGGGACGCCCAGGGCAATATCCTGCTTGAGCTTGACGAGAACGGCAACCCGATCCGCGCCAGCTCCGGCAAGGCGATCTACGTGCATGCCCGGTCGAATTACTTTGGCGGTGGTCACTGAAGGGGTAGGCACCCACTATGAAAATTGAGACACGAATTGTCCTGGGAACGGCGTTCTTTTTGGGCCTGCTCCTGATCGTGGGCTGGGTTGCCCTGAACGAGGAAGGTCGCATGGCAGAGTTTACCGTCCAGTACGAGGCGCGCTCGCTGGAACGTGGTGCGACGATCTACGAGTCAAACTGCTCTGCCTGCCACGGGGCTTTTGGACAGGGCAGCGGTCGCGCCCCGGCCCTCAATAACCCGCGCCTGTTCAACGGTGAGCGCCTGCAGGAGATGAAGTGGGCCGGCGGCCTGTACGCCTATGTAGAAAATGCCATCTCTGCCGGTCGGCCTGCCAGCGTGGCCTACTGGCCGGAAGCGATGCCAACCTGGGGCCAGCAGTATGGCGGCCCGCTGCGCACTGACCAGATCCGCGATGTCACCCGCTTTGTGCTGAACTGGGAATCTTCGGCGCTGGATGAGCAGAATCCCCCTGAAGTCTTGCAGGACTTCATCCTGCCCGGCATCCGTGAGGAAGGCGACCTGCAGATCATGGCCTCTGGGCAGCCGGTAGGAACTGACCTGGCCGCGCTGGAATTGCCGGTCGGCGATCCGGTTCGTGGGGAGAGACTCTACAACTCCAACGAACTGGGTTGTTCCAGCTGTCACATGGGTGGCGTGATTGCACCGTCGACCGAAGGCACGGTGACCCGCGCTGAACAGCGGATTGCCACCGTGGCGGCGCTGGCGAACTATACGGTTGAGCAATACCTGATCGAGAGCATCCTGGTGCCGAACGCTTATCTGGTGCCCAATGAGGGTAGCAAGGTCTATGCGACTGGCGGCATCAGCATCATGCAGCAGAACTATAGCGATCGGATTGATGCTCAGGACCTGGCTGATCTGGTGGCCTATTTGCTGACGCAGGGCTGAGGCCAGGGGCCGATCGACAGATGGGATGATGAGGCGCTCCCTTTGCTGGCTGGCGGCTGGTGAAGGGGGTGCCTTTTCCTGCCGGGCAGGAGGCTGCAGGGTGGTAATTTCGTCTCAAAACAGGCAAAATAGCCGGCTACCGCCCGGTGCAGCGCCCGGCAGGGGTGATCGCTCCGGTCACCGGCCAGGTAGCTCTGGCTGGGGGACAAAGGCTACGTCTGGCAAGGGCGTATGTCCCTTGGTGTACCTTGCTGCTGAGATATCTGGGATAGCACAAGGAAGGTGACTATGGCGAAACGTGCGCTGATCACGGTGCTTGTGGCGCTGGTAGTGCTGGGCGGGACGGTAGTGCTGGCTCATGGCGACGGCGACCCGGCGCACGGGGCGGCCCTCTATGCGGAGAATTGCCTGGCCTGTCACGGTCCCGACGGCCAGGGCCGGGGAACGCATGAGGCCTTCAGCGCTGCCATTCAATATGACTCTGACTTCGAAACGGTGGTGGCTCGTGGTGTGGCTGGCAGCCGGTACATGTTTGCCTGGGGACAGGAGTACGGTGGCCCGCTGAGCGCCGAAGACATCCTTGATCTGCGCGCCTATGTCCAGACATGGCAGGAGGGCGCGCCAGAACCGCTGCCTGAGCCGGGAGAGTCCGCCGATCCGGGGGCGGCGCTGTATGCCGCCAACTGCGCTGCCTGTCATGGGCCGCAGGGGCAGGGGCGTTCGCTGACGGGGTTCCCGGCAATCGGCCAGTACGCAGATGTGTTGACAATTGCCCGGCGCGGTAAGTCCAGCTCAGCGATGCCGCCGTTTGCCGAAGCCTATGGCGGCCCGCTTTCCGAGGCCGACCTGAGCGCGATTGCCGCTTACAGCCGGACATGGGAACGGCCCGCGCCGATGATCGTGGCGGCGGAGAACAGCCCGCAGGGCGCCGGGATGCTGATCCTGTTGATCGGCCTGGGATCGATCGGTATCGTGGGGCTGTGGGCGCTGACGGCCAGGCCTAACGACTGAGGGGTAAGTCAGACGCAATAGCATCTTTCACCTTTTTCTCACCTGATTCTCACCCAAGCGGGGTATCTTTGTCCTGAGGCATTCGCTCGAGTTGAAAAGGGGCATCGCAACGTGGCGCAGACGACAACATCCTGGGAGAAGACCGGCGGCACGACCGCAGCTGTTCAGACCGGCCGCAATGGGCGCTTTCTGATCGGGGGCGTGCTTATCCTGGTGGCCATCGCGTTCCTGATCGGCTATGGTACGTTGAACAATGCCCAGTACTTCATCACGGTGGACGAATTGCTGACCCGCCCCGAACTGGTCGGGAAGACGGTGCGCGTCTCCGGGGCTGTGATCGGCGACACGATCAGCTACGAAGCCAGCACGCTGACCATCCGCTTCACGATTGTGCATATACCCGCGCAGACGGATAACTTGGCTCTGACGCTGCATGAGGCAGTCAATAACCCGGCGGCCAGCCGGTTGAATGTAGTTGTGGAAAACGAGCCGATGCCGGACCTGCTGCAGAATGAAGCGCAGGCGATTCTGACCGGTCGGCTGGGCGAGGACGGCGTCTTCTACGCCGATGAGTTGCTGCTCAAATGCCCGACCCGCTATGAAGAAGCCCTGCCGGAACAGGTTCAGGAAGCCAGCGCCAACTAACGCCAGCCCTGCCATAACTGATCTTGTTTGGCGGGCCGGGTTTACCCGGCGAAGGAGGCAGCAGGCGAAGGTTCGTTCGGTAGCGTCTGCTGTCTGCTTCTGTGGCCCGTGCAGGCGAATCGGCGCCTGCAGACCAGCGTCCCAGCCCGTCATTGTTGCATGGTCATGAGGAGTCGGTATGCTTGCTGAACTGGGGATCATCACTACTGCCGTTGCGCTGTTGCTGGCCTGGTACGCGGTGTTGGCCAGCGTCTGGGGGGCACAATCGGGTAGCGAGCGCTGGGTCTACAGCGCCCGCAATGCGGCCCTGCTGACCTGGCCGCTGCTGACCACCGCCTGCGCCGCCATGATCATCAGCCAGGTCAACGGCGACTTTCACATTGAATATGTGTGGGCCACCACTGAGCGTTCCTCCGACCTCTTCTTTAAGCTGACGGCACTGTGGGGTGGGCAGGCCGGATCATTGCTGTTCTGGTCATGGGTACTCAGCACCTTTTCTGGGGCGGCGCTCCTGTGGAACTGGCGCAGTGAACGGCGGCTGATGCCCTATGTGATCGCTTTCACGATGGGCACGCTGGGCTTTTTCCTGATCCTGAACGTGATTATCGAAAATCCCTTCACCCGTCTGTGGCAGTATCCTAACGGCCAGGTGGAAACGGCGCTCTTCCAGCCGGCGGGAGCGATGCCGGCCATCCCGCGCGATGGGCGCGGCCTTAACCCGTTATTGCGTCACCCCGGCATGGTCTTTCACCCGCCGACGTTGTATCTGGGCTACGTGGGCATGGTGATCCCGTGGGCGTTTGCCATGGCTGCGCTGGCTTCTGGCGAACTGAGCACCCACTGGATCCGGGCGACGCGACGGTGGATCTTGGTTGCCTGGCTGTTTCTGAGCCTGGGGCTGATCCTGGGTGGACGCTGGGCGTACGACGTGCTAGGCTGGGGCGGCTACTGGGGCTGGGACCCGGTGGAAAACGCGGCCCTGCTGCCCTGGCTGACCGGCACGGCCTTCCTCCATAGCGTGATGATCCAGGAGAAGCGGGGGATGCTCAAGGTCTGGAACATGGCCCTGATCATCCTGACCTTCCTGCTGGTCATCCTGGGGACATTCAGCACGCGCAGCGGCATTGTGAGTAGCGTGCACAGCTTCGCCCAATCCCCGATCGGCCCGCCGATGTTCGCTTTCCTGGCGATCAGCGCGCTGCTGAGCATCGGCCTGTGGCTGTATCGCTGGCAGCGCGGCGAACTGGCCGCCGAGCATCATCTGGAGAGCTGGCTGAGTCGCGAGTCGCTGTTCATCCTCAACAACCTGCTCTTTGTGGCGATCACGGTGGCGGTCTTCTGGGGCAGCTACGCCCCGATCTTCACCGAGCTGTTCACTGGCGAGAAGATCACGCTAGGGCCACCTTACTTCAACAGCGTGACCGCGCCGCTGTTCGCTGCGCTATATGTGCTGATGGGGATCGCGCCGCTTTCTGCCTGGGGCCGGACTTCCACCAAGCGCCTGGGCAGCGCCATGTTGATCCCGCTGCTGCTGACCGCTGCGCTGGTTATCCTGCTGGTTGTCTTTGGGATGCGCAACTGGATGGCGATCCTGGCTTATGCGCTGGTAGGCTTTGCCGGGTTTGTGACCCTGTATGAGATCTGGCGCGGGGTGAAGGCGCGCGCCCAGCGCGAATCCTGGCTGGTGGCGGCCTACAGGCTGTTTGGCCGCAACCGTCGCCGTTACGGCGGGTATGTCATCCACCTGGGCGTGGTGGTGATCGGTCTGGGGGTGATCGGCAGCACGATCTTCCAGCAGGAAACGCAGCGCACCCTGGCCGAAGGCGAGGCGTTGACGCTGGGCCGTTACACGATGGTCTACGACCAGTTGACGCGGGCTGTTGCCGCGGATGGGCGGGTGATGACCATTGCCGAAGTCGAAGTCTACGATGGCAACCAGCTGGTTGCCACGCTGCGCCCCCGCCAGGATTTCTTCCCGAACACCGAAGGCATGAACACGATGACCATCGCCGGTTCCTACAGCACGCTGGAGAGCGACTTCTACGTGCTGCTGGTGGCCTGGGAGGAAATCAGCCAGGCCGGGGCAACGTTCAAGGTATACCTCAACCCACTGGTTAACCTGGTCTGGTGGGGTGGGATCATCCTGATTGTGGGGATTATGGTTGCGGCCTGGCCGGAACCGGATCGGCTGCGTGCTGTGCGGGAGATGAGCACGGTGGGGTCAGGGACGACCTCGTTGCGGGTTTAGCTACTGGCAGGTGGCTCTCAGGGGTGAGGGATACAAGTGAGATGGGCAGACGTATGACAACAGGTCGGGTAGTGTCCCATGTGATCCTGACGATGATGGCCGTCCTGCTGCTGGGCGCGCCGCTGCTGGTCTACGCGCAGGGCGGCGGGCAGGACGCTACGCCCGTGCGGGAAGTGACCGCGGATGAGGTCAACCGCGTCAGCCGCAAGCTGTACTGCCCGGTGTGCGAGAACATCCCGCTGGATGTCTGCGGCACGGCAGCCTGCGCTCGCTGGCGCGCCCAGGTGCGCACCCTGCTGGAGCAGGGCAAAACCGAGGACGAGGTGATCAGCTACTTTGTGGAGCAATTCGGCCAGCGCGTGGTCGGCACGCCACAGGACCCCATACTCAATTTTCTGTCCTGGGCGGTGCCGCTGGCCTCGGTGGTTATCGGCGTGGTGGTGGCGGGATACGCGCTGGTGCGCTGGCGTCGCTTGAGCGCACCGACGCATTCAGCAGCCGCAGACGACGCCGCAGACCTGGGTATTGATGACGATTATCGGAAGCGTCTGGAACGCGAATTGAGGAACCTGGAATGAGCGATGTGAGCGCCCCTGATGGCAACCTGTCGATTCCCTCCGAACCGGCGGCCCGTCCACGGCGGTTGTCGCCCTTTGCCGTGGTCATCCTGCTGCTGGTGGTCGCGCTGCTGGGGGTGCTGGGGCTGCGCCTGATTGACGCCAACAAGACCCAGCCCAATCATGGCCCCGCGCCCGACTTCACCCTCCAGATCTTCGATGAGCTGGGTGGCGGAGAGCTGCGGTTGAGCGAACAGCGGGGCAAGGTGGTCGTTGTCAACTTCTGGGCCAGCTGGTGCGGCCCCTGCCGGGTAGAAGCGCCGGATCTACAGGCGGTGTGGGAAGCCTACCGCGACCGCGGGGATGTCCTGATCGTAGGCGTGGATTACGTGGACAACACCGCCGATGCCCTGGCCTACATCGAAGAATTCGGGATCACCTATCCCAATGGCCCTGACCTGGGCACCAAAATCTCCACGGCTTACCGCATCCAGGGCGTGCCGGAGACCTTCGTGATCGGCAAGGATGGCAACATCTTTCAGTTCATTTTTGCGGGCGTGACCGCCCGTGACCTGTCTAATATCATCGACCGCGCCCTGGCTCAGTGAGCCAGATTGACCGCGCCGGTCTACGCAAGCGGAATGACGGACGGACGCATGGAATCGGAATCCTTGATCCTGGGCATCATCATTGTGGCGCTGTGCCTGCTGGTTGTGCTCTGGCCCTTTCTGAGCGCCCGGCGCGAATCCGTGGTGCGGAATGGGCACCTGAACGGCGAAATGGAGCGCCTGATCGCCCAGCGCGATGCGATCTACGCTACCATCCGTGACCTGGACTTTGACTACCAGACGGGCAAGCTGACGGACGAAGACTACCGCACCCAGCGGGAAGCCTGGGTAGCGCGCGGGATAGACGTGCTCAAGGCGCTGGATACCCTGCAACAGGTTGCTGAAGCTGCTCCAGCAGCGAATGACGCTACCGCCGGGCCGGTGCTGGAAGTTGACCTGCTGGATTATGATGCGCAGATTGAGTCCGCCGTGGCTGCCCGGCGGCGCTCTAGCTGATAAGAACCCTCTTATGATCAAGACCAGAGTGTGGACTGTCCTCAGCATTATGCTGGCGGTTATGCTGGCGGGGTGTGGCCTGGCCAGCGAGCCGGAGATCGTGCAGGAAATCCCGTTGCCAACCCCGGCGCCGACTATCGTCAGCCCAGAAACGCCGCCTGACCTGGCGGCGGGTGCCGCTTTCTATGCTGCACACTGTGCTGTGTGTCATGGCGCTGGTGGGCGGGGCGATGGCCAAATGGTGCGCGATGGGCGGCTGCAGACCCCACCGCCCAGTTTTGCCGACCTGGCAACCAGCGGCGGTCAGACGCCACTGGATTACATGACCGTGATCACTGACGGCAATATGCTGGCCGGGATGCCGCCGTTCTCCAGCTACAACGTCCAGGATCGCTGGAATGTGGCAGCTTATGTCTTTTCCGGCTGGATGACAGCTGAGCAGATCGCGCAGGGCGGGGTGGTTTACGAGGCGAATTGTGCCTCCTGCCATGGCGACGGCACGGGCAACGGCCCACAAGCGCCGGAGATCATGCCCGATCTGACCGCGCCGGATTACTGGGCGGCGGTCAGCAATGAGACGCTCCTGCAGGCTATCAGCGCCGGGATCAGCCCGGAGATGCCCGGCTTTGCCGATACCCTCAGCGAGGCCGAGATTCTGGCCGTCACCGCCTATGTGCGCGCGCTGGCAGTCAGGGGGACGCCGGGTTTCCCCGCCGGCGGGGAAACCGTGATGGCCGAAGCACAGGCAACCGCAACCGCGACCCTGGCGGCGGCCAATGGGGAGGGCGCAGGCGGCGCTGGCGAAGTGGCGGAGGCAGCCAGCGGCGCGGAGCCGGAGCAGATCAGCCTGACCGGGATGGTGATCAACCGGTCAGCGGGCGGGACCGTACCGATCGGAGCGCCGATCACGTTGCACATGTTCGATCCGCCCGACTTTGCCGAGACGATCCTTGAAGGTGAGATTGGCCCGGATGGCACTTATCGCTTTGAGAATGTGCCGCACGTGGCCGACCGGGTCTACCTGCTCTCGCTGCAATATCAGGATGTCTTCTTCAGTAGCACTATCTACCAGCTGGAAGACGCCAGCAGTGCCGCTATCGAGACCACCGTTGAGATCTTCGAGACGACCAATGATCCGGCGGCGTTGCGCTTTACGTCCGGGGTGATGCGCGTCACCTTCTCGCAGTTTGGCATGGAAGTGGCCGAGGTGCTCAGCATCACTAACGACTCGGATCGGCTCTTCCTGACGGACGAAACTATTAGCGACAACCAGCGGGTTGCGCTGCGTATTCCTTTGCCGCCCGGCGCTGGCGGAGTAGGCTTTGAGCCGGGGATGCAGGGCACGCGCTTCCTGATGAACGAGGATGAAACGGTCATCCTGGATACACAGCCGGTGCGGCCCGGACGGGACGACATCTTCTTCAGCTACTTCATCCCCTATGAAGACGGCGCGATCATCGAGCAGGAGGTGGCTTACCCCTTTAGCGGGCCGTTCCACCTGCTGATCGAGGCCGGGCAGGTGACGGTAAGCGGGACGGGCTTCGAGGGCAGCAGCCAGCCGGTTGACATGGGTGGGCGCACCTTCGACGCCTACGTGGCCCGGCTGGAGGTCCCGGCGGGCGGCGCGATCAGCTTCACCCTCTCCGGGCGGCCACAGGCGGCCAGCGCCGGGAGCACTGCTCAGGCAGGTAGCGGGCTGTCTCCGCTGGTTATCGGCCTGATCGTGGCCGGTGTGCTGCTGATCGGCGTGGGTGGGTTCCTGTTCCTGCTGCGGCAGGGCGTCCGCGATACGCGACAGGCTGCTATCGACGATCTGCTGGAGCAGATCGCTGCCCTGGATGACCGCCATGACCGGGGCGAGATCGCCGACAGCGAATACCAGCAGGTGCGCACACGGTTGAAGGCGCGGCTGGCTCGCCTGATGCGCGAGCAGGAAGCAGGGCCGGGCGAAGGCGGGGCGGCATGATTGAAGTGCGCGGGTTGGTCAAAGCGTTCGGTCTGTTGCCGGTGTTGCGCGGTCTGAACCTATCGGTGGAGCGCGGGGCGTTTGTGGCTCTGCTGGGGCCGAATGGTTCCGGCAAGACGACGCTGATGCGCATCCTGGCTGCGCTGAGCAAGCCGACCGCCGGGACGGTGACGATCGGCGGCTGGCGATTGCCGGAGGAAGCAGCGGCGGTGCGCGCCCAGCTTGGCGTGGTGGCCCACCAGCCGCTGCTCTATGACGGCCTGACAGCGCGGGAAAACCTGGAATTCTATGCCGGGCTATATAGCCTGCCGCGGGAGGATCGCGCTGGCCGGGTGAACGAAGTGCTGGCGCGGGTTGGGCTGTCGGCCCGCGCTGATGATCTGGTGCGCACCTTCTCGCGTGGGATGCAGCAGCGGCTGGCCATCGCCCGCGCTATCCTGCATCGCCCGCACGTCCTGCTCTTTGACGAGCCATATACCGGCCTGGATCAGGACGCGGCGGCCATGCTGGATGCACTGCTGGGTGATATCGCCCGCGACGGCCATACCATCGTGATGACCTCGCATGATCTGTTCCGGGCGCGGGCGCTGAGCACCCATGTGGCAATCCTCAGCCGAGGCCAGATCGGCTATTATGAGCGTTCGGCAGCGATTCAGCCGCAGGAACTGCCGTCACTGTACGCGGAAGTGACCGGAGCGGCTTCGGTGAGATGACGATGACGGAAACAGTGCAGTCGACCTCTCAGCAGACCGCTGCACCGCGCGCGCTGAAGACGCCTTTCTGGCGGGCGATGATCGCCCTGGCGGCCAAAGACCTGCGCATCGAGGTGCGCGGGCGCGAACTGATCAACGCCATGCTGCTGTTTGCGACGCTGTCGGTGCTGATCTTCAGTTTCGCCCTGGAGCTTGACCGCACCGCGCGGGAGACTTCCATCGCCGGGGTACTGTGGGTGACGGTGGTTTTCGCCGGGATGCTGGGGCTGGGGCGTAGCCTGGCGGCGGAAAAGGATCGCGGCAATCTGGATGCATTGCTGCTGGCCCCGGTAGACCGGGCGGCGCTCTTCTTCGGCAAGATGCTCAGCAATCTGCTGTTTATGCTGGTGGTGGCGTTGTTGCTGGTCGTGCTGAGCACGGTGCTCTTCAACATCTCGCTGTTCAAGCCCTGGCTGGGGCTGATCATTGTGCTGGGGACGGTCGGCTTTGCGACGGTGGGCACGCTGCTTTCCAGCATGGCGGTGCACACCCGCGCGCGGGAAACCATGCTGCCGATCCTGTTACTGCCGGTCAGCCTGCCGATCATTCTCAGCGCTGTGCGGGCCAGCACGGCGATCCTGACCGGTGCGCCGCAGGAAGACTGGATCGCCTGGCCGCAACTGCTCTTTGCCGCCGATCTGATCCTGCTGGCGCTCGCCTATGTGCTGTTTGACTTTGTGGTGGAAGAATAATGAGTGGCGGACTGAAAGGAACCATCCATGACCCCCGTTGACTCACCTGCTCGACCGAGCCGCCTGTTGACCGGGATGACCATCCTGGCTGTGTTGATGTTCGTTACGGCCACACTGATGGCGCTTTTCTACGCGCCGACCGATCAGCAGGGCCATGTCCAGCGCATTTTCTATATGCACCTGGGCGCTTTCATGGGCGGCGCGCTGGCCTTTCTGATCGGCGCGGTGGCCAGCGCCCTGTACCTGGCCCGCCGCCAGAAGCGCTGGGACACCCTGGCGCTTTCCGCCATCGAGATCGGGCTGGTGCTCAGCGGTTTCAACATCGTCAGCGGCGCGGTATGGGCACGGCCGATCTGGAATACCTGGTGGACCTGGGACCCGCGCCTGACCTCCGCAGCGGTGATGTGGCTGACTTATGCGGCCTATATGATGTTGCGCAACGGCATCGAAGACCCGGATCGTCGCGCCCGCTTTGGTGGTGTGTACGGAATCGTGGCCTTTACCAGCGTGATCTTCACTACGGTGATCACCCGCGTCCGGCCCGATACCATCCATCCGGTGGTGGTTGGCCCCAGCCCGCAGAACGCGCAGGGCAGCTTTGAGATCAATAGTAGCGCAATGACAGTCACGCTGGTCTTTAACATCCTCACCTACATTGTTCTGGCGCTCACGTTGATCTGGCATCGTGTCCGGCTGGAGGAACTGGCGGATCGTGTCCAGCAGCTCAAGGTGCGGATGTTCAGCCGCTAGCAGACCTGACTACGAATGGGAAGGATAATCGCTCATGGCTCTTCAACAGGCAGGCATCCCGGACAATGTGGCGTATCTGGTGCTGGGGGTGATCATCCTGGCGCTGTTCCTGGGCGGATGGCTGGCCAGTTTTCTGTGGCGGCTGCGCAATCTGCGCCGGGAGATGGCGCTTTTACAGCGGCTTGAAGCGGAGGATATTGCTGCGCCAGGCCAGCTGAGCACTGCTGAGACTCCGTCTCGCCACGCCCGCCCTACCTGATCCCGGCGTGCCGGACACGGCATATGGCGGCGATCTTCGCGCCCGTGGAGCGTTTGCCTTCCTCCGCGGGCGCAGTGATTCCCTGCCTTTGTTCCATCTGTTCAATTATTACTCCCGGCCTATTGGTTTCTGCTTGGGGGAGCAGGTAAGATAGGCATAAGCATCAAACAGGCGTATGCAGCTGGAAGGAGCCTGATCATGCGCAGGTGGGTGATGGCTGTCCTGGCTGTGGGGTTGCTGGCGTCTCCGGTAGCGGCTCAGTACCCTGTTGCCGGGGAGGCGCAGGTGCGCGTTGGCCACTTTTCGCCCGGCATGGGGGATATTGACCTCTATATCGATCGGGCGCTTAGTGAAGCGCATGGCCTGAGTTTCGCCACAGTGACCCCCTGGTTTACGCTGCCGGCGGGGAGCTATCGCCTGAATATCACCCTGGCGGGCGCGCCGCTCCAGGAGAGCCTGCTGGATGTACGCCTGGCATTGTTGCCTGGCCAGCGCGTCACGCTGGCCGTCATCGGCGAGCGGGTGCGCGGCACGGCAACCCTCTACCCGCTGGTGGAGGATTACTCCCCGATCCCGACCGGGCAGGCGCGGGTGGCCTTCTTCCATGCTATTCCTGACCTGGGGTCGGTCGCCGTGCAGTACCCCGATGGTACACCGCTGTTCGAAGGGCTGACCTATCCTGACGCCCGCGCCGGCGGCGATGCCGCTGGCGGATACCTCACCCGCGATCTGGTGGCCGGCTGGCGACAGTTTCAGGTCATCCCTGCGGATAGCCCCGGCATGCTGCTGGTGCAGACGCCGGAGATGATGCTGGAGGAGGGGACGAACACGCTGATCGTGCTGGCCGGTTTGCGGGCCGGGGCGATCACCGTGGCGGTGACCACAGTTCCGGGCACGGAGGTGGTGACGGTCAATGAGCAGGTGATCAGCGTAGGCGGCGGCACGGCTCATCTCCGCCTGGCTCACCTTGCTACCGGTGCGGGACTGCTGACGCTCTCCGTCGCAGGCGAGGCTGCCGGGCAGGAAGCGACGCTTGACTTCGGCGGCTTCACGGATTGGGTCGAAGTCCCCGCCGCGTTCTATACCACCAGGGCGGTGGCTGCCGCCGATGGCGCAACCGTGCTGTTTCAACTACCGGAGGTGCCGCTGGTGACCGGCAGCTGGGTAACGCTGGCCGCGATCGGGTTGCCTGAGGTAGGCGGAGGGCTGCTCTATCCGATCGTGGAGGATCACCGCCCGATTAATCCCGGTGAAGCGCGGCTGACCTTCTTCCACGCAATGGTTGATCTGGGGCCGGTCGATGTGCGGCTGGAGGAAGGCACGATGCTGTTTGTGGCCCTGGAGTACCCCGGCATCGACGGCAATGCGCTGCAGAGCGTCGACCTGGTGGCTGGCCCGCGGCGGCTGGAAGTCCTGCCGTATGGTGATAGCGAGACGGTGCTGTTCAGCCTGCCGGAACTGACCCTGCTCCCCGGTAGCAACAACCTGGTCGTTCTGACTGGCCTGCAGGCGGCTCCGGCTACCTTCCTGCTAACGACAGCGCCCGGCCAGTAGACTCTGACGGATTGCTTCCCTGTGGTTGGCGCGGCTGGCCCGGCCTGTTATACTGCGGGGCATGATACGCCTGTTTTTCCTTGCTCTGCTGCCTGTAATCCTGCTGGGATTGACCGCCTGTGGCGGTGCGCCGCCGGTCAGCGAGGCTGTGCTGGTTGCTGAGTCGCCGACGGTCACCCCCGGTGGGATGATCCTCATGGTTTTGCCCACACCTACGCCAGTTACGCCGACGCCGCCGCCCGGCCCGGCTCCGCAGGCCGCGCCCGGTTACGTGCTGACTGTCGTGGCGGGGAGCCAGACGGCCATCTGCCCCCGGCCCGGCAATCCGCGCCCGCCAGCAGCGCCGGCTGCCTATAACCTGTATACCACAGCGATCACCCAGTACCTGTCAGCGGGCGGCACTGTGCCGATGCTGGGGGCGCTTCTGACGGAGTGGGGTGCGCTGGACGAAGGCATCGGGCTGGTGAGCGACGCCTACGACCTGACCGGCGACGGCGTCTATGAGGTGCTGGTCATCCTGGCCGATCCGTTCAATGCCGGGATCGCGCCCCGACCGGGCCAGATTCTGGTTTTCGGCTGCCACCAGGAAGATTACCGCCTGCTCTACGGCTCGGAATATGGCCCCGGCTTTGGCATCCCGACGTTGCTGTACGTAGGCGACATGAACGCCAATGCCGGCACCGAACTGGTTTATGTCCAGCAGCGCTGCCAGAGCGGATCGTGTGTGCAGGCGGCGCAGGTGCTTTCGTGGAGCGCCCCCAATGACGGCTTCATCGCCCTCAATGTGGATACCGTTGGCTCCGCCGATGGCCGCTTTTCTATCGCCGATCTTGACAACGATCGGGTACAGGAGATCATGATCCAGGGTGGGGGCATCTCCAGCGCAATGAGCGCCGGGCCGCCGCGCAGCTCGACCACGATCTGGGACTGGAACGGCCTCAATTACGTCCGCGCGCTGACGCGCCTTGACCCGCCGCTGTACCGCATCCATGTCATCCACGACGCCGACCGGGCACTGGAATCCGGCGACGGCGAGGAAGCCATCCGGCTCTACCGCGAGGCGCTGGACAACCCCCGTCTGGGCACCTGGCAGGTGCCCAACGAGCAATTCATGCTGCGCGGCTACGCCCAGTTCAAGCTGATCGTGGCTTACGCTTACCTGGAGGATGATCTGGCCGCGCTGGATGCGCATAGCGTGCTGATGGCGGAGCATACGCCGGGGCTGCCCAGCTATGTTTACGCTCTGGTTGGCGATGCCTTCTGGTCGGCGTACCAGGCCACCCACAACCTGCATACCGCCTGCGTGGCGGCGGCGACGGCAGCCTCCCAGAATCCGCAAGCAGTGCTCTTCCTCAACAGTTACGGCCCGGCCAACCGCGCCTACCAGGTACCGGACATCTGCACGTTTTGAGGCGAGTGGCTACCGCTGGCAGGGGCGCCGCACCACCGGAATGGTGCGGCGCCGATGTTGAATCGGGCTGGATGCGCTACAATCCGCCGCCAGCCGGTTCCGGGCGGGCCGGTGGTGTGGCAGGGTATACGCTCTGTGGCGGGGATGTCCGCCGTCGGGAGGAAAGGATCGGGCATGAGCGATCTGCTGACGTACTGCCGCGATCACACCGGGGAGATGCTGGATTTGCTCCAGACGTTGATCGCGTACGAATCGTTTACCGCTGAGAAGGCGGCGGTAGACCGGCTGGCGACCTACCTGGCCGGGCAACTGGAGGACCTGGGCGCGGCGGTGGAGCGCATCCCGCGTGCAGAGGTGGGTGATATCCTGTTGGCCAGATGGAACACCGACGCGCCCGGCAAACCGATCACCTTCATCGGGCACATGGATACTGTCTGGCCGCTAGGTATGCTGGCCGAACGCCCGATCCGCATCGAGGACGGGCGGCTGTACGGCCCCGGCGCGATTGACATGAAGGCCGGGCTGGCGGTGATGCTCAGCGCGATCCGCGTTTTGCGCGAACGCGGCGAATTCCCGGAGCGACCGATCTGGGCGCTACTGACCTCCGACGAAGAGATCGGCAGCGTTCATTCCCGCGAGATCATCCTGGATGTAGCCCGGCAATCCGGCCTGTGCCTGATCATCGAACCGGCAACGCCGCAGGGCGCGCTCAAGACCTGGCGCAAAGGGGTGGCTGACTTCCAGGTGAAGGTCCACGGACGGGCGTCCCATGCTGGCGGCGCGCCGGAAGCGGGCATTAACGCCGTGGTGGAACTGGCCCACCAGATTCTGCGCCTGAATGCGCTCAACGACCTACCCAACGGCACCTCCGTTTCAGTGACGGTCGTTCGCGGCGGGCACGCCACTAACGTGATCCCCGATTACGCCGAAGCGTACGCTGATGTGCGCTTTCTGACCCACGCGGAGGCGGAGCGTGTCCAGCGGGCGGTGAGCGAACTGCATCCTATCCTGCCCGGCGCGCAACTGGAGATCATCGCCGGGGACAGGCGCCCACCACTGGAACGCGACGAGCGGATGCGGGCCGCCTTCGCCCAGGCGCAGCGCATCGGCGCTGGGCTGGGCCTGAGCATCATCGAGGAAGGCAGCGGCGGTGGCTCCGACGGCAACTTTACCGCTTCGGTGGGCACCCCCACGCTGGATGGCATGGGGCCGACGGGCGATGGGTTGCACGCTGTCCACGAGAACGTGCTCATCAGCAGCATCCCGGAAAAGACGGCCCTGCTGGCGGCCATCCTGCAGCAGTGGCAGATGTAAACCCTCAAAACGGCAGCGAATCAGGCGGGGACGGTCTGCGGGTCGTCCCCGCGCTCTGGTTGAGGAATTGCCCGCGCCTCAGGGAGCGCGTGCGTTAACCGCGGCCAGCAATGCCTCGCGGGTGGTGATGCCCCGGATGGTGACCAGAAAGCGAGCGACAGAGCCGCTCTTCGCCCGCAGGGCGGCGATGGCCGGGCCGATCAGGTCTTCCCCGGCGGTTCCGAAGTTGCTGGCGCCCTGGTAGCCGCCATAGAAGGCGAAGTAAGCCTGGTTGATCTTGCGGATGGGGTAGCCATTGGCATGGAAGAACGCCCGCCGTTCAGCCATGTAAGCCTCGGCTTCCGCGATCCGGTCTTCCGCCAGCAGGGCGTCAACGGTCACGCGGGTCCTGTGCATCTCGGCGGCAAAGTCGAAGGTGGCGGGGTCGGGCGTGGGCGTCGGAGCAGGCGTGGCGGCGTCCGGCGGCAGCAAATCCGGGTAGTAACGGGCCAGCACCAGCCGCCCGATCTCTTTGCCGAGCACCTCAGCGGTGGTTTCGTTGATGATGCGCGTCTCCGGGTTGCCGCCGTCGAAGTATTGCCAGCCCAGCGGGAAAAAGAACAGGTAATGGTGCACCCATTCGTGAGCAATAGTCTCGATCACCCAGGCCAGGGCGTCGGTCTCGCCGACCATGCTGGGGTAGAGGGCCATGCCGCCGATATCCACAACCAGCGAGGATACATCCAGATCGGCGTCGATTGCCGCTTCCAGGGCGTCCCGCTGGTCGACGCTCAGCCCGTCCAGGCTGAGCGAAGCATCCACGCGGATGGCGTCCCGCGGGGAGATGATCAGCACGTCCGGCAGAGGGCTGAAACGGATGGCAACCGGCGGCAGCACCTGGCCCAGCACGGCCAGCCCCTCCTCTACCAGCACGGCAGAGACCTGCTCCTCCAGGATACTCTCGATCATATCCTGCCGGTTGCGCAGATCGGCGCGGCGGGCGTCACGTTCGGCGCGCCGATCTGCGCTGGCTGCGGCAGGATCAACGGTAGCCGGATCGCTGTAGATGGCTGCGATTTGCGCCTCAAGCCTGAGCACGGCACTCAGGTCGACCATGTAGGCGCGGACGAGTTCGGCTCTCCGGACTTCGTCCAGATAGTCCTGCACGCCGAACAGACTGGCGAACGCTTTGGCCGCCAGCGCGTCAGCTTCCCAGGCTACGTAGTTGAACAGACTGTCACGGGCGTGAGCGGCAGCCCCGACGATCAGATCGCCGGGCGGGGGGGTGCTGGTCTGCAGAACGATCAGCAACGCCGCGCACAGGAGCATAACACGCACCAACGCCCGGACTCGCCGCCAGGGGATGGGCCGCAGACGGTTCCTGAACTGTCCTGTTGTCGCCACTCGCTGCTCCTGCTGCCGGAATCAGCCAAAAATGCGGGGTCCCCGCGTATTGTACCAGCTTCGGGCGGCAGATCAGCCCATTCTCAAGGCCTGCTCATGCCCGGTGGTGCGGAAATTGGTACGCCCCGGCGGGGACGGTACAATTGGCGGGCGAGATTGCGCCTGAGCAGGATGAACGTCATGCCAGAAACAACACTCACGTACATTGAGCAGGAACTGACCATGGATGGCGTGTCGCTGGCAGAGATCGCACGCTCGGTTGGCACGCCGGTGTACATCTATAGCCTGCGGCGGATCCTGGCCCAGCTCGAGCGCCTGCGGGCAGCTTTTGCGCTCCTGCAGCCGACCTTCCACTATAGCCTGAAGGCCAACGGCAATAGCGCCATCATCCGGGCGTTGGTCGGCGCAGGTTGTGGCTGCGATGCAGTCAGCGCGGGCGAGATCTTCCTGGCACGGCGGGCTGGCTGTCCGCCGGAACGGATCGTGTTCGCCGGTGTGGGCAAGACCCGTGCCGAGATTCGCTATGCGCTGGAGACAGGCATTGGCTGGCTCAACGTGGAGAATGCCGCTGAACTACGCCGTCTGGAAGCGCTGGCGTCGGAGCTGGGTCGCCGCCCGCGGGCGGCGCTGCGGATCAACCCGGCGCTGCACGCGGAGACGCATCGCCACATTGCGACCGGCCATGCCGGGGCCAAGTTCGGCATCCCCCTGGTCGAAGCGCGCATGCTACTGGAGCATCAGGCGGACTATCCCCATGTCGAGATCGCTGGGCTGCACATCCACATTGGCTCGCAGCTGGGGCGCCCGGATGAAAGCGCGGCGGCGGCGCGGCTGGCTATGGAACTGACCCGCGAGTTTAAGCTGAAGCATCTGAACCTGGGGGGCGGCTTTCCGGTGGCCTACGAAGGCGGGCATGCCGTGCCGGTGGAGGATTTCGCGGCGGCGCTGGTGCCGGTTCTGGCCAAGCAGGGGGTGAAAGTCGCCTTTGAACCGGGGCGCTTTCTGGTAGCGGAGGCCGGGGTTCTGGTGGCGGAGGTGCAGTATGTCAAGCGGGGAGGACGCACGGTCGTGCTGGACACCGGGATGAACGACCTGCTGCGCCCGGCGCTATATGAGGCGCGCCATCCGTTGCTGCCGTTACGGGCTGGCGTGGCCGCCCCCTGGCCTGTGCAGGTGGTCGGCCCGATCTGCGAGAGCGCCGATGTCATCCACCCGGCGGCGACCCTTCCGCCGCTGGCTGAAGGCGATTTGGTGGCGATCGGTGTCGCCGGGGCCTATGGTATGAGCATGGCCTCCAACTACAATGCCCGGCCTCGCCCGGTGGAAGTACTGGTCGAGGGCGGCGCCTGGCGTGTGATCCGCGCCCGTGAGACGTTCGAAGATTTCATCCGCCATGAGCCAAAGAGACCCTGAAGGACATCTAATAGGATATACTGAGCGTGGATTTACCACTATAGTGGCGCAATATACCAGAAAGGTGTGATCATGAGAATCGCATTCGTGGCGGATGACGCGCAGACGATCAGCGCCCATTTTGGCCGGGCGCCGTATGTGGTGGTTGTTACGCTGGAAAACGGGCAGGAGATCTCCCGTGAGGTGCGCGAAAAAGAGGCCCATGGCAGCCATGAGCACGAGCACGGCCATGCGCACGAGCATGAACATGCCCATCATCACCGTGACCACAGCAGCAAATTTGCGGCGATGGAGGATTGCGATGTGATGATCGTGCGGGGCATCGGCAGCCCGGCGCTTGCCCACGCGCAAACCCTGGGGTTGGAGGTCTTCCTGACGCAGGAAAACAACATCGATGCGGCGCTGGCGGCTTACCTGGCTGGCCAGCTGGATAACGATCCGCACCGCATTCACCACCACTAGAGGCGTCAACGGGCGTCGCGGTCAGCCACGACGCCCGTTTTCTATTTCCTCAGGGTTTGATCTCAATGTACTTCTTCCACGTATCTGGCCCGTGACTCATGGTGATGACGATGTAGCTGGTGCGCGGGGTCTTTGGCTCCCAGCGCAGGCGCATCCCGGCCTCGCGATCAGTGCGGTCGCCTTTGCGGTGGTTACAGGCATAACACGCGCAGGCCGTGTTGGTCCACGTATCCTTGCCGCCGCGGGAGCGGGGCACGATGTGATCGACGGTGAAATCCTGTTTGCTCAGCAGCTTGCCACGGGGGGCATCGCCGGGCCGCGCCCCGCAGTAAATGCAGGTGTAATCGTCCCGCGCCAGTACCCCGCGCCGACTCCATGCCGCATGACGGCGCGGCACATTGATGTATTGCTTGAGAGCGATGACGGATGGAACCGGAAACTCGCTGCGAACGCTGCGCAAAAAGCGCCCCGTCGCCTCGACCATCACGGCTTTATTGGCGATGAGCAGGTTGATCGCACGCGGCACGCTGATCACGCACAGCGGCTCCCACGTGTTTCCGTTCAACAGCAGTACCTGCCCGTACAACGATCACTCCTTCTCCCTCTCGCAAACTCCACGTTTTACTATACATCCATTTTGTTCCAGCTGGCACAAGTGCGTCGGAATCGGGATCAGCGCCGGCGGCCTTTCTTGCCCTGTTTGCCCGCCCGGCCCCCGCGCCGGCTCTTGTCCGGCGCCATCTTGACGATGCGTGGCTGGAATTCCGCCAGTGGTTCCACCAGATCGGCCTGGGCTTCCATCACGCGGTGGATGTCCTTGTAGGCGTAGGGCACTTCGTCCAGCCCGGCGGAGATCAGGTCGATCCGTTCCTGATCCAGCTTGCGGTCAACCTCCTCCCAGCTAAAGCGGCGAATCGCCTCGCCCCGGCTCATCTGACGGCCGGCGCCATGGGCGGCGGAGTTGATGGCCTCTATGCTGCCCTTGCCGCGCACGATGTAGCCCGGTGCGCTCATGCTGCCGGGGATCACCCCCAGTGCCCCCGGCCCGGCAGGAGTCGCCCCCTTGCGGTGGACGATGGCTTCCATGCCATCGACCGTCTCTTTCCAGGCGAAGTTGTGGTGGTTTTCCACACTGCCCAGCACTTCAAAGCGCAGGGCGTCAGCGATGCGGCGGTGGATCACGGCGTGGTTGGCGCTGGCGTAGCGCCCGGCCAGTTCCATGATCGCCCAGTATTCATCGCCCTCGCGACCCAGCTCCAGCCAGGCCAAATTGAGGTAGTCCTTGGGCAGGCGGCCTTCGTGCAGGCGTTTGGCGATCTGGGTGAAGTGGTTGGCTGCCTCAAAGCCAAAGCGCCGGCTGCCGCTGTGGGAGAGCAGGGCCAGATAGTTACCAGGCGGGATACGGTCGATCTTCTGCCAGACGGTCAGCGCCCCAAACTCGACGAAGTGGTTGCCCGCCCCGCTGGTACCCAGTTGCCGCCAGGCCAGGTCGCGACGCTCGCGGGCGAAAGGCAAATCGCGCCAGGCGGGATCGTCCATGACTTCGTGGTGCTGGGGTGTTTCCCAGGTGGCGCCTTCGCCAAAGCGGGTATTGTCCTCAATGGCCTGGCGCAGCCGTTCGCGCTGTTCATCGATAACGCGCGGGCTGGCATTGAAGATCGTCATACGCACGCGGCAGGCGATATCCACGCCGACGGCGTAGGGAATGACGGCGTTGGCGGTCGCCAGTACGCCGCCGATGGGCAGACCGTAACCGACGTGCGCGTCAGCCATCAGCGCCCCGCGCAGGGCAATGGGCAGCCGGACGGCCCGCTCCATCTGCTGGATGGTCTCCGCGTCGATCTGGTCGCGGCCCCAGATTTTGTAAGGGACGGCGGTCTGCAGGTCATAAGGTTCGCTCATGTTGTCCTCCTGCGCTGAACGCCGGTGAAAGGTGAATTTCGGCCCAGAAAGGAGCCAACACTCTTAAGTGGCCGGGCATCTGCCTCACCCGCATACTTTCTGGGCCGCTGGCAGTCCGATTCAGTTTGCACGGTAAAGTGCGTTTTCTCCGTATGTTTCCATGTTTCCCGTGTGCGTGTGCCTTCTACCGGTAAGCCTGTGCCGCTAAAACGTGCCTCAGCAATGCGGTCAGATCCTCTTCGGTTGGGGTGGCCTGAGGTGCGCTCAAGTTGGTGCACCGTGATGGCGCAGGTGTAGCCCGGCCCGGCCACCCCAACCGAAATATACAATTAGCGCTGGGATGGCAGCCCGGATAACAGATATGGTGCTCGCCGGCTGGCGTTGGCCAGGGTGTGGCGGGCAGTGAGCCAGGATGATGCCGCCACGGGTTTGTTTCTCCTCTATTGGCCCCGGTACAGGGGCCGCAAAAGCGCAGGGGCGTGAGCACCGGCTACCTCACGCCCCTGCAGAATCATCCGTAGGAAGTTGGCCCTCAGGTTCCGCCGCCAGGCGGCGGGAAGCGCCTCAGGGACACAAGGGCGTAAGCCGGGTGCTGCCGGGCTGCCAGGCTGCCGGATAGCGTCCGGTTCAGCCTGCGAACAATCTGCCAGGCCAGTTCCTGCACATGGCGCAGGATGGCAGGCAAAGGATGATGTGTCCCGCGAACCGTTGACCGGTTCATGACACCCGCTCCACTTCGGTCGCGTCGAGCATGGCCAGGATGCTTTCCCCTTTGATGAAGATGCGGCGCATGCCAGGTGGCCTGCTCACTCTCAGATAGCCATTATTGATCAGTTTCTTGAGGGTGCTCAGGCTGATGCCCAGCAACCGGGCTGCTTCCTGCCGGGAATAGATGGCATTGGGATCGATGCCGGCGCGTTCCAGAGCCATGAACCCCTCCCTTGATCACTGGCATTTTCAGCGTAGCACGGGTTGTAGAATGGTGTCAAGAGGTGAAAATGAGGTATTGACGGATATCAACGGGTGCCTATGGATATAGAGGAAAATGACGGGTGTAGCCGGCGAAGGGTGAGAGCCAAGGAAAGCGTCAAGCAGGCGACGAGCTGCCTGCTACGCGGTGAGACGGCGCCGCCAGTGACATTATTGACAGCGTTGCGCTCCTCCGGCATAATGTGACCAGCATCATGACACCTGCATAACATGCCAAAGGCGTTGACGGAGACAAGTAAGCGAGTCTCGCACCGCACAGGGAGTCCGGGCCTGAGACTGCAAGCCCGGGCCGGTTGCCCTCGTTGAAATTCCCTCCTGAGCTGACAGGTGAAGGGCCAGCGGTGATGTTGGCCTGGGTAGTCTGCTCCGCAGGCCCAGCGTTAACGGGGCGGCCGGTCTCGCAGCCGGATGATGGTTGCGCCGCCGGTGATTTGAGTGGCTGCCTGCCGGAAAGCCGGGACGCAGCAAACAGGGTGGTACCGCGCGAGTTCGACCCGCGTCCCTGAGGGGACGCGGGTTTTTTGTTTATGGCGAGGGATGTGATGACGATGCTAGACAGGCTGGAAACACTGTACCAACAGGCCTCCACTGAGCTGGCGCAGATCGCTTCCTCCGAAGCGCTGGCCGACTGGGAGCGACGGATAATCGGGCGTAAAGGCGAGGTCACGCTGCTGCTGCGCCAGACCGGCCAGTTGCCGCCGGAAGAGCGGGCGGCGTTTGGTAAGCGGGCCAACGAGATCAAGGCGCTGCTCAGCGAGGCATTTGCCCGCCGGGAGGAGGAAATCCGCGAGCAGGAACTGGCCCGCAGTATGGAGGAGGGTCAGGTCGACGTGACCCTGCCGGGGCGGAAGGTGGCCCGCGGGCGGTTACACCCGGCCACGCAGACGCTGCGGGAAGTGTACGCCATCTGGGCAGAAATGGGCTTTCAGGTCTATCGCAGCCGCGATGTGGAGACCGACGAGGTCAACTTCGGGCTGCTCAACATGCCTCCTTACCACCCGGCCCGCGATATGTGGGATACATTCTACACAACCGAGCCGGGCGTGATCCTGCGTACGCACACTTCACCGGGGCAGATCCACGCCATGCGCGAGTATGGCGAGAACGGCACGAAGCCAATCCGGGTGATCCTGCCGGGCATGTGCTACCGCTACGAGCAGATCACCGCCCGCAGCGAGGTGCAGTTTCACCAGGTGGAAGGGCTGGCCATTGGCCGTGGCATCCGCATGACCGACCTCAAAGGCACGCTGACCGAATTTGCGCGGCGCATGTATGGCGCTGAGCGCCGTCTGCGCTTCCGCGCCTCGCACTTCCCGTTCACCGAGCCGAGTGCCGAGGTGGATGTTGACTGCATCCTGTGCGGTGGGGCGGGCTGCAACGTGTGCAAGTATTCAGGCTGGCTGGAGATCGCCGGCTGTGGCATGGTGCATCCGGTTGTGTTGCGCAATGGCGGCTATGACCCGACGGTCTGGAGTGGCTTCGCTTTCGGCATGGGGCCGGAGCGGATCACCATGCTCAAGCATGGCATCCGCGACATCCGCTACTTCTGGGGCAACGACCTGCGGTTCTTGAACCAGTTCTGAGTAGAGGCCAGAGACAAAACAGGTGCAAGACAAGCGCTAGGAAACTGGGGGAGGCGGTAGCACAGCTGGCTGACTTCCGTGGCATGTTGGCCTGGCAGAAGGCGGATGATCTGGTTGTCAGAGACTATCAGCTACCCTGTGATTTTCCGCCTGAAGAACGCTATGGTCTGACAAGTCAGTTTAGATGGGCAGCGATGAGCGTTGCCGCCAATATCACCAAAGGTTCTGGCAGGCAAACCCTGAAGGATTTTCGCCAGTTTCTATTTGCCGCACAGGGTTCGCTGAATGAGGTTCAATTACATTCACCTGAGCTGTAGGCTGAACTTCCTGGCTGAGGAGTCGACCAGGTGGCTCGAACAGGATCGGCAAGAGGTAGGAATGACGTTGCAGGGACTGATCAAATGGACGGCCAAGGAAATTGAAAATGGTCGGACGGCGCTGTAAGCCGGTTTTCTCTTGTCACCTGGCTCTTGCCTCTTGTCTTCGTAAAGAGGAGTAACCATATAACATGCTCATCCCGATCAGTTGGCTGAAGGACTATGTGGATATCCCGGCGGATCTGCCGGTCGAGTTGCTGGCCGAGCGCCTGACGCTGGCCGGGCTGGAAGTCGGGAAGATTAAGTACATCGGCGTGCCCCAGAACCGGGTACCTGGCGTGACCGTCCCACCGTCTGATCATCTGGTCTGGGATCGCCAGAAGATCGTCCTGGGCAAGATCGTTGAGGTCAAATCCCATCCCAACGCTGACCGCCTGGTCATCGCTGTGGTGGATTACGGCGGCGCGGCCCTGGAGGAATGCGTCACCGGGGCGCCGAATCTGTTCCAGTATAAGGATACCGGCCCGCTGGCCACGCCACTGTGGTCGCCGTTTGCCATGGAAGGCGCCGAAATCTGGGACGGCCACAGCGACGAACCAAAGCGGATGATCCTCAAGGGTCGCCCGCTGCGCGGCATTTATAACAAGGCGATGGTCTGCTCGGAAAAAGAGCTGGGTCTCAGCGATGATCACGAAGGGATCATGCTGCTGGAAGATGAACTGGTGGCCGGGCATGCGCCGGGCACGCCATTGCAGGATGTGCTGGGAGATGTCGTGCTGGATATCGAATTAACGCCCAACCTGGCCCGCGCCTGGAGCGTCGTCGGCGTGGCGCGGGAGATCGCCGCCATGCTTGGTCTGGAGCTGCGGCTCCCGCCGACTGACGTGCTGATGAGCGGCCCGTCCATTGCCGGGCGGGTGGGCATCACCATCACTAACCCCGAACTCAACCCGCGCTTCACCCTGACGCTGATCGAAGGGGTGACCATTCGGTCTTCGCCGCAGTGGATGCAGCTTCGCCTGCGCAAGGCTGGGATGCGTCCGATCAACAATATCGTTGACATCACCAACTACGTCATGCTGGAAACTGGCCAGCCGCTCCACGCTTTTGACTGGGATATCATCCAGCGCCGCGCAGCCGAATCCGGCGCAGCCATCCCGACGATCATCACCCGCCTGCCTGAGCCGGGAGAATCGCTAACGTTGCTCGATGGCTCTGTCCACCAGCTTGATGCGCACAATTTGCTGGTGGCGGATACTGCCGGGGCGCTCAGCCTGGCCGGTATCATGGGCGGGTTGGAGAGCGAGGTTCAGCCGGATAGCCGTAACATCCTGCTGGAGGCGGCGAACTGGAACTTCATCAACATCCGGCGCACCATGCAATCGCGCAAGATCAGCTCGGAGGCAGGCCAGCGCTTCAGCCGGGGCGTTCATCCGGCTCAGGCGGAAGTTGGCCTGCGCCGCGCCACAGAACTGATGCGCCTCCTGGGCGGCGGAACGGTTGCCAGCGGCATCGTGGACAATTACCCGCTCAAGCCGGAAACGGTCGTTGTTGACCTTCCGGTGAGTGAGGTCAGGCGGATCACGGGGATGGACTTCACGGCAGCGGAGATCGCGGCCATTCTACGCCGCCTGCAGTTTGGGGTGGAGGAACGCGCTGACGGTCTGCGCGTGACCGTCCCTGATCACCGGCTGGACATCGGTACGGGTGTGATCGGTCAGGCTGATCTGATTGAGGAGATCACACGCATCTACGGCTATGACCGCATCCCTGACACTGTAATGGATGATCTGCTGCCACCCCAGCGTAGCAATATGGCGCTCCAGCGGGAGGAATGGGCGCGTGACCTGCTGGTTGGCGCCGGACTGAACGAAGTGATCAATTACCGCCTGACCACGCCAGAGCGCGAGGCGCTGCTCACGCCACCCGGCGTGGCTTCCAGCCTGCCGGCGGTCGGCTATGTCACGCTGGCCAACCCGATCTCCCAGGATAAGACGGTTATGCGCCACACGCTGCTGGCTGGTCTGCTGGAGGTGGCCGCCCGCAACCTGCGCCATACCGACCGCCTGCGCCTGTTCGAGATCGGCAGCGTCTACCTGCCTGTCAATGGGCAGGTGCTACCCGCTGAACCGCGGCGGCTGGGCCTGTTGCTGGCTGGCCCGCGCGATGTTGCCAGCTGGGACCTGCCCCCGCGGGAAGGCGTGCAGGATTTCTTTGACCTCAAAGGGGTGGTGGAGACTCTGCTGGAAGGCTTGCACATTCGACGGGTCGCCTTCGCGCCGACGACGCATGGCACGTTCTTCCCTGGCCGGACCGCCGAACTGACGGTGAATGGCCGCTCTGCCGGCGTGCTGGGGGAGGCGCATCCCAAAGTATTGCGTGCCTTCGACCTGCCGGAAGGGCTGCCGGTCATGCTGGCCGAGCTGGACCTGGACGTGATCCTCGACCATGCGGATGAATTGCATGTAGTCCAGCCGGTGCCCACGCAGCCAGCGGTTTACCAAGACCTCGCCCTGGTGGTTAACCGGGAGGTTCCTGCCGCTGAGGTGGAGGCGGTGATCCGCGCCGCTGGTGGCGAGTTGCTGGAAGACGTGCGCCTGTTCGACGTGTATAGCGGCGATCCAATCCCCGCCGGGCAGAAGAGCCTGGCCTACGCCCTGACCTTCCGCGCTCCCGATCGCACGCTGACCGAGGGGCCGGTCAACAAGCTACGCCAAAAAATCATCAAGGCGGCGCAGCAAAAGCTGGGGGCGAAGCTGCGGGAATAGGAGAACGGAGGCCGGGAGACCAGAGTTCGGTAAGTCAGGAAAACTTGGGGGGCGGGGAGCATTGGCAGGAGATGGCTCATCCCACCACCTGCTCTCCCGGCCTCCCGACATCCCGGTCTCTCGGCCTCATCTTTAGACATCAGCCTTGTCAGGGGGCATTTCCTGTGGTCAAATAGCGCCGGTTTGCCGCCGGTGCTGATGGAGTGACTAACCTGATGGATGTCGCCGTGATCCAGCCCAAGAAACGAAACCCGCTTGATGCCCTGATCTGGTGGATTGCCAGCCATTTTGGTGGGCGGGCGCGGGAAGTTGACCGCTTCCTCAAATTTGCCATTGTTGGCACCGTCGGCGCCGTGGTGGACTTTTCCGTGCTCAACGTGCTGGAACGCACCGTGCTTGTGCCCAGGCCGCCGGATGCCGACTTCAAGGTGGCGCTGGCGACCGGCATCGCCTTTTGCACAGCAGTGCTCAGCAACTACCTGTGGAACCGCTACTGGACTTTTCCCGATTCGCGTTCGCGTAGCGCTGGCCAGCAACTGGTGCAGTTCTTCATTGTCAGTATCGTCGGTCTGGGCTTCCGGCTGGTGTTCGTTGGAACACTGTACGGCTTCTTCGGGCGGCTGGGTGATTCGATCCTGCCCGGTGTGATGGATACGACAGCCATTAACCAGCTTGGCAGCAATATCGCCCAGGCTATCTCCATCGGCATTGTGATGTTCTGGAACTACTTCGCCAACCGCTACTGGACGTACAACGACGTGCAGTAGCAACGCCTGGCCGCCGGATGTCTGCGCTGTCCGTGGCGCTGCCCCCACGCTATAATTAAACACCTGTTCGATGCGGTGTTGACTGGCGAGGGTGAGGGGGCATGGCCGATCTGTTTGACTTCGCACGGGAGCAGCGCACCGAGCGCAACGCGCCCCTGGCAGCGCGGATGCGCCCGCGCACGCTGGAGGAATTCGTCGGGCAGGAAGACATCGTCGGGCGCGGGCGGCTGCTGCGGCGGGCCATCGAGGCCGACCGCCTGACCTCGATCATCCTCTGGGGGCCGCCGGGCGTGGGCAAGACCGCTCTGGCGAATGTCATCGCCAATACCACCCAGCGGCACTTCACCACCCTCAATGCCGTTACTTCCGGCATCCAGGATTTGCGCCGGGTCATCGACGAGGCCAAAGAGCGCCTGGGCATGTACAACCAGCGCACGGTTCTCTTTGTCGATGAAATTCACCGCTGGAACAAGGCCCAGCAAGACGCGCTCTTGCCCCACGTTGAGAACAACACGGTCGTGCTGATCGGCGCGACCACAGAAAACCCGTTCTTCAGCCTGGTCGGGCCGCTGCTCTCCCGCAGCCGGGTCTTCCGGCTCTCGCCCCTCAGCGATGATCATGTCAAACTGCTGGTTCGCCGCGCCCTGACCGATTCGGAACGCGGGTATGGCGACCGCAAAATCCTGCTCGATGACGATGCCCTGGATCATCTGGTGCGTGTGGCCGGCGGGGACGCCCGCAGCGCCCTTAACGCGCTGGAACTGGCCGTGGAGACCACCGATCCCGACGAACACGGGATCATCCGCATCACGCTGGAGGTGGCGCAGGAGAGCATCCAGAAGCGGGCCGTGCGCTACGACCGGGGCGGCGACGAGCACTACGACACGATCAGCGCCTTCATCAAATCAGTGCGCGGTTCTGACCCCGATGCCGCGTTGTACTGGATGGCCAAGATGATCCACGCCGGGGAGGATCCGCGTTTCATCCTGCGGCGGATGATGATCCTGGCCAGCGAGGATATCGGCCTGGCCGATCCGCAGGCGCTGGTGGTCGTTGCGGCGGCGGCCCAGGCCTTTGAATGGGTGGGGATGCCGGAGGGCACCTACTTCCTCTCGGAAGCGTGCCTGTACCTGGCAACCGCGCCCAAGAGCAACAGTGCGGGGGCGATCTGGTCCGCCCTGGCCCACGTGGAGCAGCACGGCACGGGAGAAGTGCCGCCTTACCTGCGCGACAAATCCGATACATTCCACGGCACGACGCACGAGCGCTACAAAGAGACGATGGGCGATATGGGCGCGTACAAATACCCGCATGACTATCCCGGCGGGTGGGTGGAGCAACGCTACCTGCCATTCGACATGGAACCGCCGGGCTGGTACCAGCCCAAAGACATTGGCTACGAGCGTGACATCCTGCGCCGCCTGACTGAGCGGCGCAAGACGGGACGTGGGTGAGTCGGAGGGGGTGATTCCGGGCAGCCTGCTTTGATCCGGCGCCGGGGACGATCTTCTATGAAAGCAGTATCCTGAGTTCCATTTTCGAGAAAGCGGATTATAATACGATTCAGAGTGGCCTTAGACGAAAGGAAAGACCATGGAACTCAGTGCTCCCAAGCAGGTTACGTTCTGGATTGCGGTCATCCTTGCCGTCCTTGCCGTATTGACTGTGCTCATTCCGGGCCTGGTGTTCTTCGATCTACAGGCGTTCGTGCTCGCGCTGGCGGCTTTCGTTGTCCTTGGGCTGGGTGTCTTGCTCAAGGATCTGTAGGGTTGGCGGCTGCCGGTTGCTCATCCGGCAGGTCGGTCGCTAGATGCAGGGGCGTGCGCTGAGCCGCCCCTGTTGTTTTTCAGCGGCCTGCTATGTGCAGATGACTGGTCTGATTCCATCGAGGCGCTCGATGGCCGCCAGCGGCAGGGCCACCAGCCGCGCCTCGGCGTGGTAGTCCAGCGCCAGTGTGGTCAGCGGCGGGACGCGCGGCCAGCCGCTCAACAGGCGCAGCGGTGGCGCAGTGGCGACCATCAGCACGATCGCCTCCATCACCTGCCAGTCGGCGATCCCGGTGTAGGGCGCGGCCAGGACGATCTGGCCGCCATTGCGGTGCGTTCCAGGTGCAGTGCGGTCAGCAATCTGCTTCCAGCGCCCCCAGGAGAGCCGTTGCCTGGCTTCGTCCCGGGCTGCCTCCGGCAGCATTGCCAGCCGCAGGGCCAGGGCGTCCAGGTAGTCGGCGGCGTCAAGGACGGTGATCTCCGCGCGGCGGATGCCCCGCCGGCCTGTTTCATCCTTCTGGTTGGTTACGATCACATCGGCCAGCGCTGCCTGGCGCCCATCCTCCAGCGGGAAGCCTTTGAGCGCCCGCGCACCGGGATAGTGGCGCCAGCCGGTACCGCGCGGCAGGGCATTCTGCCAGATGATCTTGAGCACCGCCGCATCCAGGCCGTCCACCTGCGTGGTGAAAGCGTAGCCGGGGTGCGGACCGTCTAGGACGTATTCCAGGATCAGGCGGGTCATGTGCTGGCGGGCGGGGTAGCCGCTGGCTGGCGACGCGGGCGGGGACGGATGCCGTTGAAGAACTGGGTGAGGGTGCTGGTGACGCCCGCGCCGGTGATCAGGCTGGCGCTGGCGATGGCGTAGCGGTAGCCCAGACGCTCCGCCTGCGACTTGAGCCGTCGCGTCTCGTTGCGGTAATCGCCGAGCAACTCATCCAGCGTGCGGCTGCCGCTCCACAGGTCAGATTTGTTCACCAGTAGCATGAACATCCGCAGGCTCTTGCGGGCGGCTGGTTCGTCGTCAATCATCTGCAGGACGAAGTTGAGCGCGTCCTTGTGCTGGTGAACGTTGGTATGGTCGATCAAGAAGAGAATGCCGCGCGGTTTGGCCTCTCGGAACAGGTCCACCCAGTCGGTTTCCCACATGGCGTATTCCCCGCCGACATCGCGGCGTGGCCTGACGCGCAGGGTCTCGTCGCCGATCTGCGCTCCAAACGCGCCGACTGCCTGGCCGCCGGCTGCCGTCGGCTCGGGGTCGAAGTCGCCCAGGTAAGCCGTGTCGCGGCGCAGCCATTCCAGCAGGGTGGTCTTGCCGGTCTGGCGGTAGCCGAGCACGATGAAGGGTAGCCCCAGCACGCGGACATAGGCGAAGTCGATCACGCCCCCTACAGCGTTGCTGATCCCGCTGGGGACCAGACTGCCCAGCGTGCCAGTGATAATTGAAAGGATGCGGTCGCCCACGGTTTTCTGGCTCATGTCTGCCTGCTTCCCGGTAAATCCGTGACTCGTACGGTGCTGTTTGATTCTACGCACAGCGTGCAACCCGGTTGCAGGATGGCAAATTACACGGCATCCGGCAGCGGGAGCGCAGATGCCGTGTACTGGTATGCAGGTGATGAGTGGAACTGTTCGCCGGTCGCGTTACCCGCCAAAGAACTGCCGCAGTACATTGCTGGCTAGCAGGCCGATGGTCATCAGTACCCCGGCTACCAGATGCAGCCGGATTGTGGCGGCGTTGGCCTGCACCAGGCTGCGATCAGCGTAGTGGCGCAGGGCAATGCGTACGGCCCGCACGGCCAGCGGCAACCCGCCGAGGATCAGCGCCGCGCCCACCGGAAAGACGCCGCTGATCGTCCAGTAGAGGGTCAGGATGAAGGCGCCTGCCAGCAGCAGCAAATAACCCCACCGGGCGCGCTCCTTGCCGAGGACGACGACCAGGTTGTGCTTGCCGGCTGCCCGGTCGCTCTCTTCATCCGGGAACTGGTTGATCCACAAAATGGCGATGACCAGCAGACCGATCGGGACCCCGATCAGAAAGTCGACTGCCGCCGCCTGGCCGGTCAGGGCGTAAACTGTCCCGGCGGTGGCCAGCGGGCCGAAGTTAAGGCCGACCAACAACTCGCCCAGACCGCGCCGCGCAGCCAGCCGCAGGGGCGGCGCTGTGTAGAAGTAGGCGGAAAGCGCCCCGATCAGCCCGAAGAGCAGGATACCGGGGCCGCTGAGAGCCGTCAGCACCAAGCCGATCAGCGCCGACCCGCCCAGGGCGGCGAAGGCCAGGCGGCGCAGTGCCCCTTCGCTGATCAGACCCAGTTCGATGGACCGGCTGCCGCCGGAGTAGGGCAGGAAGTAGTTGTTGTTGATCGGGTCGGTGCCGCTGGTCCAGTCGAAATAGTCGTTGAAGGTATTGGCGGCGACGTGCAGCAACATGCCGGCCAGCAGCGCCAGGACGAAACGCCCCCAGGCGAACGGCCCCCCCTGCACCGCCACCCATGCCGCGCCGATCAACACCGGCACGATCATGGCCGTCAGGAACGGGGCGCGGGTGATGACCAGCCAGCGGAAGAGCCGCGTGGCCGGGCTGATGCGGGGCATGGCCTGCGCCGGGTCGATCTCCTCCAGTACTTCGGTCACACCGCAATAGCCGATCTGCTGGCCGTGTTTGTAGGTCGGCGTGATGCGGATGCGGGCGGCGAACGGCGTGCCGTCGCGACGCACAAAGACGGTCTCCCCGCGGAATTCACCCTGCTCGCGGGCGATCTTGAGCCAGGTCGGGACGTGCTCCAGGACTACTTCGCCTGGCGAGAACAGCGAGACCCGCTTCTTGCCGATGATGTCTTCCTGCGTGTAGCCGAAGATCTCCGCCGCAGCGGCATTGAATGTTTCGATGCGGCCTTCCAGGTCACAGGTGATCACACTTTTCTTTGAGCTGCTGCTCATAACATTGCCCTCCTGAGGTGAGTGACGAACGGGATGTGCGCCCCCCGGCAGGGTGATGGGCGCGGAGTAGGAAGCAGACGGCTAAATGATAGCAGCAATGCAGATCATCAGCAGCACCAGCGCCAGGTAGATATTGGAAGCCTTGAATAACGTCATGGCCTGGCGGCCTTCTTCCCCTTCGCTGCCCTGCTGGTGGGCGTGCAGCAGGCCGATCGAGTCGCGGCCCAGCCACAGTGTGGCAGCCAGCATCGGGGCAAAGTAAGCCCAGCCCAGCGCAGGATGCACCGCCAGCAGCAGGCCGATGGCTGCGGTGACGGCCATGTGGACAAGCGTCCACAGCACCGCCCGCCGCCGTTCCATCACCACCGGCAGCATGGGGAAGTTGGCGCTGGCGTAGTCTTTGCGGTAGACCAGCGCCAGGCTCCAGAAGTGGCTGGGACTCCAGGTGAAGAGCAACGCCGCCAGCAGCAGCGCGCCCGAATCGGCCCAGTTACCCACAGCAGCCGAGCCGCTCAGGACAGCAGCGCTGCCCGCCGCCCCGCCGATCACGACATTAAGCAGCGTGCGCGGCTTGAGCCACAGGGTGTAGACGCCAATGTAGATGAACGCCCCCAGCGCCAGGAAGAAAGCCAGCGCCAGGTTACCGGCCAGCAGGGCCAGCCCCACCGCGGCGACAACGCTGCCCGTGCCGCCGATCAGCGCCCAGATCGGGCGGATCTGGCCGGTGGCCAGCGGGCGGCGGCGGGTGCGCTTCATGCGGGCGTCCTGATCGCGTTCAAGGTACTGGTTGATTGCGCCGGAGCCGCCGGCGGCCAGTGTCCCGGTGATGGTCAGCAGCAGCAGATCGGCAGCCGCCGGGCGCCCGCCGCTGGCCAGCATTGCGCCGCCCCAGGCCGCCGCCAGCAGCAGCGTGACAATCCGCAGCTTGGCCAGCACAACGATCAGCGCCAGGTTCTGGCGCACGGAAAAGCTCCGGGCGGGGACAACGGGCGGTACGATCACATCTTCAGTTCGGATAGTCATCAGTAAGTTTTCCTGCGGTAGGCAAAAATCTTATTGTCAGGCACGCCCCGGAGCAACGTGGAATGCTGAGACGGCAAGAGCAGACGTGGCGTAATCAGGTAAATCAGGGCGATTATATCATGTTTTGTCTGGCTCGCCAGACCTGTGGATTAGCGGGGCACGGCTGTTGCAAAGTTGTCAGGGAGGAGCCAGAAGCAGGTCAAGCGCCAGGTCGAGCCGAGCATTGAAGAAGCGGCGTGCTTGGGGAATGAAGTCGAACTTCAACAACCGGATGAGCCCCAGGGTCAGATTGTTGAGGATCGCCATGACATGAGCGGCGCAGCCCGTCTTTAAGCGACAGCGGTCTTCCTTGAAGGTCACATCACGGGAGTAATGAGCCTCGTTTTCGATTCCCCAATGACGACGGACCAGGTGAAGGAGGCGGTTCGGCGAGGCCTGGGCGCGAGAGAGACTGGTTACGCCGTAGACGACTTCATAGGTGAGGTGGCCACTGCGGAGGGTGAGGGTTTGCCGTTCAAGCTGGAACACCTGAGCCAGATGGGGCCACTGGCTGTAGCCCTGGAGCAGGCTGCTGGCCGTCAGAGTACGCCGTTCCAGCCGCCCATGCGCTTTGTCCAGGGTGCTGGCACGGGCGAAATCGACGGGCAGCGGGCCATGGCCTGGCAAGCAGCTTTCGGGGGCAAACAGGCGCTCGAGGTCCGCCAGCAAATGCGGCTGGTTGTCCTTGACGATCTACAGATAGTTTCCCCCTGCCGCCACTATCTGGCTCGATAAGCTCCGCTGAGCCAACAGGGCATCCCCACTCACCACGGCATCGTGCAAGTCCAGACTGGCCAACAGCGCAGGGGCAACCACAATTTCGTTTTCCTTGCTGGCCACTGCACTTTGTCCCACCACGACCCCCACCGCTGGCAGATAGGCAGCCAGCAGATGCACCCCTTGGGTGTGTCCTGGCTCGATCGTCCCCCGCATGGCTTTGCCGTCCAGCGCAATGTGAGCCTCGGCCGGCTGGTGGCGGCTGAAGTATTCCCGTACCACCGCCTCGAACTGCTCCACCTCCACCGCCTGCCCTATAATCCGACTGTAGGTCGTGTGATGGGGCATGCTCTCCCGTTTGAGCCCCAGCGCCTTCGCCAAGAGCTTGGCCCGCCACTTCGCCCACTCCGCTATCCCCCGCGCTTCATCTTCTCCCGAAAGCTTGGCTAACACCATGATCATCAGCACCGCCGCCAACGGATAGCGTACCCCGCGCCGGTCCCGCCGATCCTTTAACTCCTTCAGTCGCTCATAGAGCCCGCCTACCTCCCCGCAAAGTGCCTCTATCTGTCCGCTTCCGGCTATGGTATAGTCCATGTTGACCTTTCCTGGTGCAGGGTTCGTGGCGCACAACACTACCTTAACCAGGAAAGGCCTTTTTGTCTTGGAACTTTGGGTACTGTATCCTTTTCGGTTGAAATTCGTGGAATGGTTTTCATGTTCCTGCAACAGAATGAAGTCGCGTGTCATTTTGAGAGAAAATACACATGCGATTTGGTGCTTAGATGGGCAACCTTCAACCGGCATCTGAATTTCAACCGCGAAAGATACACTACCGGACTTTGCAACAGCCGTGATTAGCGGGGAGTGTCTAATTTCAAGGATACACGAAATCTTTCAGGTGAGCCGGGTAAGCCGGGAACTGGCGTTTGAATAACTGGCGGCGATTCCAGGCAAACACAAACAACTTGATGGAACGCCAGAGGGCGTGAATGCACCGAGAAAAGCAACGCGACTTACGCGCCAGTCGCGCCAGATAGTGACGGAGTTCAGCATTGTCCGCTTCAACGGAATAGGTCTGGCTCTTGTCGGTCAGGGCCTGATGACGACCGGGATAGTACACCAGTGTGTGATAGGTTGAGAAGTCGTCCGAATAATACCGCCGGGCCTGAGGATTACGGTCGAGCATGGCTTGCAGCGCCTCTGTGCTCCTTTCCCAGACCACATCCCAGCCGACAATGCAGCGACTGGCTCGGTCGACCTGGGTGATCACGTAGACGACGTTTTTTTACGCTCAACGAAGGTGAACAACTCATCGAGTTCTTCCACCTCAATGGGCTCGGCAGGAGCCGGCGGCGGATCGGGCAATTGATCAGCGTGGGCTTTGACCCAGTTGGCGACCGTTTGATGGTTGACTTTTAGCAGGCGCGCAATACGCCGAAAGTTCAGCCCATCAACATACATCTCCAGCGCCTGGCGCCGTATTTCAGCTGGATACCCGATGTCATTCGGCTGGGGCGTGTACTTGCGGCGGCACGCTTACACAGATAGCGCTGGCTGCCTGAGGCATTCAGACCCGCTTTGACCTGCTGTTCGGTTCGGTGACAGTATGGACATTGGCTCATACCCCCATTTTACCCATATCTTTACCTTTAGACACTCCCGATTAGCGTCTGATCAGAGAAAGCGCCTGCCCGGCGGAGGAGCGACGCCGGGCAGGGAAAGCCCTGCTGTAGACAAGACAGCACGGGGATGGAATCAGGGACGACCGGGCACGCCCAGCGCGTCGATCACTTCGGCGACCAGCTCATAGTGGCCGAAGGCCGGGATGAGGTACGCGCCCTGAACCATGCCCCGGATCGCCAGCAGCAACTCGCGGGCGATCCGCACGCCTTCCGCCGGAGCGTCGTCTGCCGTTTCGATCCGGCGCAGGATAGCCTCCGGGATGGTGATACCGGGGATTTCGTTGTGCAGAAAGTGAGCGTGTCGCGCGCCATACAGAGGCAGCACGCCCATCAGTACCGGCAGGGTGAAGTCTTCGCCGGTGAGTTCGCGGTAGCGGCGGTGGAAGTGCTCGATGTCGCCGGGATCGAAGATCGGCTGCCCCAGGGCGAAGTCTGCCCCGGCTTCGATCTTGCGCCGGGTTATCTTGATCTCGTGGTCAAGGTCCTGTGCGCCCATGTTCAGGGCGCAGCCGACGGTGAACGTGGTTGGCTGGCCGATGGAATTGCCCGCCTGGTCAACGCCCCGGTTCATTTGCTGCTTGATCAGCTTGATCAGACCGGAGGGTGTGACATCGTAGTTATCCATGGCGTTCGGGTAGTCGCCGATGTGGGTTGGATCGCCCATGACCACGAACAGGTTGCGCAGGCCCAGGGCGTGGGCGGCCAGCAGATCGCCCTGGATGCGCAGCAGGTTGCGGCCACGGGTGGGGAAGTGCAGCACCGTCTCGATGCCCAGTCGGGTGTGCAGCAGGTGGCAGACGGCCCAGGGACTCATCCGCATACGGGCGGTGGGGCTGTCGGCGACATCGACCAGATCGGCCCCCGCTGATTGCAGCAGTTCGGCGGCGGCCAGCAGCTTCTGGGCGGTATAGCTGCGCGGCGGGTGCATCTCTACGGTGACGACGAACTGGCCGCTGGCCAGCTTGCGGGTCAGTTCGGTGGGTTGCTCCTGGGCAATGAGCAGTTCGTCGTTGACGGGTTCGGTGATGCTCAGGTCAGGCAGGGGGTTGGCGGCGCTATCCATCGCCCGGCGCATGGCGGCGATATGCTCCGGCGTTGTCCCACAGCAACCGCCGATGATCCGCGCGCCCCTGGCCTGGAAGGTGCGGGCGTAGTCGGCGAAGTAGGCGGCGGTGGCCGGGTACATCATCCGCCCGCCGACGGCTTCCGGGAAACCGGCGTTGGGCACGGCAGCGCAGGCGGCTTCCGGCACAGCTTGGCGCATGGCAGCCAGGATACGGGCGATCTGGGCCGGGCCACCGCCACAGTTGACACCGATCACGTCCGCGCCGGCGGCGTGCAGATCGCGGGCGACGCGCACCGGCAGGTCGCCGAGCAATGTCCGATCGTCTTCGGCAAAGGTCATGTTGGCGATGACCGGCAAATCTGGCGCGGCCTCGCGGGCGGCGGCCAGCGCCTCCAGAATTTCCAGGCGGTCGGTGAAGGTCTCCAGCAGGATGGCGTCTACACCGGCCCCGGCCAGAGCCGCGATCTGCTCACGAAAGGCGGCGCGGGCATCTTCCGGGCTGACGCGCCCGTAGGGTCGCAGACGCACGCCCAGAGGCCCGACCGAACCGGCGATGTAGGTCTCCGGGTGGCTGGCTTCCGCGGCGGCCTGCCGGGCCAGGGCGACTCCTGCAGCGTTGATAGCGCTAACCTGTGCCTCCAGGCCAAAGCGGGCCAGCTTGTAGCGGTTGGCGCCAAAGGTATTGGTCTTGAGCAGTTCCGCCCCGGCCTCCAGAAAGCTCACATGAATCGCTCTGATCAGCTCCGGGCGGCTCAGGTTCAACTCATCGAAGCAGGCGTCGATCGGGATGCCGTGCTGGTGCAGGGTAGTGCCCATTGCGCCGTCGGTCAGGATAGGCGTGTCGGCGGCAAGACGTTCACGAAAAGGTCTGGCAGGCATGGAGTCTGTCCTCCGGGTTACGGTGATGTGGCGGCGAAGCAACAGGGGGCGGACAGGCGCACCCTTACTGCATGCAGGTGCCGTGCAGGATGATCTGGCTGCCTGATCCTTCCTGCGCGGGGTCGACGACCCACTCGCCACGTCCCCACTGGAAGAGCGGGTTGTTGACGTTGGCGCGGAGAGTCTCGCCGGTGTGCCGGGCGTACCACTCCCGCACGGTCTCCGGCGGGTCGGGAGCGGTCAGCATCATAACTGTCTCGCCCATGCCGAACGGTGTCAGGAGGTTGTGGCGCTCCCAGGCGATGGTTGCGCCGGGATACTGCGGCAGGCGCAGGGTCAGGTTGGCCACGCAAATGCGGTCGACGGTCAGTGCCAGCCCGCCCAGGCAGGTCATCATCAGCGCGATCATCAGCACAGTGCTCAGGAGGGCGCGCCGGGAACATCCGACGGTTTCACGATCCATATCCGGAATCCTTACTAAGCCAGCCGGTACAGTGCAAACTGGCCGAAGAAAGCTTCACGCCTTGTCTCCTGGTCACAGTATAGTCCGGTCAGCGTCGATCAGGCAGGGCGAATCCGAGCGTCAGACGATGGCCAGGCCTCTTTTCCCCCCAGAATCTCCTTCACCCGGTCGATCTCGACGCTGTAGTATTTAGCCTCCGGATGGTGGAGGACGATGGCGGCGGTGCTCTGCTCCGGCACGAGCTGGTAGGCCGGGGTGAGCGTCATGCCTAGCTCGTGCGTCACAGCGGGCAGCAGAGCGAAGACCAGCGCATGATCAGCCAGATCGGGGCAGGCCGGGTAGCCCCAGCTATAGCGCTTGCCCTGCGTCTCTGCCAGCCGTAACTCTCGTCGGACGTGCTCGTGCACGAAATTGGCGGTAGCCTCAGCGGTCTGGACGGCCAGGCCATGGAAGAAATAGGCTTCGCTGTAGTTGTCGGCGGCCTGCAGGCGCTCGAATTCGGCGCTGGCCTCCCGGCCAACGGTGACCACCTGCAGCGCGGCCACGTCCACCTGCTCACCCGTCACCGGGGCGAAATAATCGCTCAGGCAAAGGAATTCGCCTTTGTTCTGGCGGGGGAAGCGGAAGCGGCCCGCCTCCACCCGCTGGCCGTTCGTGGTGAGGCGCTCCCAGTCCCACACGATCAGATCGTCGCCGTCACTGTTGACGGGGAAGTAGCCGTAGACCGCCTGCGGGACAAGTGTGCGCCGGGCCAGGGCGTCCTTTTGCATCCGGGCCAGCCGCGTCTCAAATTGTGCCTGCAGCGCCTCCCATTCTTCGCCGTGGGCGTTCCTGGCCCCCCAGGACAGGCGGAACAGTTCCGGCCTGTGCAGGTGTTGGAAGACGATCTCCAGCGGCATCTGGCGGATGGTCTTCGGCCCCCAGAAGGGCGGGACGGGGATGGTCTCAGCGGGCTTGACGGCGCTGCGGCGCGCGCTCCCGGTGACGGTCGGGCGCGGCTTCTGGCCGATCTCGGCGTAGCCCTCGGCCACGATCTGACTCAGCAGTTTGGGGCGGCGAGCCGGGTCAACCAGGTGATCCATCACGGCCAGGCCCTCAAAGGCGTCCTTGCAGTAGAACACCCCACCCGGATACGGCTCCCCGCTATCCTCCAGGAACAGGATACGCCGCCCGAAGCGGCGGTTGATCGCCGCCCCGCCGACCAGTACCGGAATATCCAGGCCCCGGCGCCCCAGTTCGTTGACGATCAGCGGCATCTGCTTCGACGTGCTGACCAGCAGAGCGCTGAGGCCGATGGCATCGGCGCGCTGCTCGATCGCCATGTCGATGATCGTGTTGGCGGGCACCTGCTTGCCAAGGTCGTGGACGGTATAACCGTTGTTGCTGAGGATGGTCTTGACCAGATTCTTGCCGATGTCGTGGACATCGCCGTAGACAGTGGCGAGCACGACCGTGCCTTTGCTGGTGCCTTCCACCTTCTCCATGAACTGCTCCAGGTAGCCGACGGCTTTCTTCATCACTTCGGCGCTCTGCAGCACGAAGGGTAGGATTAACTCGCCCGCGCCGAATTTATCGCCGACCTCCTTCATGGCGGGTAGCAGGACGTTGTTCAACACACCGATGGCATCCTGGCGGGTCAGGCAGGAGTCGATCAGGGCTTCCACGCCGTCTTTCTTGCGGTGGACGATCTGCCAGTGTAGCGCTTCCTCGGCGCTCATGGCGGCAGTGGGATCGGTGGCTTCCGCCGTGCCGGTCTGTACTTCGTGCTCGGCGAAGTACTGGATGAAGCGCGGCAGAGCGTCGGCGTCGGTATTGAAGATTAGATCTTCGGCCAGCTTACGTTGCTCCGGTGGAATCTCGGCGTAGGGCGTGATATGGGCCGGGTTGACGATGGCCATATCCAGCCCGGCCTGGACAGCGTGGTAGAGGAAAACACTGTTTAGCACACCGCGCGCGGCGGGCTGCACGCCGAAGCTGACGTTGCTCACGCCCAGGCAGGTGTAGACGCCCGGCAGGTTTTCCTTGATCAGGCGGATGGCGGCCAGAGTCTCTTTGGCGTCATTACGCAATTCAGCCTGCCCGGTGGTCAGGGGGAAGGTGAGCGTATCGAAGATCAGGTCCTCGCGGGCCAGGCCGTATTCCTCGGTGGCGATACGGGTGATCCGCTCCGCGATCTCGAACTTTTTCTCCCGGTCGTGGGCCATGCCGTCCTCGTCGATGGTCATGGAGAGCACCGCCGCGCCGTGCTTGCGGGCTACCGGCAGGATGCGGTCGATGCGCTCCCGGCCGTTTTCCAGGTTGTTGCCATTGATGATCGCCCGTCCGGGATAGGCGGCCAGCGCGGCCTCGGCCACGTCAGCCTCGGTTGTATCGATGATCAGCGGTACATCAACGGCCATCGCCAGCTTTCTGACCAGCGTGACCATCTGTTCGCGCTCGTCGTCGCGCTCGGTGAGGGCGACGCACACATCGAGCATATGCGCGCCGCTGGCCACCTGCTCAACCGCGATCTGGACGATGCTGTCGTAGTCTTCCTCCAGCAGCAGGCGCTTGACCTTGCGGCTGCCCTGGCTGTTGATCCGCTCGCCGATCAGGGTCGGACCGGGGTTTTGCAGCAGAGCAGTCGCCTTCATGTTGCTGCTGACCTGGGGAATGTGCTCCGGGCGGCGCAGGACCGGGGCGCGCCGCTGCCGCGTTTGCAGGACGATATCGACCGGGTGGCCGTGCACAGCTTCGTACAGGCGGGCGATATGCTCTGGGCGCGTGCCACAGCACCCCCCAACCACGCTGACGCCCCACTCGGCGAACTCAGCGACCATGCGGCTGAACGGGTCCGGCTCCAGCGGGTAGACGGCCTCCCCATCGACGTTGATCGGCAGGCCAGCATTGGGCAGGACGCTGACCGGTAGCGTGCTGTGCTCGACCAGGTAGCGGATCGGCGCGCGCATGTGCTCCGGCCCGGTGGAGCAGTTGAGGCCGATCACGTCGATGGGCAGCGCCTCCAACGTAGCCAGGGCGGCGTCGATCTCCGTCCCGAAGAGCATCCGGCCCGACACATCCAGCGTGACCTGCACCTGCAGTGGGATGCGTACGCCGGCGTCGGCAAAGTAGCGGTTGATACCGACGACGGCCGCCTTGACTTCCAGAATATCCTGGCTGGTTTCCACCAGCAGCAGGTCAGCGCCGCCTTCCACCAGGCCCTGCGCCTGCTCGTAGAAAAGATCGGCCAGCGCGTCGAAGGTGATGTTGCTCAGGTCGGGATCGTTGCCGCTAGGCAGCTTACCGGAGGGGCCGATGCTGCCAGCCACAAAGCGCGGGATGCCGGTCTCGGCAGTGAAGCGATCGCAAACCCGGCGGGCGATCTGGGCGGCAGCGCGGTTGATCTCCAGCACGCGCTCAGCCAGGCCGTATTCGCCCAGCGTCAGGCGGTTGGCGCGGAAGGTGTTGGTCTCCACTGCTTCTGCGCCGGCTGCCAGAAACGAAGCGTGAATAGCCTCAATCACATCCGGGCGGGTGATTGACAGGTAGTCGTTGCAGCCGTTGTACTGCTCCCCGCCGAAGTCGGCGGCGGTGAGGCCGCGCTGTTGGATGCTGGTACCCATTGCGCCATCAAAGATCACGACATGGTCGGCGATGGCGTCCAGATAACGGCGATTGGTGTAGGTCAGGGTGTGGCGGTGGGTCATAAACAATCTGTCTTCCTGTCAAGCCCTGGCGTAAGGGCGGTAGGCTCTGGTCGATTCTCACGGTTTTCGCGTTTATGGGTGCAGATCGTGATGAAGTCTGCCCCGTTCTGTGTGTAGTCGCACTGCGCCAGTCTGATTAAGCGTCGCCGATCGAGCAACGTATCCCTCTCCTGATTGCCCAAACACCGGCTCTGCCCTGAGTTCCTGTTACCCTATAGCCGCAGAGCAGCTTCCACCGCCAGCCAGAACAGCTTCTCACGGATGGTGGCGCGGTTGTTCCAGCGGCGCGAATCCCATTCCGCACCGCTGACGTCATCCCCGCCATACAGAATTTGCCCGAACTCAACACCCCGGAACCGGGCCACGGCAAAGAACGCCGCCGCTTCCATTTCTACGGTCAGGCAGCCCTCAGCCCGGCGGCGGGCGACCTTATCCGGTGTCTCACGGTAGATGGCGTCGGTCGTCCAGGTCTTGCCCTTCGTATAGTCTGCCCCTGCTGCATTCAATGCGGCTTCGATGGCGGCCACCGCCGCCGGGGAAGGGCTGACCTCACGACCCGGTGGCAGGTAGTGGTAGGACGTGCCCTCATCGCGGACTGCGCTGACCGGCACAACGAGGTGACCGACAACCAGGTCGCGCCGCAGCACACCCGCGCCGCCACAGGCAATGAACTTACTGACGCCCAGGGCGATCAGTTCCTCAAGGAAGCCCGCCGCCAGCGGCGCGCCCACACCGGGGTGGCACACGGCCAGCCGCTGCCCGTCGATAGTGATCTCGTAAAGTGGGTTGGGGCCGATTTCGCTGCGCAGGTTACGCAGGAGCCGGGTCTTTCCATCCCCACAGATGGCGGTGATCACCTCGTTAAAGAAGCATAGCACCCCCCGCTCCGGAACATCTATGCGCGCAATCAGCTTGCCCGGCTCCAGGATGGCCTGCGGGGTCGGATCGAACTCCAGGATCGGGTAGGGTTGTTCCACTGCTTTTGCCACCTTCCTGCTGCGTACTCTGCAACAAAAACGCTTCTCCGGGTCAGGGGAGAAGCGCGTACGTGACGGTGTGCGCGGTCTCATCTGCCCAGTTGCCTGGCCGGACTTGGCACCTACCCGGCGCTCCGGGGGTTGCCGCGGGTTCACAGGGCCGTTCCCTCCCCCGCTCGTGATGAGGCGTAATGCCACTCTATAGGGTTGTGCGGAGCATCGTAGCATATCTGAGCGAAGGCGTCAAGTTTTTTGTGCCCGGTCGGGCGCAGGCAACCGCACTTGAAGCATCGGGCGCTTTGCGCCTATAGTGTATCCAGACCGGGAACGGGGCGAAGGGTGGGGGGGATGCGGTCTGTGACAGAGGCAAGCAAGACCCGGGCGCGGCTCCGGTGGCTGGCGCTCACAGTGTGTCTGGCCGGGTTGACGCTGCCTGCGCTGGCCCAGGGGGGCGGGACGCCGTCCGCGCAGGGGATGCGCGTGGTAGGCGGGATGGGCGGCGTCACGCGGGCGATGGTCACGCTGCCGGATGGTGTGCTGCTGGCAGAGGGTGACGCGCTCCTGCAGCTCGACGAGACAGGCCGGACGTTACGGCGTGTGTTGCCGGGACGGGGGCAGGTGCAGGACCTGATCGTGCGCAGTGGGATGGTTTACCTGCTGACCGAACAGGGTCTGGCGCTGCTGGAGATGGCCGATCTGGTGGAACGCGGCTTCCTCCCCGGCGGCGGGCAGGCGCTGGCTGTCGCCGACTCTGCCGTCTATGTGGCGGCGCGGCAGGCCGGAATTCGGGTCGCTGTGTTCGACCGCCGCGATGGTCTGCGCGGACCGTGGCGCGAGATCGTCACCCCTGCTGCTGCCCGCGATCTGGCGGTTGATCCAGCCGGGCGGGTACTTTTCGTGGCGCTGGGCGAAGCTGGTGTGGCTCTCTACGATCTGGCTGACCCCGCACAGCCACAACTGGCGGCTCAACTGGCCGATGCTGTACCGGCCAGCACAGTGACTATTGAGGCCGGTCGACTCCTGGTCGGCTGCGACTACCGCCTCTTGATCTACAGTCTGGTCGATCCGCTCACGCCGCGCCTGCTGAGCATATACGACCCGCTGCATGATGGCGTTGATATTCTCCTCCGTCGGGAATGGGCCTATATTGCTGATCGCGCTGGAGGGCTGAAGCGCTACAACATCGCCGATCTGCGGGTACCGCGTTGGGAGGATGTGGTCTGGCCGGGAACGGTATACGCCCTGGCTGATGACGAGCGATATGTATACGCGGCAGCGGGGTGGGAGGGTGTGCTGGCCTTTGATGCCGGGCGGTTGGATGCACTGTCCCTGCGAGCACGGGCGCTCATCCCCGGTCAAGCTACCGCGATCGCCCTCGGCGGCGATCGGGCCGGGCGCTGGGCAGTGGCTGGGATGGCGGAAGTCGGTCTGGCCGTGATCGACTGGCGAGATATGGATCGTCCAGTCGTGCTGGCAACGCTCGATCTGGGTGGGACGGTGCGCGATCTCGCTGTGCGCGGCACGATCGGCCTGGCAGCGCTGGAAGAGGGCGAGATCGTTCTGGTCAGCCTGACCCGGCTGGAGTCGCCGCGGATTGTCGCCCGTCTGTCGCTTGGCGGGACGCCACAGGCGATTGCCCTTGACGGCACGCTGGCTTATGTCGCCGCCGGGGAAGCCGGACTGTATGTGCTGGGTACGACTCGCCCTCTGTCTCCGGTCGTACTCGGCCATTTCCCGCCACCGCAGGAAGCTCTCCCTGTCACCGGTGTGACGCTGGAAGGCGGCAAGCGCCTTTACCTGAGCGCGGGCGCGGCGCTGGTTATTGTTGATGTGGGCGCACCGGATGATCCGCAACTGCTGGCTACTCTGCCGATTCCGGCGAAGGCGACGGCGGCCCGCAACTTCATCGCCTACGCGGTGGGCGGCCCGGCCCTGACCACGGTCAATGTGTCTTCCAGCAACGCGCCGGAAGTGCTGGGGCGTTACATCGCTGTCGATACGATTCGCGCCGTTGCCGGGCGCGGCGATCGTGCCTGGGTGGCCGGGGAGGGCACCGGCGCGGCAGCGCTAGGGCTGGCGCTGGATGCTGCTGGCAGGCCGCAGGAGTTACTGGCGGCAAGCCGGGAAGGCCAGGGGGTGGCGCTGGATTGGATGGCCGATGGCACGCTGTTGTTGGCGCAGGCCGATGGCACGCTGTTGCGGCTGGACGAAGCAGGGCCGGTGACGCTGCGGGTCGGGCTGCCGACGGGGCTGGCTCTGAACCGCGCCGGGGACGGGCTGCTGGCGCTCGGCGGGCAGGGCTGGGCCGTGCTGGATGTGGCCGATCCCCAGCGCCCGGTTATCCTGCAAACGGGCGATGCGCCAGGGATGATCGAGAGCCTGGTCAGCGTCGGGCCGACGACCTGGCTGGCGCTGGGGGAGCAGGGCATCCGGGCAGTCGGGGCGCGGGCAGGGCGCTGGCAACCCGATACTACCGCCGGGGCCACGCGTCAACTGGTGGTCGAAGGCGGTTTCCTCTACGCGGCGGAAGATGGGCCGGGGCAGGCGGGCAGCCTGCGTATTCTGACGACGGATCCGCTGGGGACGGTGACGGCAGTGCCATTGCCGGGGCCGGCGCAAAGCGTCGCCAGCAGGGAGGGGCAAGTCTATACAGGATATCGGGATGGCGAGAATGGCGCAGGCGGGCTGGCCGTGATTGATGTGAGCACGCCGATGGCTGGCCTGGAGGTGGCCGGGCAGATCGCGGCGCCAGCGGACGATCTGGCGGTGTTGCCGGGTGGCCGTATCGTTTACAGTGTGCGTGGCACCACCTTAAGCGTGTTTGACACGGCTGCATGGCCGACGCTGCGGATCGCCAGCGCCGTCACACTGCCGGTTCCGGCGTCCCGGCTGGCCCTGCTGGATACCCGCTATCTGGCCGCCCTGCAACCTGGCCAGAGCGGTTTGTTGCTGGACCTGCGCGATCCCTGGCGACCGGTTCCGGTTGCAGCGCTGCCGGTCGGCGTCCTGGACGCTGCCGGAGGATCGGCGGCGCTGTACCTGGCCGCTGGTAGCAGCGGTCTGCAGGTAGTATCCCTGGCGACGCTGGCCGATCTCGCGATGCGCTTGGTCTCTGTCGATCCGACTCCTGCAACGGCGTTGTGGACCGGCGGAGGCTGGCTTTACGCTGCCGGCGGCGGGAAGCTACGGCTGTATAATCTGGCCGATTCGCTGTCCCCGGTGCTGATGGCATCCGTGGACCTGCCGGGCACAGTAACGGACCGGCTGGTCGTACACGAGACGCGCCGGGATGGTCGCTGGCTGTACCTGGGCGCGACGGACGGCGTCCAGGTTATTCACCATGCGGCGGATGGTTCCTTGATCGGGCCGTTGCCGCTGGCCGACAGGAGTAGCGTACCGCTGGCAGCCGCGGGGTCCTGGCTGTACCTGGGTGGCGCGGAACGGGCACTGCACGCTGCCATGCTGGCGGATCCGGCGGCTATCGACTGGCAGATCGCTTACCCGCTGGCGACAGGGCGTCCGCTGGCGGTGGCGGCCTGGGATAACCGCGCTCTGGTGGCGTCTGGGGAGGGCGGCATCATCGCGCTGGCGTGGACAACAACCACCGCTAGGCCGCCGACTTTGCTAAGCCTGCTGGAAGGGTTGCCTGCTGCGCCGCAGAATCTGGTCAGCGGGGAGGATCGCCTGTGGATGGCGGGCGAAGGTTTGCTCTGGCAGGTCGATGTCCATGACCCTGCCGCGCCAGCCCTGGCCTGGGCCTTGAGTCTGCCCGGCGCGGGTGGCGGCCTGGCAGCGCTGCCGGAGACCGGCCACTTGGCGGTAGCTGCCGGGCGGTGCGGTCTGTGGCTGCTGGAGGTGAGTGGGGAGTCGCCGCGCATCGCTGGCTGGTGGCGTGGCGGAACTGTCGAGGGGGTGGCAGCCGTTGGCCAGACCCTGGCGGCGCTGGAGGAAGGCCGCCTGACGCTGCTGCAGGTCGAACCGGGCACCTCCGCGACTCTGCCACTGGCTTCGGCACCCTGGCCGCCGGATGGGGCGGTCGGGATCGCTGAGGAGGCGCTGACCCTGCGCTGGGAACCGCCGCCTGAGCCATGCGACGCCTGGCGCTATGAGGTCTGGCTGGCCGCTGGCGACGGCTCACTCGCCCGGCTGGCAGCCGTCGAGGGCGCGCGGGCTACTGCCCCGGCCCTCCCCCCTGGCGTGGAAGTCACCTGGCGGGTCGATACGATCGCGGCATCGGGAGAAGTGCGGATGGGGTCGCTATGGCACTTTCAGACCGGCCCGCTGGCCACCGGGGAATCCAGCGGCGTGCTGGCCCTGCCGATTCCGGAAGCGGCGCAGGAGACGGAACCCGTTCCCGGCGGTGCTCCAGCGGTGACGGGGCTGGATGCGCGGCAGCTGCTCCCGGCGCTGGTTGGCGGTATCCTGCTGGAAGTGGCATTGGTGGGAGGGCTGCTGTTGTGGTGGCGACGCCAGGGGCGCTGAGGGACAATAAAACACCCGCCGCGGCGGGTGCTGGTAGCTCCACAGGTAGGACTCGAACCTACAACCCATCGGTTAACAGCCGATTGCTCTGCCGATTGAGCTACTGTGGAAGATTGTGCCAGCATAATACCAATCGGCCTGGTCGTTGTCAAGCATGAATCGGCTCCACAGGCCGGGTTTGTTGCCGCATTTTCGGGGGAAAGAAACGTTCTCATGGGGTTGGGAAAAACGCCTGTTTCGCGTAGAATATAGGGGTCAGGTCTGGGAGTGTCGGGGTAGCTCATCCCCCTGCCGGGGGAGAGCAGGAAGCGCCCGACCTCCAGGCAGGCCAGAACCGACTCCGGTTGCAGGCTGGCATGGCAGTGAGTCAAGAAGCCAGCGCCGGGGAATTCGGAATTGACTGCCCTGCCTGACTATGATACACTTTGGCGCTGAGGCGCCGTTTATCCGGCCCTTTATTAGTTAGCGAGGGAATAAAGCAATAGGCGCGACACAATACCGCATTAATCAGGAAATTCGGGCTCGCGAGGTGCGCCTGATCACGGAGGACAACGAGAATATCGGTGTCGTGCCCACCCGTGATGCCCTGGAACGGGCCATCCGCGTCGGCCTCGACCTGGTCGAGGTGGCTCCGAACGCGGAGCCGCCGGTTTGCCGGATCATGGATTTTGGCAAGTTCCAGTACGCCCGCGCTAAAAAGGAACGCGAAGCCCGCCGGCAGCAAAAGCAGATCGAGGTTAAGGAGATTCGGCTCCGCCCTAAGACCTCTGACCATCACCTGGAAATCAAGGTGCGCAGTGCACGCCGCTGGTTGAGTGAAGGCATGAAGGTCAAGGTCCGCATCCAGTTCCGCGCTCGCGAGATCACCTACCCGGAGATCGGGCGCGAAATCCTGGATCAGATCGCCGGGGCGGTGGACGACATCGCCATTGTGGAGCAGCAACCCAGCATGGAAGGGGCAACCATGTTGATGGTGCTGGCTCCGTCACCGGACAAGAAAAAGAAGTAATCACCACGCAAGCAGGGGAGCACTTCGTGACCAAGAAGACCAAGAAGTTCAAACTGAAGACGTACAAGGCAGCCTCCAAGCGCTTTCGCGTCACGGGCACCGGCAAGATCATGCGCACCAAGGGCGGCAAGAGTCACCTGCGCCGTCGCCGTTCCAAGCGCACCAAGCAGGCGCTGGACCGTATGCTGGAAGTGACGACGACTGGTGAGCGCCGTCGCATCAGCCGGCTGGCCCCGTACATGACTAAATTCCGGGCTAACCCGCCCGCCTGATCGGGCTGGGAGCCGCGACCATCGAACGACCTTGATCATTAGACCCGCGCCGCTGGGCCGGGTCATGTTTTGCAGGAGATAAGACCGTGCGCGTAAAGAGAGGCTACACTTCCCGCCAGCGCCACAAGAAGATACTCAAGCGGACTGAAGGGCAGTGGGGGACCAAGCATCGCCTGTTCCGCCGGGCCAATGAGGCCATGATGAAGAGCCTGTGGTACAGCTACCGCGACCGCCGCAACCGCCGGCGCGACCTGCGGAGCCTGTGGATCACCCGCATCAATGCCGCGGCTCGCCTCAATGGTCTGAGCTATAGCCGGCTGATGCATGGTCTCCGCCAGGCGCAGATTGACCTGGACCGCAAGGTATTGGCCGACATCGCTGTGCGCGATCCGCAGACCTTCACCCACATTGTGAAAGCTGCCCGCGGTTAGGCGGACTGCGCCAGCGCGGCGCCCTGCGCCAACGAGACGAGGTTCCGCCGACGGGCCTCGTTTTGTTTTCCAGGCCCGGTGCAGGATAGCCAAGGACAGGAAGGCCGATGACTGATATCGCCAGCCCGCGTAACGAGCGGGTCAAACTGGTCAAGGCGTTGCAGAGCCGCGCCCGTCAGCGCCGCCGCGAGGGCAAGATCGTCCTTGAAGGGGTGCGGCTGATCGCCGACGCCCTCGCCTGTGGCCTGACGCCGGAATTCGTGCTCTATACGGTGGATGAAGTCACCCTGGGCCGTCCGGCGTACCGCCTGTTTCAACAACTGGCGGAATTGCGCATTCCCCTGTTGTCGGTCAGCCAGGGGATTATGGAGCAGGTCAGCGACACGGAAACCCCCCCAGGGTTGCTGGCGGTTGTGCCGCTGCCACAGGTGACCGTCCCGGAAGTCGTCAGTCTGGCGCTGGTGCTGGACGCCATGAACAATCCGGGCAATCTGGGCAGTGCGCTGCGCACCGCCGCTGCTGCTGGAGTCGACGTGGTCATCCTGACCCCGAACACGGTTGATCCCTACAACCCCAAGGCGCTGCGCGGCGGCATGGGGGCGCAGTTCCGCCTGCCCATTCTGGAACTGGACTGGACGGATATTGCGCTGCGCTTTGGCCACCTGAACGCTTATCTGGCGGCAGCGGATGGGGCGTTGCCTTATTACGCAGTGGACTGGCTGCGTCCCTCGTTGGTTATCATCGGCGGGGAGGCGCACGGGCCGACCGCACCCGCCCGCGCTCTGGCTGCCGCAACAATCGCGATCCCGATGGCCGGTCAGACCGAGTCGCTGAATGCGGCTGTGGCGACAGGCGTGATCCTCTATGAAGCCCGGCGGCAGCGCGCGCTTTCCACACAGAAAGGCGTCTGAGGATGAAGATCCGTTCTGTGACGGCGTTTGTCAACCTCGCGCTGACGGAGCCGGAACTGGGCCTGGCGCAGGCCGCTAACTTCCTGCACAACGCTGTCCCGGCTTTTGAGAAGGCGGGCTTTGCCGTACAAACGCGGCGCGTGGCGTCTCAGCCTTTCCCACGCATTCTGGCGCCCATCGGGCCGCTGGCCGCCGTCCCTTACGCTGTACGGGTCGCCGAACTGGCCCAGAGCTACGGGATCGACTATGTCGCGCTCGGCCCCGTCCACGCCAGCGATGATCCGAAATATCTGGATATTATCCCGGAGATGATCGGGGCGACCGGATCGCTGTTCTTTGCCGTCAGTCTGGGCGATCCGGTGCACGGCGCTGATCTGGCCCTGGCCCGGCGGACAGCGGCGGCGATCCAGCGGGTTAGCCAGTTGAGCGAAGACGGGTTGCGCAATCTCCACCTGGCGGCAATCGCCAATTGCGGCCCCGGTGCGCCATTCTTCCCGGCGGCTTACCACGCCGATGGCGAGCCAATGAGCTTCGCCCTGGCGATTCAGGCCGCTGACCTGGCGGTGCAGGCGTTTTCCGAAGCCGGGTCGCTGGTGGACGCGGAAGATCGGCTGATGCAGCTGGTGATGGCCGCGGCGGGCGACCTCATGGCGGTGAGCGAGGCCCTGGCCGCTGATTTTGACATCGTACCGGGCGGGATCGACTTTTCGCTGGCGCCCTTCCCGGAGGATGCGATCAGCCTGGGTGGGGCAATGGAGCGCCTGGGGATGACCCTTGGCGGCAGTGGCGGAGCGGCGGCCGCTGCCGTGATCATGAGCGCGCTTGACCGCGTCCCGTTCAAGCGAGCAGGCTTCAACGGCCTGATGCTGCCGGTGCTGGAGGATAGCGTCCTGGCCCGGCGGGCGGCTTCCGGCCAGCTCAGCACCACCGATCTATTGCTCTACAGCGCGATCTGTGGCACCGGCCTGGACACCATCCCGCTGCCCGGCGATACCCCGGTTGAAGCGCTCACCGGCCTGTTGCTGGATGTTGCTGCGCTAGCCCTGCGGCTGGATAAGCCGCTCACGGCGCGGCTGATGCCGCTGCCCGGTAAGGTTGCCGGAGACCCGACCGGTCTGGAACACTTCGAGTACTTCGCACCGGGGCGGGTGATGGCCGCGCCGACGGGGCTGACACCTGGCGGGTTGCTGCTAGGCAAGGATGTGCTGCGTGTGCGGCCACGGCTGCGGCATGCCTGAGGATGGGTTGGAGCTTTGACACCCGGCTGCTATACTGTCTGGCGCAGGAGCAAGGACATGGCAAACGCTTTGACGATGGTCTGGTACGCTCATCACGCCCGGCGACGATAGTCTTGACCCGCCCGTTGCACCGGTTCACTCAGGCGCAGACGCGGGTCTGCGCCTTTTGGTTGCCTGTAACAGTGCGATGGTGTGTTGGCCCAGGAGGAACCCCGATGGCCCAGGTGATGCAACCCCGCCCCCCGAAGGGGATGCGCGACTTCCTGCCGGATGACCTGATCCGGCGGCAGTATGTCTTCAATACTGTGATTGAGGTCTTTGAGACCTTTGGCTTTGAGCCATTGCAAACGCCAGCGCTGGAACTCCGCCAGACGTTGCATGGCAACCTGGGTGAGGAGGCGGAGAAGCAAATCTTCTACGCCCAGCATCCCCAGGGCAAGGAGGAACTGGCCCTGCGCTATGACCTGACCGTGCCGCTGGCGCGGGTGGTGGCCCAGTACGAGGGGCAACTCAGCTTCCCGTTCAAGCGTTATCACATCGCCCCGGTCTGGCGCTCCGAGCGGCCTCAGCGCGGGCGCTACCGCGAATTCTACCAGTGCGACGCTGACATCGTCGGGGTAGCGGGGATGACCGCCGACGCGGAGATCATCAGTCTGGTGGTCACGGCGTTGCGGCGGCTGGGCTTCCGGGACTTTGAGGTGCAGATCAACAACCGCAAGATTCTGACCGGCATCGCCGAGTATGTGGGCGTCCCGGCGGAGCAGCGCGGCGGGCTGTACCGCAGTATCGACAAGCTGGACAAGATCGGCCCTGATGGCGTGCGCCAGGAGCTGGCCGAAAACGGCCTGGCGCCGGAGCCGATCGCCCGCCTGATGGCCCTGCTCGACCTGCGCGGGGCCGGGCTGGAAGGGCTGACTCATCTGCGCGACGCGCTGCGCGATATCCCTACCGTGCAGGAAGGCGTCCGCGAGTTGTTCGAGCTGGCCGAGCACCTGGAAGCTTTCGGCGTCCCGGCGTCGAATTACGCTTTTGACCTGGCCATGGTGCGCGGCTTGGGCTACTACACTGGGCCGGTCTTTGAGACGATCATTACCGAGCCGAATCTGGGCAGCGTGACCGGCGGCGGGCGCTACGACGGCCTGATCGGGATGTTCCGCAAGGAAAGCCTGCCAACCACCGGCTCCTCACTGGGCATCGAGCGGATCATTGATCTAATGGACGAACTGAACCTGTACCCGCCGGGGCTGGGCCGTACGGTGGTGCAGGTGTTGGTCACGGTGTTTGATGAAAGTACGCGGGCTGCCTCTGAACGGCTGGCCAGCCAGTTGCGTGAGCAGGGGGTGCGCACGGAGGTCGTGCTGGAAGATCGCAAGATCGGGCGGCAGGCCGCTTACGCCGACCGCAAGGGCATCCCGATCGCGGCCTTCCTGGGGCCGGATGAGATCGCGGCAGGGGAGGTGACGCTCAAGCGGCTGGCTGACGGGGAAACGCGCCGCGTGCCCCAGTCGGAAGCCGCGGTGGCAATCCGGTCGCTCCTGCCCTGATCGGATACAGGCTGAATCGCTTCAGGGTCACCCTGTGACGGGCGGCCCTGTTGTTTTCTGACTCACGCTCCGCGGGACACACGCAACGGCGTCTGAGCGACGTGATGATCGGGGATAGAGGCTTCCAGGATGTAAAGGCCATGCTGGGCCAGGCGCATGCGCAGCTGCAGCACAAAGTCGAGGTTCTTGCCCTCATGCAGGGTAAAGGCGCGGGCAGGCAGGCTTTGCAGGGAATCTTCGGGGTCTGCAAGGTGGTACAGCCGCAGGTCGAGCGTATAGCGGCCCGGCGGCCCCATGATCTGGGCGAAGACCGTGATGGCGACATCGACCGGCAGGCGCGGCGTGGCGATCTCGCTGATAGGCTGGATCACCCAGCGTCCGGATTGCTCGTCTGCATGGGCGGCGGCGCATAGCAGCAGGCTGTAGATGCGCGGCTTGAGCTGAAAGTCCATGTTTGCTCCCCCGCCTCATCTCATTCGAACGGGCACAGGTCTTCGACGGTGTAATCGTTCAGGACAACGCCGAAGTAGGTCGGATCGCCCAGAAACTCATAGGTGCGCGGAGCCTGCACCTGGGCATCCTGCCGGACACGCTCGCAGGCAACGCGCAGGGCATTCTCGGCGCTGTTGGCGCTGCTGACGGCGACAAAGGTCTGGTAGAAACTGGTAGCCAGCAGGGTGTAGTGCGAGGGCAGGTCAGTCATTTGCCAGGGGCGCTCCTGCTGCATGGCGGTCAGCATCTGGCGGGCCAGATCGCTGCGCAGGGCAGTGTAGGCCAGCACCAACCGGTAGCGGGCGTAAGCGTCCAGCATGGCCTTCTCCAGCGCCCGGTTGGCGTCGGAGTCGGCTACGCCGCCCCACAGCGTCCCGCGTTGCATGGCTTCCTGGTAGAGGGTGATGGCGTCATCCAGATCGTTGACGCGCAGGGCCTGGTCAGCGCGGCGTAGCATGTGGATGTACAGGTTAGCGTAAGGATGGTCCAGCAGCGGATCGGCGGCAGTGTAGACGTACTGGAAGCCGTTCCAGGTCCAGGTGTGGCGGGTGGGCAGGAACGGCCCGAATTCGCGCTGCGGGGCGTTTTGGGCCACCCCACTGTTGTAGAGGTCGCCTTCCTCGATGACCAGTTCGGGCGGTCGGGCGTCGCTGAAGGCCACCAGGGTAATCCCGGCGTTGGGCAGGCCGCGCACCGGCCGGCGCAGGTCGTCGGTGTAGCGGTACATCACAGCGAAGGGGTCGCTGAGCGTGTGGAAGCGGGCGGCAGCCCGATCCCAGGTGAGGATGATCGGTTCGCGGAAGCAGGCCAGGCGCGTGCATTGTTCCACCCAGAAGATGATCTCCGGCAGGCCATCCAGGGTGATGTCGCGGATGCTGTCTGATGTTTGTTCTTTGACGCCGGAGGCGGTGGCCTGCTCAATCCGGTAGCTGATCTGGGGCATGCTTTGTGCGCTGCCGGGGGCGCTGGCGTAGCCGTAAAGTACCTGGTAAGGCTGGCCGGGCACCTGGCAGCCGAAGATCAGGAGCATGCCGGGCGGCTGTGGCGCGGCAGCTGTGACCGGGTAGTGTAGCGTGATCAGCACATCCAGCAGGCGATCGCCGTTGAGATCATGGCCGTAATCGACCCGCCCACCCAGATGGTCGTCGATCACCCCCCAGGCGCGCAGCATCCCCTCCAGGTCGGCGGGGGAACCGCCCCGGTTGAGAAAATCACGGATGACCGCTTGGTAGCTGGCCGGATCGTCGGGACGGGCAGCCTGCGGGCGGATGCCGCTGAAAGGCAGGCAGTACTGTGGCTGGGGCGTGGCGGTAGGCTGGGGAGTGGGCTGGGGCTGCATGTTGCAGGCCAGGCTCACGCTGACCAGCAGGCCGATCAACCACATCAGCCATCCGCCGGGGTGTCGCCATAGAGGTCGCATCTGTGCTGCCCACTCCTGCCTGTTATACCCGCGGCTGTGCCGGGCTGATCCTATTATGCGCCTGGCCTCCACGGGCGGCAACCGGTGCCGCCGGGTGACCGGTTTAGCCAGCCATGGTGGCATGAGAAGAGCCGGTTATGGCCGCCTGATCATCGCCTGGCGGACAGGGATCGGGCAGACGCTCTTCCGGCCCGGCTGGTAGCATGACCAGGCCGGAGATCATCTTGGGGTAGAAGTCTGTGCTCTTCTGAGGCATTTTCTCCCCGTGGGCGGCCACCGCCTTGATCTGAGCCATGGTGGTTGGGCTGAGGAAGATGGCGAACTCCCCCCGGCCAGCGTTGATGTTGTCCACCGGGCGCTGCGGATCGCGGTGATAGCGGATCAGAGACTTGTCCTCGATGCCCGCTGGCGGGACACCGGCGGCCTGCTCCAGCAGCAGGCGGTGGGCGATGGTCACGGCCAGCGAGCGCCACGCCTGTGAGCGATCGGGCGCCAGGGTATCGAGGATGGCTTCGTCGCGCAGGGTCAGGACGTAGAAGCCGACCTCTGGCCCGCCATAGAAGCCGAAGGCATGGCCACGCGGGTGGGCATTGACGGCGGCCAGCATCGCTTCCAGATCGGCGGCCGGCGCGATGGCGAAGTGCGCCGCAGCGCGGGCCAGCACCTCAGCCGGGCTGACCGCACCGAAATCGTGAATCTCGCGGTGGGTGGGCAGGATGATCAGTCCCGGATCGTCCATACTGACCAGCGTTGCGCTGATGAAATTGACGGCGGCGTCCGGGGGCAGCGCCTGCTGTTCCTGGCGGTAGGCCAGGGCGGTCTCGTAGCGGTGATGCCCGTCGGCGATAATCAAGCCCTGCAGCGGGGCGAGAATGCTCCCCACAGCGTGGATGATCTCCGGATCGGTGATGACCCAGACGCGCTGGCGGACCTGGTTCTCGAACAGTTCGGTCGCGTCAATGGCCGGAGTGCGATCGGCGATGGCGGCGCGGAGCAGGGTGTTAACGCGATTCTCCCGATCAGGGTAGAGGACAAAGATCTGCTCTGGCTGCACCTGCAGGGCGTGCAGCAAGCGCAGGCGATCGGCTCTGGGACCGCGATGGGTACGCTCGTGGGGCAGGATGACGCCTTCCTCAAACTCATGCAGACCCAGCGCAGCGATCAGGCCCAGCCGCACGTGTGTTCGGCCAGCAATGGGGAAGGTTTGCTCGTAAACGTACAGGGCCGGGCGATCTTCGCGGATCAGGATTCCTTCAGCCAGCCAGTTCTCATACCGCTGGCGAGCGCAGCGATAATTGCCGTTGGTGGCGCAGGGGCCGGGCAGGCCGGTGTCTTCATTGTGGCCGAGGATAATCCCGGTGATGTTGTAGGGACTGAGTTGCCGGTAGCGGGCTGCCAGATCGGGGCCGATCCGGTCGTAGGGCTGGCTGAGCACGTCATCCAGCCGGGGGATGCGGGCAGGGTTGTAGCGAACCCCACGGAACGGTTTGATCACCGCCATAGCCAATCCCTTTCACAGCAGGTCGCCCCGGAGCAGGGGCGGGTGTGGCGTGAAAGCTCCGCCGATCGCAGGCCGCGCATCGGCGGAGCACAGGTGTAGCAAGGCAGGGCATGATCCGCGCCCTAGATCTGGATCGCCTGTCCCTCCAGGCCGAGGGCGGCTTCCATCAGGGCCTCGGACATTGTCGGATGGGCATGCACGTTACGCCCGATCTCGGCAGGTGTCAGTTCGGCCATCTGGGCCAGCGTCAGTTCCGGCAGTAATTCGGTCACGCCGTGGCCGATCAGGTGGCCTCCCAGCAACTCGCCGTACTTCTTGTCGCTGATCAGTTTGACGAAGCCCTCTTTTTCCCCCAGGCCCAGCGCCTTGCCATTGGCCTGCCAGGGGAAGCGGCTGACGTTGATCTCGTAACCGGCGTCGAGGGCCTGCTGCTCCGTGTAACCGAAGGAGGCGATCTGCGGCTGGCAGTATGTGGCGCGGGGCATCATCCGGTAATCGAGTGTGATCGTGTCATGCCCGGCGATGGCTTCCGCGGCCACAACGCCCATGGCTGAGGCAACATGGGCCAGCATGAGCTTGCCGGTTACGTCGCCGATGGCGTACACGCCGGGGACGTTGGTCGCCATGCGCTCATCGATGGCGATAAAGCCCCGTTCGTCAAGCGCCACGCCGGTATTTTCCAGCCCGTAGCCTTCCGTGCGCGGTTTGAAGCCGATGGCCTGCATCAGCTTCTCGGCTTCCAGAACTTCCTGCTTGCCATCCGGCGTCGTGACGCTGACCCGGACCCCGCTGGCGGTCTCCTCCACGCCGTCAACGCGCGTGCCGGTCATGAATTTGACTCCCAGGCGCTTGTAAGCCTTCTCCAGTTCTCTGGAGATTTCCTCGTCCTCCAGCGGCGCCAGGTGCGGCAGGTATTCGACCAGTGTCACATCCACGCCATAGTTGTGCAGGACATAGGTGAATTCCAGCCCGATCGCCCCCGCGCCAGCGATGATGATGCTCTTCGGCAGCGTTTCGCTCAGAATCATCTCCAGGTAGGTGATCACGCGCTCACTGAGCCTGGTGCCGGGCAGCAGGCGGGTGGTCGCCCCGGTGGCGATAATCACATTCCTGGCGGAAAGGGTCTCCGTGCCGCCCGCTTCCAGGGCGACCTCGATCGTCTTGGCGTCTTTGAAGGTTCCCCAACCGTCGTAGGTATCGATCTGGTTCTTCTTCATCAGGAACTGGACGCCCTTGACCAGCCGCCCGGAAACCTGGCGGCTGCGCTTGAAGGCGGTCGGATAGTCCAGCTGCAAATTGTCAAAGCTGAAGCCGAACTCTTTGGCGCGGTGCTGGAGGATATGCGCCAGTTCAGCGTTATGTAGCAAGGCTTTGGACGGGATACAGCCGACGTTCAGGCAGACACCGCCCCACCACTGCTTTTCCACGATCGCGGTCTTGAGTCCCAGTTGTGCGGCGCGGATGGCGGCCACATAGCCGCCCGGCCCGGCGCCGAGGACAACAACATCGTATTCTCTGGCCATGTGCTGCTCCATCGCTGGGGCGGGCAGGAAGCCCGCCGGCCTGTCAGATGCGCCGAGTCTAGCGCCTTTTGGGGCCAGACTCAACCGGACAAGAGAACCCCATGATTGGCGTGTTCAGTATCCCTATGGCTGCCCGCCCTCCGCCGCCGGGACCCATACTGCAAAGTCGTCGACCGTGAACGTCGCCGGCGTTTCCCCGGCGGAAAAGGCGATCCCACCCGGCGGCAGCGGGCCATCCGGCGCGGTATCTGCCAGCGAGAACATCTCTTCGCCGTCTACATCGACCACCAGCTGATTCCCGAAGGCGCCGAAGCGGATAGTGTGCCAGGCCGGGCCACTGATCACGGCGTCGGCGTATTCCTCGCCCAGGATGGTTTCGCCGCGGTAAAGGCGGACGCGCCCGGTAGGGCCAAGTCCGACGGCATAACTGCCTGCTTCCCCGGCGCGGATATTGAGCCGCCCTTCGCCTTCCTCTACCCACAGCCGCACCTGCACCACCACATCGCCGAAGATGTGATCGCCGTAGCGGGTTGGCTCCGGGCGGCCGCTGGCGACCAGGGCGGGCGTCATCCCCGGCCCGCCTGCTGCGCGATGCTCCCAGCCGTGGCCGAGTTGCCAGTCCAGCTGGAAGGTTTCGAAGTCGTCCACTGCGGCGGCGGTGAGCGGTGGTTCTTCAAAGCCGCTCAGACTGATGAAACGGCTGAAGATCACATAGCCCGCCGCGATGACCAGCACCGGGATGACCAGTGTGCCAACAACGATCGCGGTGGTGCGGTTGATTCCCATGGCAGACTCCTTACGGCGAGAGGCGCCCGGCGACCAGTTCAGCGATATCGTTTACCCTGACGGATGCATCGCCGTCTGGCACAGGCTTTCCGGTTGAATCAACGGCGCTGTGCAGCATGATGGCGCAGAACGGACAGGCCGTGACGACCGTCTGCGCGCCAGTGGCGGCGGCTTCTGCCAGGCGCATGGCATTGATCGGGCGCTCCTGGCGGGTTTCCATCCAAACCTGAGCGCCACCCCCGCCGCAACACAGGCTTCGCTGGCGGTGACGTGGCATTTCCGCCAGGGTGACGCTTTCCAGCGCCAGCAGAGTCTCGCGGGGGGCGTCATATTCGCCATTGTAGCGGCCCAGGAAGCATGGGTCGTGGTAGGTGATCACCCCCTTCCGGCGGCGGCGATCCCATTTTTGTAGCGAAAGCCGGCCCGCCCTCAGCAGGCCAGCGATGTAGGCGCTGTGGTGTATGACGGCGTAATGGCCACCGAAATCGGGATACTCGTTGCGGAAGGTGTGGTAGCAGTGCGGGCACTGGGTGACGATCAGGTTGAACGTGTAGCGGTTGAAGGTATCGATCAGCGCGGCAGTGGCCTGCTGATAGAGCGCCTCCTGGCCGCTGCGGCGCGCCCATTCGCAGGTGCAGCGTTCTTCCTCGCCCAGCACGGCGAAGTCCACGCCTGCGGCGCGGAAAATCTGGATCATCGCCCGGCTGACGCGCTGGCCTGCCGGGTCGTACGCCCCGGCGCAGCCGACCCAGTAGAGCACGTCAACACTGTGCCGGTCGGCCAGCAACGGCACGTCCAGCCCGGCGGCCCAGTCCAGGCGCGTCCCGCGCGGATGGCCCCAGGGATCGCCGGCGCGTTCGGCGCGAGTTAAGGCCCCAACTAGGCGATCGGGCGGTCGTCCTTCCATCAGGACCAGGTGCTGGCGCATGGCCAGGATGTCGGCCAGCGGCTCGTTGCCCACCGGGCAGATCTCCACGCAGGCGGCACAGGCGGTGCAGGCCCAGACCCCTTCAGGGGGCAGGGCGCTCTCAAATAGCGTGACGGGCGACTCCTTGCCAGCGGCCAGGAGTGCGCCGTGTTCCCTCAGAAAATAGCGCTTGTTGACCTCCAGCGCGGCGGGCGAAAGCGGTGTCCCGGCAGCATAGGCCGGGCAAACATCCTGGCAACGGTTGCACATGATGCAGGCGTAAGCATCGACGATCTGCGTACGGCTGAGGTGTTCGATGCGTTCCGCCCCGAAGCTCTCGATTGTCTCATCATCAAGGGGCAGGGGGGGCATGGCGCCGGGGCTGCGCCGTTCCGGGCGGGTCAGGTAGTTGACGGGGGCGAGCAGCAGGTGAAAGTGCTTGGTACGCGGGAACCAGGGCACGAAGACCAGGATCAGGCCGATGGCCAGCCAGAACATGACATGCTCGCCGACCTCCAGTAGCGCCGGATTGCCCCCGCTGAACAGGCCGCTGATCGCGCTGGCAAAAGGTTGGAAGGCATCCGGACCGTGCCGGGCTACCGTCAGCGCCTGCCCCAGGAAGCGTGCGCCAACGTGCCCCAGGATAAACGCGCCGACGATGGCCGAGTCGCGGCGGATGCCCCCGGCAGCAATGTCCGGATGGAGCAGGATGTCCGGGCGGAAGGTCAGGCGAGGGTCTCCGGCGATGAAGCGGCGGACGAGGAAGTAGAGCATGCTGAGGATCACGGCGACGCTGAGTACGTCAGCCAGCAGGCGGTAGGCGTCGGCCAGACCGTTCGTCCCTGGAAAGGCGTAATCCGCCAGGAAGCCTTCCAACACATCGCCCAGGTTGACCAGGAGATAGAACAGGAAGCCCCAGGCGATGGTGGCGTGCAGGATACTGGTGAACGGGCGGGCGTTCAGCACCGTACGCTGCGTGATCGTGACCTCAAGCGCCTGAAGTATCCGCCGGGCCAACCCGTTCAGGTGCAACGCGCCGTTGCCCCGCCGGATCACGGCGGCGACCTGCCCGAAGCTATGCCAGGTCAGGTACAGGGAGATGATGGCCAGGATGACAAACACGACTTTCTCAGGGAGGGAAAGCACCGTCTGCCTCCTTGATCGGGTAATGGGCGCGGAGCGCAAGGGACTGGTTTCAGTCTACACAGAGAGGCGGAGCGGTACAAACGGGCGACGGGAGGCAGACGTCAGAAGGCAGGCGGTTGAGAGACCAGGCAGCCGGGAGCGCGGGAAAGATCGGCGGACGCCTCAGGTCCGGGCAGGGGTATCGGTCGAGTCCGGCTCATCGGTGGGAGGCGTTTGTGGGGCCGGGGGCGCCGGTTTCTCCCCGAAGTCAGGGCCGAGCACCATCAATACGGTATCGTCGACCAGCCGCTCGATCTCGCTTTCCGGCAAAGGCTGGGTGTGCTCGTCGGCCCCGCCAGCGGAGCGCGAATAGGCGATCAGCAATTCCTCGGTATCCTGGATCGTGATCGGTGGTGGCTCACTGACCTGTGTTTCCCTGGCCGGATCGGGTGGGCGCTGACCCTGGGCGTAGACGAAGAAAGCCAGTTCCGTCATCTGCTCGGTACTCTGGACATGCAAGCGGCTACCGCTGAGGGTGACGAAATCGGCAGCCAGCTTTAGCTCAAGGGCGGTGTCTTCCAGCCGCCAGTTGCCCTGTAACCGCGCCAGTATCTCCTCCAGACTGCGCGGGCCAGGTCGGTCGCCGGTATGGCCAAAGCGAACGCGAAACCACATTCCGTTGGCCAGACTCTGCACTACCAGATGTACATTGGGGCCAAGCGTGAAAGCTGCTGAATAAAGCAGCAGCAGGGCTTCCTGCAGGGCCTCCCGGTTGCTTTCCAGAGTCAGGTTTTCTTCGGCGTGCAGCGGCGTGACCAGCTCAAGCTGCCCGCTCAGCCAGTCCAGCAGGTCCTGCACCGGGAACGGGCGGATGTGCTGGCGCGGCAGTAGTTCACCGAGTTTGTAACGAATCAGGGCCTGCCAGGCATTGAGCAGGTTGAGTACACCCAGCACCTCGCTGGTGGCGCGGGCCTGCCAGTAGGCGCGGGGTTTGCCTGCCGCGGTAGGCAGGTGCACCAGGCTGATAGCCGCCAGACCGGAGTTCAATGGCTCGATCAGGCGGCGCATCAGCAAGAATTGCAGTTGTCCCAGGGATTCCCAGTCGGGTTCGCGGGACATAGACGATCCCCCTGTCGGGATGGCTGGCATTGATTCCGGATCAGGCTGCTTCGCCGATCTCGGCGTATTCCGGCGTTTCAGTCGTCTCGGTCAGCGGCTGCCTGTCGGCCAGCCGTTCACGGAGGTCGCTGAGTGCCTGCTCGTAGATACGGGTCAGGTCGCGGTCCGGCCCCTTGTAGCGGCGCAGAGTCTGGATGGCGCAGGCAGCGCAGCCGCGCATGGCCCGGTAGCTGTCGGTCTCGCAGGCCAGGCAGCCATTGAGGCGGATCATCATCAGGCAAAAACCCAGTACCTCTTCGTGCGCTTCGGGGAGCTGCAGGACACGGTCGACCAGGGCGCGCCATTCGCTGCCGCGCAGGTCACGCAACTGGCGGGTCACATAGTGCGGGTATAGCAGTTCATTCTGCGTATACATACGTCATAAATCCTTGAAAATTCAGCAGATTACGCGGTTCCCGGCCGGCGGCGCGATTCCGCGATTTCCGGCTCCGGGGCATCCGCATCCTCGAAACTATAAATGTGCAAGTATGGTACTGTCGCATTCGTTTCTAGCATAGGAGGGCTTGGGGCAGGCATGATATAGGGCATGGGTACTAATCGGTGGTTTGCCAGTCTCCTGGCCTGCTGGTCTTTGCTTCTGGCGGCGCCCTCTGGCGACAGGCGTGCTTGGTGGCAGAGCGGGGAATGGTATACTGGCAGGCAGGCGCCGATTGGCGCAAGTGCTGCTGGTTGCAGGCGGAATACCGGGAGAACGCATGTGAGAAGGATGCTGTGGGTGGGGCTGCTGTTGATCCTGACTGGCTGTGCGGCGCTGGAGGGGCCTCCCGCACCCGCTATGCCCGATCTCAACCGGACATACACCCACCCCGGCGGCGTGTTCTCGCTGGCCCTGCCGCCATCGTGGATCGCGGGCGACCTTAGCAGCGGCGAGACCTTGCTGATGACCTTTGCCCCCCCGGAAGTGACACGCCCGCCGCTGACCGTCTATGTGGTGCGGCTGGCAAGCCCCTTGGATGGCACGGCTTTTGGCGCAGCGATGGGATCGTACCTGCGCTCGCCGCAGAACTGGACGCTGGATGTGGTCGACCAGCAGGCGATGGGTGACGGGAGCTGGCGTGTGGCTGGCATCCGCCAGGTGCGCGGGCAGGCATTGCCGGTGAACCTCTTTATGCTGCGGGAAGGGGCGTTCTTTTCCGCCCTGGAAGTTGTCGTACCGTCCGCTGATCCCTTTCTGGCTTCGCTGCTGACCATGATGGTCAATACGTACCGGATCAACCCGGAAGCTGCCTGGCCGGTCGGGACGGCGGGCGATTTCCCGCCGTTGGATGAGAACCTGTTGGTGGCGGGCGGAAATCTCTCCTTCAGTGCGCTGGCAGCGTGGGATGACAGCGAAGGTGGTTTTCACCTCAGCGGGCAGGTCGCCAACCGCGCCCCGTACCCGGTGGAAGCGGTGACGATCCAGGCTGTCCTGCTGGATGCCGCCGGGAATACCCTGGCTGAAGGGAGCGCCGCAATGCCGCTGTTTGTGTTGCCGTATGGCGAACTGGGGCCATTTGACGTACGTTTTCCGGGCGGACGGCCTCGTGGTGTGGCCCGCTATCGGCTGGAGGCGCGGGCGCAACATGCTGCGCAGCCAGAGGTGCTGCTTGGCGCGGGGGCGTTTGACTGGGAAGATCGCGCTGAATACGACGACAGTGGCCAGTTACACATCCGGGGGACACTCTGGCATATCAGCGACGCGCCGGCCTATGATCCTCAGGCAGTGATCACTCTGCTTGACAGCGCCGAACGGGTAATCGGGGTGACAGCAGCGAGCATCGGTGACGGCCCCATTCCGCCCGGCGGATCGTTACGCTTTGATGTGGCCGTTCCGCCCGGCGGCGCGGAAGCGGTGCACTATCAGCTGACCATCCAGGCCCGTCGCCAGCCTTGAGGGCGGGGCCTGGTGGCAGGCGAAGGCAGGAAGCAGGCTAAGATGATTGTCACGATCCTGGGATCGGGGGGCGGTACGGGCATCCCTAACCCGTTTTGTCAGTGCCCGACGTGTGAGACGGCGCGGCGGTATGGCGGCAGGGACCGCCGCAATGCGCCGGCGGTACTGATCAATGACGATTTGTTGATCGACTGCGGCCCCGACGTGATCAACAGTGCCCGGCAACTGGGGGTGTCGCTGGCTTCCCTGCAGGCGCTGGTGATCACGCACCGGCACAGCGATCATCTCGATCCCTGGTTTTTTCGTTCCCGGCGAAGCGTCAAAAATACTGAATTGCCGTTGCTGACTGTCTACGGCCCGCGCGACGCGCTTGATTCCGTTTTTGACTTTTATGCGCGGACGTTTGGCTGGAACCGGCCCATGCTGGAACAGGAGACACGCACCATCTGGCACCCGGTGGAAAGCGGCAGCCGCAAGCTGATCGGGCGCTACCGGCTACAGTTTTTCCCCGCCACCCATGGCAATGCGATGCTCCAGGCGGTGCTGGTCGGCGTACGAGATGCGCAGGCGGGTTATTTTCATTGCTACGATAGCGGCCCGCTGACAGAGGAAGCGTGGACGCTGCTGGGCGATCAGCGTTTTGATGCAGCGGCTATCGACGCCACGATCGGGCGGCAGAGCGATTTTTCCAGCGCCGAGCACATGACTGCTACCCAGGCGATCGAGACAGCCCATCGTCTGCGCGAGATGGGTATCCTGGCTCCTGAAGGGTACGCGCTGGCGACGCATTTCGTCCATCAGGATGCGGGCAGCCACGAGGATAAGGCGGCTTTCTACGCGCCCCAGGGCATGACACCGGCATATGATGGTCTGCAGCTGGTGCTGGGTGAAGCAGCGGAGACTCCGCCGGTGGAGATTGACTCGGCTGAGGATTGGGAAACATCCGGGTTGCAGGAATGACGCTGGCGATCGGTGTAATTGCAGTGAACAGGGGAGAGCCATGATCGAGATCGACATTCCCGGTAAAGAGACGTTGCGGCTGGAACACGCCGTTTTTGATGTCAACGGCACGCTGGCGCTGGATGGCGAACTGCTGGCCGGCGTGGCGGAGCGAATGGCCGCGCTGGGCGAGCGCCTGACGCTGCACATGCTTACTGCCGATACGCATGGCCGTCAGGCGGCGATTGACGCAGCACTGGGCTTCCAGGCCACGATTGTTTCCCGCGGTTCGGTGGAGAAGGCGGCTTATGTGCTCTCGCTGGGCGGGCAGGGGGTGGTGGCCATTGGCAACGGAGCCAATGATACCCACATGCTGCAGGCCGCCGCGCTGAGCATCGCCGTCCTCGGCCCGGAAGGGTTGGCCTTTGAGGCGATCAAGAGCGCGGATGTGGTGACTGGCTCGATCCTGGACGCGCTGGATCTGCTGCTGAAGCCGGATCGCTTGCGGGCAACGCTGCGCCGTTAGTATCCACTGACGCCGGTGGTATGCCAGCCCAAACCATGGAAGACCGGGGGTGGGGTTGCCCCCGGTGTTCCTGTTGCCGTCAAGCTTTTTTTCTTTCCTTGTGCTCACCGGGAGGATCTTGTGGCGCTCTTTCTGATCAAGTTCTTTCACAGCGCCGTCTTTGTCGTCGAAAGCGCCGCGATTCTCTATATTCTCTACAGTGGCCTGTTCAACATACGCAGCCCCTGGCTGGGGGTGGCCGTTGTGCTGGTGCTGGCCGAGGTAGTGGTGTACGTCGGCAATGGCACGCGCTGCCCCCTGACCAACCTGGCCCGCCAGATGGGCGATAAGACCGGTGATGACTTCATTGCCGACCTCTTCCTGCCCGCCTGGTTCACACCGCTGATCCCGCGTATCTGCGGTTCCCTGGCCGCAGTCGGCATGGTGCTGGTCGTAATACGCCTGCTGATCGGGTGATCGCACTGGCGGGACCGCGGCTGGTGCCCCGGTTGACGCCGTCATGGGGCGGTTTATAATCAAATCGTTGTTTGATTATCGCCAGCTGGAGCGTAAGACGATGGCACGCAGACCTGCCAGCCAGACCGTCAGCCGCCGGGCCATTCTGGACGCCGCGGCGCGCGTTTTTCATGAGCGCGGCTATCACGGGGCTACGATGCAGGACATCAGCGCCGCTGTTGGCCTGACGGCTGGCAGCCTGTACCACCATTTCAGCGGCGGCAAAGAAGCAATTTTCCTGGCGGTGCTGGAAGCCGGGCTGGCCCAGGTGACTGCTGATCTCAAGGCCATTGTGGCGTTGCCGCTGCCGCCGGATGAGAAGTTGCGCCGCGCCATTTGCGCCCATGTCCTCAGCGTGACCGAACACGTGGCGGTCGCTGCACTGATGGTCTTTGAGATGCGTACGGCGCTCAGCCTGCCGGAGGCGCCAGCTCGTTACCTGGCCGCCCGCGACGCCTTCGAAGGGCTGTACCGCCAGATGATCGCCGAGGGCATTGCTGCGGGGGTGTTCCGCCCGGTGGATGTCGGCGTGTTCACCCGCACCCTGCTGGGTGCGGCCAACTGGGTGAGCGTGTGGTATCGCCCGGAAGGGCGGCTGACCGGCGTTGACATCGCCGGGCAGATCGCCGATATTTTTCTCAACGCATTGCGGGCAGGGTAAGCCTGTTAACCGTTGGACTGGAGGGGAAGTCGTGTCACCATCATCACTGCGTACATCACTGCTTATGGTGGATCGGGACAGGTGCGGCATCTGCGGGTGCTGCGTGCCGGTATGCGCCACAATTGCCCTGGTGCTGCACGACGCGTATCTGGAAGTCATCAACGATCGCTGTACCTCCTGCCAGAAGTGCATTGTGGTCTGTCCCACTCATGCGCTTTCGGAAGTTGCGCTATCGGCAGTGGCGGCGCAGGGAGGGGAGCGGTGAAACTGCGGGAAGCTTACGATGTCATCGTAATCGGGGGTGGCCCGGGCGGCGCAGCAGCGGCGATCACAGCAGCCCGGCGCGGGTTGAGCGTCCTCCTGATTGAAAAGCGGCAGGAGATTGGCACGCCCGTTCGTTGTGCGGAAGCGATTGGCCGCGACCAGGTGGCGCCGTTCATCGCCCTGAACCCGGCCTGGATCGCCGCCGAGATCGACGCCTTTCGCATCTTCGGGCCGTCCGGCCAGTCGGTGCGTGTGCCGCCGACATCCCCCACGATCGTGGTTGAGCGCAAGCTTTTCGACCGTGAGCTGGTCAATGCGGCGGTGCAAGCCGGGGCGACAGCACGGGCCATGACGCGGGCAACCGGCCTGATCATCGAAGATGGCTTTGTGCGCGGCGTGAAGATGATCAGCCTGAGCCGGGAGGAAACAGTGCGGGCCAGAGTCGTCATCGGCGCGGACGGGCCGGAATCGCAGGTGGGGCTATGGGCTGGGCTGAGTACCATGCCACGCATGGCCGATTACTACACGGGATTTGAATACCTGCTGGCTGGTATCCCGCTCGACGATCCCCGCGAATGCCAGTACCACATCGGCAACGATCTCGCGCCAGGCGGGTATGCCTGGGTCTTCCCCAAAGGGCCGGATAAAGCCAATGTCGGCCTGGTGATCACAGCCACCCATGAGAAGAACGGCCGGAGCGCCCAGGATTATCTGGATGCTTTTGTCGAGCGGCGCTTCCCTGGCGCGTCTGTGCTTGCTGTGATGCTGGGCGGCATTCCGGTCGGCGGCACGGTCAAGGAGCTGGTCGGGAATGGGGTGATGCTGGTTGGCGATGCAGCCCACCAGGCCGAGCCGATCACCGGCGGTGGGATCAACCTGGCGATGTTCGCCGGGGAAATGGCCGCCAACGTTGCCGCCGATGCCATCGCCGCCGGGGACTGGTCAAAGAAGGCGCTGGAAGCTTATCCAAGGCGCTGGCATCAGGAGCACGGGCGCGCCATCAAGAGCATGGCTGCGCTGCGCCACAGCGTGCTGAAGTTTTCCGACGAGCGCTATGACCGGCTGGTAGCCCTGGCGGCGGAACTGCCGCTGGCGGAGATGAGCGCGTTTGACATCATCCTCCGCGTGCTGCGCCATGATCCTGCTCTGTTGCTGGCAGCGCGGGAGTTCCTCATCCCGACCTGAGTGTTTGCCGGGTGGGGGGCCTGTTCGGCAGGGCAGGCCCCCCATGGACTGTGCGGATTACCCGGCGGCTTTCCTGCCGGAAGAGACGCGGAGAAGGAGCAGCCCGGTATGGTGTCGTTTACCCCCACCGAAGAACAGCAGATGTTGATCGAGACGATTCACCGCTACGCCGAGGCGGAGGTGCGACCAATCGCCCACGAGGCGGACGAAACGGGCGAAATCCCCGCCGGGGTGTTGCGGGCCGGCTGGGAGATCGGCCTGATCCCGGCGGCGCTGCCGGAGGCGTACGGCGGTCTTGGCGAGCACGAGGCGCTGACTGGTGTCCTGGCGGCGGAGGAACTGGCCTGGGGTGACCTGGCCGTGGCGCTCAAGGTGCTGGCTCCTGCTCTGTTGGCCTACCCGGTGCTGATAGCCGGGACGGAGGCGCAACAGGCTGAACTGCTGCCGCTTTTCGCCGGTGATTATGTCCCCATGACCGCTGCGCTGGCCGAGCCAGGGCTGTTCTTTGATCCTCGCGCCCTGGCGACAACGGCTACCGCCCAGGATGGCGGCTATGTTCTCAATGGCGTCAAGAGCAATGTCCCCCTGGCGGCGGAAGCGCACAAGCTGCTTATCTATGCTCGCGAGGACAGTGGGGCGGTCGGCGCGTACATCGTCGATGCCGGGGCGGACGGGCTGACGATAGGCGAGCGGGAGAAGCTGATGGGCATCCGCGGCCTGCCAACGTATCCGGTCACGCTCTCCGGCGTGCGCGTCGATGCGGTGCGGCGACTGGGCGGGGAAGCCCCCCTGCCGTATGAGGCGATTCTCAACCGCCAGCGGGTGGCCCTGGCGGCGCTGGCGGTCGGTGTGGCACGGGCGGCTTTTGAGTACGCACGCGACTATGCCAAAGGGCGCGTCCAGTTCGGTGTGCCAATCGCCACCAAACAGGCCATTGCTTTCATGCTGGCCGAGATGGCGATTGAGGTCGATGCAGCGCGGCTGATGACCTGGGAAGCGGCCTGGAAGCTTGACCAGGGGCAGGATGCCACGCGGGAGGCGTACCTGGCGAGCCGTTACGCCGCCGATACGGTCGTCTTCGTGGCGGATAGCGCCGTGCAGACGCTGGGCGGTTACGGCTTCATCCGCGAATACCCGGTGGAGCGCTGGCTGCGGGATGGGCGGGGATTTGCCATGTTCTGTGGCCTGGCAACCGTCTGAGTGGTGCATTTCGGGTCTTGAATTGGGCAGGGAGCGCGGACTATGGCAATCAGCTTTGCAATGCCTGAGCGTGTGGAGCGCGAACGGATGATGGCCCAGGCGCTGGCCGAAGGGATCATGCGCCCGGTTTCCCGCCAGCTGGACGAAAACGAGCATGAGCGTCCGGTCGATTTCATCAAGCTGATCTGGCCGGTGATGCGCGATCAACAAGCCCGCGCTCTTGACCGGCTCAAAGCGCCGCCGGACCAGGAGAAGGAGAAAAAGCCACGCAGTCCATACCTGGCCATGATGGTGCAGATCGAGGCGCTCTCCTGGGGCGATGCCGGGCAGTACCTGTGTATCCCATCGCCGCTGCTGGCCGGGGCGGCCATTGAAGCGGTTGGCACGCCGGAGCAGAAGGAGCGCTTCCTGCGGCGTTTCGCCGAGGGCGATGCCCCTAGGTGGGGCGCGATGGCCATGACCGAGCCAAACGCCGGTTCCGATACCAAAGCGATCGAAACGACGGCGGTGCTCGACCCGGAGACCCACGAGTGGATCCTCAATGGCGAAAAGATCTTCATCACCAGCGGCGGCCTGGCGCTCAGGGAATCGGATGGCATCGTTGTTGTCTGGGCGACGATCGACCGTTCGGCTGGCCGGGCCGGGATGCGCCCGTTCGTTGTGGAAGCCGGGACGCCCGGCGTAACCGTATCCAAGCCAGAGATCAAGCATGGCATCCGCGCCAGCGACACGGTTTCAATCAAGTTCGAGAACTGCCGTATCCCATACGATAACTTGCTGGGTGATCCGGAAGTCCGGCGGGAGGGTAGCCGTGAGGGCTTCCGGGGGGCTATGGCAACATTCGACGCCTCCCGCCCGCTGGTGGCCGCCAGTGCGCTGGGCGTGGGCCGCGCCGCGCTGGAGTTCGTCAAAGAGACGCTTCACCAGCACGGCATCGATATCCCCTATGATCAGCCCTACCACAAGCTAAGCGCCATCCAGCGCGATGTGCTGGAGATGGAGGCACAACTCAAAGCGGCCTATCTGCTCACCCTGCGGGCCACCGCCATGCTGGACGAAGGGCTGCGCAACAGCCTGGAAGCGTCGATGGCCAAGGCCAAAGCTGGTAAGGCGGTTACGAAGGTGACGCAAAAGGCCGTCGAACTGCTGGGTATGATGGGCTACAGCCGCGAGTGGCTGGTGGAGAAGTGGATGCGCGACGCCCGGATCAACGACATCTATGAGGGCACCGGGCAGATCAATCTGCTGATTGTGGCCCGCCGCATCCTGGGGTATAGCAGCAGCGAACTGAGCTGATCTACGCTGGAGCGCCGGGCTGTAGACCACGTACTCTAACGTCTTTCAGGGGGAGGAAAGTCGATGGGCTATGCGATTCGCCGGGCAGCGGTGATCGGCTCCGGCACCATGGGCAGCGGCATCGCCGCCCTGCTGGCGGGTATGGGCATCCCGGTATTGTTACTGGACATCCCTGCACCGGGGACGCAGCCCGGCGATCCGCCGGAGGCACGGAATGCCATCGTACAGAGAAGCCTGGAGGCGCTCGGCAAGAGTCGCCCGGCCCAGCTTTTCGCCGCGGAAGACGCCGATCTGATTATCCCCGGCAACGTGGACGATGACCTGGCCCGCCTGGCGGACGCCGACTGGATCATCGAGGCCATCGTTGAGCGGCTGGAGACCAAGCAGGAACTGATGGCGCGCCTCGCTGCCGTCCGGCGACCGGATGCGATCGTCAGCACCAACACCTCCGGCCTGAGCATCAATGCCATCGCCGCCAGGCAGGAGGCCGGCTTCCGGCGGCACTTCCTGGGCACGCATTTCTTCAACCCGCCGCGCTACCTGCAGCTGCTGGAGATCATCCCCGGTGCGGAAACCGACCCGGCGCTGGTGGCGTTCATGGCTGCGTTCGGGCGCGATGTGCTGGGCAAGGGCGTGGTGATCGGCAGGGACACACCCAACTTCATTGCCAACCGGATGTTGAACCTGGTCGGTGCCTTTACGGTAGCTTATGCCGTTCAGCACGGCTTTACCGTGGGGGAGATTGATGCCCTGACCGGCCCCCTGATCGGGCGTCCCAAGACAGCGACCTTCCGGTTGCTCGATCTGGTGGGCATTGACGTGCTGGCGCATGTCAGCCGCAACCTGTACGAGGCCATCCCGGATGATCCGGCCCGTGAGGTGCTGGTGGATGCCGGGCTAACCCGCGTCCTGGATCGGATGGTGGCCGAAGGCTGGCTGGGCGGCAAGGCCGACCAGGGCTTTTACAGAAAGGTCTTTGTCGACGGCGAGCGCCAGTTCTGGGAGTTGAACCTGGAGACGTTCGAGTACGTGCCGCCCGCAAGTGTCCGCTTTGAGAGTGTGGGCAAGCACCGCAAGATCGAGGATACCGGGGCGCGTATCCGGGCGTTGATCGCGGAGGAAGATCGCGCCGGGCTGTTCCTGTGGGCGCTGCACGCCTTCTATCTGACGTATGCGGCGCAGATGGCCGGTGTGATCGCCGATGACCTGCCCAGCCTGGATCGCGCGGCGCGATGGGGTTTCGGGCATGAGCTTGGTCCGTTCGAAATCTGGGATGCCATTGGCGTGGCTGAGTCCGTTCCGCGCCTGGAAGCGGATGGCTACGCCGTGCCCGCCTGGGTGAAGGAGATGCTGGCTGGCGGCGGCGCTACGTTCTACCGCCGCGATGGGCACGGGATCGTGACCGGCGTTTACGACCCGGTGGCGAAGCGGTACCGCGATCTGGCCCCTGACCGGCAGGTGGTGGTCATCGCCGATCTAAAGGCGGCGGGCAGGATCGTGGAGGAGAACGCCGGGGCCAGCCTGATTGACATGGGCGATGGGGCGTTGCTGGTGGAGTTTCACACCAAAGCCAACGCCTTTGACGCCGATATCCTGGCCATGCTGCAGCGCGGACTGGCCCGGCTGGAAGATGACTTTGATGCGCTGGTGATCGGCAACCAGGGCCAGCACTTCTCACTGGGAGCCAACATCATGCTCATTGCGATGATGGCTCAGTCCGGGCAGTGGGACGAACTGGATCGGGTGATTCGCGAGGGGCAGGCGATCATGGAGGCGCTGCGCCACGCTCCCAGGCCGGTCGTGACTGCGCCCTTCGGCATGGCGCTGGGCGCGGGCGCAGAAGTCACGATGGCCTGTACAGCCTGCGTAGCCCACGCCGAGCTGTACATTGGCCTGGTGGAGTTCGGGCTGGGCCTGATCGCGGCCTGGACGGGCACTAAGGAGATGCTGCGGCGGGTGGTTAGCCCGGTCATGCGCACGCCCGGCGCCGATGTGCTGCCACACCTGCAGCAGGTCTTTGAGCAGATCGCGCTAGCCAAAGTCAGTGAAAGCGCCAAACAGGCGCGGGCAATGGGCTTCCTCAGCCCGGCGGACCGGATCGTCATGAGCCGCGACCAGCATCTGGCGGAAGCCAAACGTACAGCCCTGGCGCTGGCGCCCGGTTACCGCCCGGCTCTGCCGGGCAAGGTCTGGGCGGCGGGGCGGGATGCACTGGCGGCGCTCAAGCTGGCTGTGTGGCAAATGGTGCAAAGCGGTTACGCCAGTGAGCATGACGCCAAGGTTGCGGGCAAGCTGGCTTATGTCCTGACTGGCGGCGATCTAAGTGCGCCAGGCTGGGTGGATGAGCAGGTCATTCTTGACCTGGAACGAGAGGCGTTCCTGAGCCTGGCCGGGGAGCCAAAAACACAGGAGCGCCTGTGGTATATGCTCCAGTACAACAAGCCGCTACGCAACTAGCAGCGAGTGTGGCAGGTTTCTGTCGTAGGATACAGTGCGTAACCGAAATTGATGGGCAGCATGTATACGGCTGGATACTCCCCTGTCGTCGTTGTCGGTGTGGCGCTGCGGAGCACATCATGAGCGAGCGTTTTGACCAGTTCATCGCGCATCTGGCGGAGGCGGAAGTCGCCGCGGATGCCTGTAACCAGTACGCCTATGCTGACGGCTTCAACGCTGTCCGCCGGGAGAACCTACGCCTGTACCTGCACCAGATGGCGGCCCGCGATCCGAAGGTACTGCTGGTGGGGGAGGCGCCCGGCTACCAGGGTTGCCGTCGCTCCGGCCTGAATTTCACCAGCGACCATCTGATGCTTAACCCACCGCCTGGCGTGCCGATCCTGGGCGCGGCGGCGGGTTACCGCATGTCGCCAGAATATGACCGCCCGCGCAAAGAGCCGAGCGCGGCGATCGTCTGGGAGGCTATCGCCCGCACCGGCCTCCTGCCCGTGATCTTCGCCGCGTATCCGTTTCATCCCTTTCAGGCGGGCAAGCCGCTTTCCAACCGTGCCCCACGCGCGGATGAACTGGCGCAGGGACGTATCTTTCTGGCGGAGATGCTGGGCCTATTCGATTTCACGATAGTGCTGGCGGTGGGCAATATAGCCGAGCGATCGCTTTCCGCGCTGGGCGTGGACTTCATCAAGCTGCGCCACCCGTCGCATGGCGGCAAGGCGGCGTTTATGGCTGGCTTTGCGGCGGTGGCCCGGCAGGTGGGTAAGGAGCATGACCGATGAGAGATGCGGTGATTGTGGCGCTGACACGGACGGCGGTAGGCCGCGCCAGGAAGGGCGCAACCCGCAACACCCGTCCCGATGATCTGGCGGCGGCGGTGATCCGCGAACTGCTGCGCCAGACGGAAGGGCGGCTTGACCCGGCGCTGATCGATGATCTGGTACTGGGCTGCGCCTTCCCGGAAGGTCCGCAAGGGCTGAACATTGCTCGCGTGGTGGGCATCCTGGTCGGGTTGCCGGTGAGCGTCCCGGCGCAGACGATCAACCGCTTCTGCGCCAGTGGTCTGCAGGCCATCGCCAGCGCGGCGGAGCGGATCATCACCGGCGGCGCGGATGTGATCGTTGCCGGTGGGGTGGAATCGATGAGCGCGGTACCGATGGCCGGTTTTAGGCCCAGCCCTCACCTGAAGCTGGTGGAGGAGCACCCGGAAGCCTACATCAGCATGGGCCTGACAGCGGAGCGCGTGGCCGAGGAATACCGCGTGACCCGCGAGGAGCAGGATGCGTTTGCCTACGACAGCCACCGCAAGGCAGTCGCCGCCCAGGCAGCCGGCAAATTCGCGGCGGAGATCGTGCCCATCGAACTTGAGGAAGTCACCGTCGGGCCGGACGGCCGTTTGCAACGCCAGCGGATGGTCTTTGACCGCGACGAGCATCCCCGCCCGGATACCTCTCTGGAAGCTCTGGCGGCGCTCAAGCCGGTCTTCAGGGAGGGGGGCACGGTCACGGCGGGCAATTCGTCGCCGCTGAGCGATGGCGCAGCGGGGGTGATCATCATGGAGGCCGGGATGGCCGCCCGGCTGGGCCTGACGCCGCTGGCGCGCTTCGTGGCCTTCGATGTGATCGGGGTGCGTCCGGAGGTGATGGGCATCGGGCCGGTGGAAGCGGCGCCGCGCGCCCTCAGGCGAGCCGGGCTGACCCTGGCTGACCTCGACCTGATCGAGCTAAACGAAGCCTTTGCCGCGCAGAGTGTGGCCGTCATCCGCGAGCTGGGGCTGGACCCGGCAATCGTCAATGTCAACGGCGGCGCAATTGCCCTGGGGCATCCGCTGGGCGCAACCGGGGCCAAGCTGACGGTTCAACTGCTGCATGAACTGCGACGGCGCGGCGGCAGGTACGGCCTGGTCACCATGTGTATCGGCGGCGGGATGGGTGCTGCGGGTATCTTTGAGTGCCTGAACTGATGCAGCTCTGAAACCGCAACTTCATCAGCAGCAGGTGCGTATTATTATAAGGGCGGATGCAGGTTCAGAAAATATGACGGGCGGTGCGCTGCTTGCCGCCCTCGTGTGCTGTTTTGCCATGGAAAAGGACACTGCGATGCGCGACCGCGACCGATTGTGGATCACGCTGGCGATCTGGGTGATCTTTGGCGCCATCACGATCATGTTCTTCGCTATTGCCCTTGGCCCGGCTTCGAAGCCGCTTGGCCAGGATACGATCTTTGCCATTGTTGCCGCCCTGGCAGCGGCGGCAACGCTTTCCACAGCGGCGGTCTGGGGGCGGCTGGGGAACACTGGCGAAGGGAGCCGGGAAACGCAGGACAGCGGCAAGCTGAAGCGGCCTGACCCGGCACGCCTTGCCCGGCTGATCGAGAGCCTGGACGATGATGAGATTGCTGAGCTGGAAACGTTGCTTAAGATGCAGGAACGCTAGTGCGGTCATGTTCTCTGAAGCTTGGTGGCAGGGCCACGGGAGAAAATAATGGATGACCGATATCGGTTCTTATCGACGGGTGTTGTGTGGACTGCCTACGCTACCGTCTTGATCACCCTGTTCATCGCTCTGGTGGCCGGGCAGCCGCCCGTAAATGAGACGTTGATGATCATGCTGGGGGTGTTTGTGCTGTTTCTGACATCTGTCGCCGGGATGGCGACAGCGACTATCTGGCGCGCTGGCGGGCGGCGAGCGGCTGCCAGTCCCTATGTACAGCAGGAAGCGGGCAAGGCCAAGCGCGATGTCTCCGACCGGATCGGGCGGCTGATTGAAGCGCTTGACGAGGACGAGATCATCGAGTTAGAAACGCTGCTGGCGGTTCGGCACGATGAACGACGTTGAGCGGAGACAGGTCAGGAGGTAGCCCATGCGCGACGTGCTGCGCACGGGGGTGACGGCAGTGATCTGGGTGGTTTTTACCATGTTCATGATCGCCCAGTTCGCCATGGCTAGCGAGACACCAGTCCCGCTCTACTACTTCGTGGCCATGGCGACGACGGGCGCGCTGGCGATTCTGGCTTTCATGCTGACGGTTCGCGTCTGGCGGCGGGAGGAACCAGAAACCCGGCGGCTGGCAACTACTAAAGCCAAGCGGGGCAATCTGGCCGTCCGCCTGGAGCGGCTGGCTGAGGAACTGGACGAGGACGACCTGATCGAGCTGGAGACGCTGATCCGGATGCGCGGGCAGGAACATTCCGGTTAGCGATGCATCGTTGCGGCAGGGAGTGACAGCTATTCTGACTGGCAGCGGGGAGCTATGAGCGATCAGCGCACATTCTGGACGGCCATCGTGACCATGGTGATCTGGGTTGCGATGACGGTAATCTCGATCATCTTCATGACGCTTGAGGATGTTACCGCGCTCGGCGCGGCGGCGTTTGTGATTATTATGGCCGGGGTGGCTATCGGCGGTACTATTGCCATCTGGACGGGCGAGACCGAATCCGCACGGCAGCCCGGCGGGATGCGCGGTGATACCCGCAAGACCAAGCGCGGCGACCCGGAGCGTATTGCCCGCCTGATCGAGCAACTGGACGGCGACCAGATGGTGGAACTGGAGACCCTGTTGATGGCCCGGCGGGATGATGCGCTGGACGACCGGTAGCCCGGCCAGGGAAATTCTCTGCCTGGACGACTGTGATCTGACCCTGCGAACTCAAATACTCAGAGAGGCGACATGAGCAAGACGTTGCTTGAACAGGAGATACACGAGCAGCCAGAGGCGCTGGCCCGCCTGCTGGCCGCTGAAAGCGATCACATTGCCCATCTTGCCGGTGTCATCCGGCAGGCCCAGCCACCGTTTGTGCTGATCGTGGCGCGTGGATCATCGGATAACGCGGCGGTTTACGGCAAGTACGCGCTGGGAATCTTCGCCGGGTTGCCGGTGGCCCTGGCCGCGCCGTCGATCACGACCTACTATGGCCGGATGCCTCGTGTCCGCGGCGCGCTGGTGATCGGCGTATCCCAGAGCGGGCAGGGCGAAGACGTGCGCATGGTTGTCGACCAGGCGCGGGCGCAGGGCGCCCTGACGCTGGCGGTGACCAACGATCCCGAATCGCCGCTGGCGAAGACCGCTGAGCATTGCATCGGCCTGCATGTCGGCCCGGAAAAGAGCGTGGCGGCTACCAAGACGTACACCGCTCAACTGACGGTCATGGCGATGCTGGCCTCCCATATCGCCGATGACGCCGGGCTGAAGCATGACCTGGCCGGATTGCCGGCATGGGTCAGCCAGACGCTTCTGCTGGCGCAGGACGCCCCGGCGCGGGCGGAGCGTTACCGCTACATGACGCGCTGTGTCACCCTGGGGCGTGGCTTCAACTACGCGACCGCGTTTGAATTGGCGCTTAAGATCAAGGAACTGACGTACATCGGGACTACGCCATACAGCCCGGCGGATTTCCGCCATGGCCCGATGGCTCAGGTGGATGAGGGCTTTCCGGTGCTGGCGATCGCCCCGGATGGCGCGGTGCTGGGCGATGTGCTGGATTTGATACGCGAGCTACGGGAGCGCCAGGCCGAACTGATCGTGATCTCCAACCGGGAGGAAGCGCTGGCCCTGGCGCAGACTCCGCTGCCGATTCCGGCTATCCCGGAGTGGCTCTCCCCCATCGTAGCGACCATTCCGGGGCAGTTACTGGCCTTTGGCCTCAGCCGGGCCAAAGGCTACGATGTCGACCACCCGCGTCTGTTGCGCAAGGTGACCAGCACCCGCTGAACACCGATCCGGACGATAGCGCCCCGCTTGCATTGGCGGGGCGTTTTGATGCGGCGGCCCTACAGATCGCGCACGATGGCAGCAACCTCGCGGGCGATGGCCCGGATTTCCTCCAGCGGGCGGCGGCCATCGCCGGCCAGCCCGTCGCCGGCCAGGCCGCAGGCTGTTGCCCCGGCCCGCAGAAAGTCGGCGATGTTGCCAACATGCATGTAGCCGTTACAGGTGAAATCCAGGTGGTTGAGCGGGCCGCGCATAGCCTTGAAGTAGTTGATGCCCAGCGCCCCGGCGGGGAAGAACTTGATCAGCTTGCAGCCGTGGTTAGCGGCGTTGACGGCCTCGCTGGGGGTGGCCACGCCGGGGGCGATGAGCAGGCCGGCGGCGTGGGCGGTGGAGACGACGGCGGGGTCAAAGGCGGGCGAGACCAGGAATTGCGCGCCCAGCTCCAGCGCCTGGCCGACCTGTGCCGGTTGCAGGATGGTGCCCATCCCGGCCAGCAAATCCGCGCCAAAAGCCTGCCGCACGGCTGGCAACGCTTCCTGCCATTCTGGCGAATTGGTCGTCAGTTCGACGATGTCGAGGCCGTTTTCCAGCAGTACTTCGCAGACGGCAATGGCTTTGGCCGGCGGAAAATCCCCGCGCAGCACGACGATGATGCGGGTCTGGCGGATGCGGGCCAGGGCGGATGCGGCGTCCATCACAGGGTGCCTCCTTTGGTGGCAGGTGCAGCAAGAGCACGGCTATCCGGCGTTGCCATTATTGGCAACCAGGCGGTGGAGCGCCTGTACAGCGCGCCGGGCATCTTTGGAGTCAACAGCCAGCGAGATGTTGGCATCGGACGATCCCTGGGCGATCACAATGACGTTGATCTGCTCCTCGGCCAGCACGCCAAAGATGCGCGCCGCCACGCCGGGCGTCTCCCGCATCCCGGCGCCGACGATCGTGATCACCTCGATGTTCTCCTGCGCCCAGACACGGTCGACGTCCTGGCGGCTGATCTCGGCAGCCAGTTCGGCTTTGATGGCGGCCACCGCTCGCGCCGAGTCAGTGTCGCGCACAATGAAGCAAAAGCTTTGCTCAGACGACGACTGTGAGATCACCAGCAGATTGACTTCTTCCCGCGCCACCGCGCTGAAGGTGCGCCCGGCAATGCCCGGCACGCCGATCATACCGCGCCCGGCGACGGTGATCAGGTGAACGTCAGGGATGATGGTGATCGCCTTGGCGATGAAAGGCGTCATTTCCGGCTCAGGGCGGATCAGCGTTCCCGGATGAGTCGGGTTGAACGTATTGCGCACGCGGATGGGCATGCCGCGATCCATGACCGGCAGGATTGTCTTGGGGTGGAGCACCTTGGCGCCAAAGAAAGCCAGTTCGCCGACCTCCCGGTACGAGAGAATCGGGATAACATGGGCGCTGGGCACCAGGCGTGGGTCAGCGGTCATCACGCCATCGACATCGGTCCAGATCCATAGCTCATCGGCGTCGATGCAGGCGGCCAGGATACCGCCGCTGTAATCGCTGCCGCCGCGTCCCAGGGTCGTCGTGATGCCTGTCTCGGTCGCGCCAATGTAGCCGGTGACGATCGGCAACACACCCGCTTTGAGCAGGGGGACAAGGTGCTGCTGAACGCGCGCACGCGTTTTGTCCATCAGCGGCGTGGCGTTCTGAAAGGCGGCGGTGGTCACGATCAGGCGGGTGGCGTCGATAGGGAGCGCCGCCGCCCCGCGATCCTGCAGGTGAGCGGCCAGCAGCCGGGCGCTAAGACGTTCTCCGATAGAGACGATTGCATCCAGACCGCGGTTGGTCAATTCGCCCAGGATGGCGACGCTGCGGCATAGATCCTGGAATTCGTCGACCAGGCGGTGCAGCTCCGCCAGCAGGGCTTCCTGAGCCTCCGGCGTGCGGACCAGTTCGCGAGCAGCTTCGTGATGGCGGTCGCGCAGATCGGCAGTGGTTTTCAGGTAGACGGCGGTGTGGCCTTCGGCGGCGGCGCGGGCGGAGTCCAGCAGCTGGTTGGTGACGCCGGACATTGCCGAGACGACCGTGAGCACCTGATGCCCCTGTTCCACGGCATCAAGGATGATCTGGCCGACAGAGGCGATGATCGCCGCGTTGCCCATCGACGTGCCACCAAATTTGAAGGTCAGGGTCGCCATGCCGGGTGCTCCTTGTTGTGTCATCGTGCTGCCAGCCCGGCGGGGATCAAAAACGCCCTCGCGGTGACGAGAGCGCGTGGGGCACGGGGTGTGCTGCCAGGGCCGCTCTCATCTGCCAGATCAGAGTCTGTCGGAATTGGCACCTTCTTCGCGCTGGCCAAACCGGGGCCAGGACGAAGGGTTGCCGCGGTTTCGCAGGGCCGATCCCTCCACCGCTCTGGATAAGAGTGTGCTGGATGCTATACCAATTGGTAAACTGGCGGGGAATGGTAGCATGGTGGCCAGGGCATGTCAAGCAGTACGATTCAGTTCAATCGCCAGCGGGAAGAGAGGGCGGAAATCATGCGTATTCTTGTCGCCCCCAATGCGTTCAAGGGTGCGCTATCTGCGCCGGAGGCCGCCGCGTGCATCGCGCGCGGGCTGGAGCGCTCTGGCCTGGACTGCGCCGTCGAGTTGATGCCCATCGCCGATGGCGGCGATGACACGATGGAGGTGTTGGCCGGGCAGGGTGGGACGATCTACCCGGTCATGGTCGACGATCCGCTGGGGCGACCGGTGCAGGCCGCCTGGGGGATGCTGGCTGATGGCGAAACCGCTGTGGTGGAGATGGCCCGCGCTTCCGGCCTCAAGTTGCTCCGCCCAGAGGAGCGCGATCCGTTGCGGGCTTCCACCTATGGCACCGGACAACTGATCGCCGCAGCGATTGCAGGCGGGGCGCGGCGGATCATCGTCGGCGTGGGTGGCAGCGCCACTGTTGACGGCGGCGCGGGCTGTATGCAGGCGCTGGGTGTCCGCCTGCTGGATGCTGATGGTCGTGAGGTGCCGCGTGGCGGCGGCTTGCTGAGCCGGGTGGCCCGCATCGACACGAGCAATATGCTGGCTCCCCTGCGTGAGCGGCGCGTGCAGGTGATGGTTGCCTGTGATGTGGATAACCCGACACTGGGACCGAACGGCGCGGCGGCTGTCTTTGGCCCGCAAAAAGGAGCAACGCCGGAGCAGGTGGCCCTGCTGGAGGCGGGGCTGAGCCATTTCTTCACGCTGGTGGCGGAACAGGTTGGAGTCGATGTGCGGGCGCTGCGAGGCGGCGGGGCAGCAGGAGCGCTCTCTGCCGGGTTGGCAGCCTTCCTTGGTGCAGAGTTGCGCCGGGGGATTGACCTGGTGCTGGAGGCGTTGCATTTTGAGGAACGGCTGGCCGGAATTGATCTGGTCATCACCGGCGAAGGGCGCATGGATTCGCAGACGTTGGGTGGCAAGGGGCCGTTCGGTGTGGCCGTGGCCGCCAGGGTGCACGGCGTCCCCAGCGTGGCCCTGGTGGGTGGCGTCGGCGACGGCGAAGATGCGCTGCTGGACGCCGGCCTGACGGCGATCGTGCCGATTGCGCCGGGACCGATCGCGCTGGAGGAGGCGCTGGCCAAGGCAGGCGCCCTGCTGGAGCGGGCCGCCATCCGCCTTGGACGGCTGATCGCGCTGGGCCGCGCCTTACCCGGTAGGAGGTCTGAGCTATGAGCGGCTTGCTATCCCTGTCGCGGCGGCGAGCTATCCTACGCCGGACGATGCACGCGCTGCAGGGCGTTTTCGCCCGCGCCGAGGTGCGCGGGGTGGAGAACATTCCCCCGCGTGGCCCGCTGCTGATCCTGTTCAACCACCTTTCCACGCTCGACGGGCCGTTGGTGATGGCGAACATGCCGGGCGAGATTGAACTGGTCGGGCCGGGCGACTTCCCCATGACCGCGGCGGGGCAACTGGTGATCCGCGCTTACGGGATCACGTTGATCAACCGGGGACGCGCCGATCGGGGTAGCCTGCGGGCTGTGATCGATCACCTGCGGGCCGGTCGTATGGTGGCCATGGCTCCTGATGGTGGGACGTGGGAGAAGGGGATCACGGATGTCAAGGATGGCGCAGCGTACCTCTCCCAGCTCACCCAGACGCCGATACTGCCGGTGGGACTGGGCGGCCTGTATCGCGTGCCGGTGCCCGGTTTGGCAGCGTTGCTGAGCCGCCCGCGGATCACGATCACCTTCGGGGAGGTCATGCCGCCGGTGCCGCCCAGCGCTGACCGCCGCCACCGTGAAGCCGATCTCCGGGCCGCGTCGCTGGCGATCATGCAGCGCATCTACGATCTCCTGCCACCGGAAGATCGCGCCCGTTATGACGCCTGGGGACAAGCCATCTACGACCTGCGTCTGGAATTTGTCGCTGAAAATGGGGCGCCGATCGTGTACAATGGCCCGCCGTTACCCGACCTGAACGCGCTGGGTGAATTCCTGGCCAAGCCGAATCTCTTCCGTCCCATGTGGCAGAATGCCCGTCTGGTGGTCGACCCCTTCCGGGAGTCCCGCTTCTTCCCGGCGATGGAGGTGCGGCTGGCCGCCCGTGACCTGTACAGGACACTGACGACCGGGACTTTTGACGTTTACCTGCAGTATCGGCTGGGGAACGAGCGGGCAACGGCGGCGCTGGCGGGCCTGCAGGCCGTACGTGATGAAGTCTGTGAATGGGCGCTGCAGCGCGGGGCGCGGCTGCGTCTGACGCCGGTGATCCGCCTGCCGGAAGAGCACAATGTGCAGCCTAACCTGCATCCTTCCGGCGTCGGGGGTGTTGTAGAGGGGTAGGGATCGGTACAGGACGAGGAAACCCCGATAGGTCTGGCTGCATCTAAGACCTGCCGCTGTGGATGGTAGTAAGCCGGTGGGTCAGGCTGTCGGGGATAGCCTGTCGGCAAGAGGGAGAACGGATTTTGGCGGATTCACCACTGGTTACGTCGATCTTCGACTACAGAACGGAACTCATCGATCTTGGCACGCTGGGCAAAGTGCGCGTCCGGCTGCCGATGGTCAATCCGTTACGCCTGCGTCGTCGTATTCTGCATGGTCTGGCGCATACCTTTCATGACCTGATGACCCGCACCGAGGTCTACGGGCAGGAGAACATCCCGGCCCGCGGCCCGGTGCTGATTCTGCCCAACCACCTCTCCAACCTGGATGGCATGCTGGTACTGGCCTACTACCCGCGCCAGATCGAGATGGTCGGCCCCGGCGACTTCAAGATGATTACGCTCAAAGACTGGTTGCTGCGCGCCTATGGCGTGACGCCGATCAATCGCGGGCGAGCGGACGCAGCCAGCCTGCGCAATCTGGTCACCCATCTGCGTTCCGGGCGCGACCTGCTCATGTTCCCCGATGGTGGGATGTGGGAGAAGCGGCGTTTTGTGGCCAAAGAAGGGGCCGCCTACCTCTCCCAGCTCACCGGCGCACCGATCCTGCCTGTTGGCCTCAGCGGGACATACCTCAAGACAATCGATGCCTTCACCGGGCGTATGCCGCGCCTGACGTTGCGCTTCGGGGAGTTGATGCCGCCCGTGCCGCCCAGCCGGGATCGCCGCATGCGCAACAGTGACCTGGATGCTGCTTCCGCTGAGATTATGGCCCGTATCTGGGACCTGCTGGAGCCGGAAGAGCAGGCCCGTTACCGGCGCTGGGCGCGGGAAGTCTACCGCCTGCAGATCGACTTCCGTTGGGCCGCGACTGATGAATTGCTGCCTTATGACGGTCCGGCGTTGCCGGATATGAGCGCGCTGGCGGAGTTTATGGCCAAGCCCAATCTCTTCCGCCCGATGTGGGAGAATGCCCGGCTGAATATCGATCCGTTCCGGCAGGCGCGTTTCTTTGGCCCGCTGGAGTTGCGTTTTGCTGCTCGCGACCTGGGTGCATTGCTGCAGGGTGAGTACGACCGCTACCTGCCATACCGCCTGGGCGACGAGGCCGCGCTGCAGGTCAATGCGGCGCTGGAGGCCCTGCGGACAACAGTTAGCGAGTGGGCGATGGCGCATGACGCACTGGTACGCCTGGCACCGATATGCAGCGATCCGGAGGAGCAGGGCTGAACCCGGCAGGATGATAGCTGTTCCGGCTGGTGAGCCGTGAACTATATCTGACAGTGACAGAACAACACAGGGCTGCGCCGGAAGAAGGCGCAGCCCTGCTGTTTCAAGTTAAGTGGTGAACAGCGCGTTTATCGCTTCTTCCGGGGAAACCAGGGGAAGAAGGCCGGCGTAGTTTCCATGTACTCGCGGTAGGCAGGCCGGGTTTCCTTAAGGGATTTCTCCAGCAGGGCCACGCCGGAGACACGCACGAGCAGGAAGGTCATGATCAGCGGGCTGTAGACCGTCCACCAGCCGCCCGCTGCCGCTGCGATCAGCCAGAACCCCCACCACTGCGTGGCATCACCGAAGTAATTGGGATGGCGGGTGTAGCGCCAGAAGCCGGTATTGAGCACCTTGCCTTTGTTGGCCGGGTTGCGCTTGAACTGCATGAGCTGCCAGTCGCCGCCGGCCTCAAAGGCGAAACCGATGATCCACACGATCACGCCAAGATAGTCGATGAAGGTCAGGTTGGCAGGGGTGGCGCTCCATTGCGCGGCCAGTAGCGGGATCGAGACGACCCACAGGATCACGCCCTGCAGCAGGAAGACACGGAAGAAGCTCATCCACCACCAGCTGGCGCCGTGCTCCTGGCGCCATTTGGCGTAGCGGAAGTCTTCCCCTTTGCCGATGTTGCGGTAGCCGATGTGCAGGGAAAGCCGCAGGCCCCAGATGGCGACCAGCGCCAGCAGGAGCAGCTTGCGCGTTCCAAAGCCGTCCGGCGTGAGGGCGAAGTACGTGGCGCCAACGACGACGAAACCGAACCCCCAGAAAATGTCAACGATGCTGGAGTCTTTGATGGCCAGGCTAATCAGCCACAGGATGGTCATCAGGACCGTGGCTGCCAGCAGGCCGGTGAGATAGACCTCAAGAAAAGTCATGCTGGATCGCTCCCCCAGGACAACAAGACATATGTTACGATACTATGTATAGCATATGTCGAATTATTGTTCAAGTTTGTGTCGGGGAGTCTGAGCAAACGCTCATGTTACGGTGGACGGGAACGCTAGAGATGCTCCTTGATCACCTGCGCCAGTTCCAGGCCGATGCCCGGCACAGCGGCGATCTCTTCGACGGTGGCCTCGCGCAGCTTCTTGATCGATCTGCCGAAGGCATCCAGCAGCAGCTTGCGTCGCCGGGGGCCGATGCCGGGGATGGCTTCCAGCTGGGAGGCCAGGCTCTCCTTAGCACGGCGCTGGCGATGGCTGGTGATGGCGAAGCGGTGGGCCTCATCCCGTACCCGCTGCACCAGGAACAGCGCCGGCGACCGGCGGTTGAGCAGGATGGACTCAGTCCGGCCCGGAACGAAAAGTTCCTCGTTTTGCTTGGCCAGGCCGACAACCGGCACCTGTTCCAGCAGGCCAAAGTCGCCCAGCACTTCTACGGCTACGTTAAGCTGGCCCTTGCCACCGTCGACGATCAACAGATCGGGCAGCAGCCGCCAGGTTTCATCCTGATCCTTCTGGCCGGGGCGGGTCACGGATGGCGTCTCCTGCGCTTCGCGGTAGCGCCGGAAACGGCGGGTCAGCGCCTCCCGCATGGACTGGTAATCGTCCGAACCTTTATGAGCGACCGAGTTGATGTTGAAGCGGCGGTATTCGCCTTTACGCGGCACGCCCTTGACGAACACGACCCGGCTGGCGACGATAGCCGTGCCCTGGGTGGTGCTGATGTCATAGCATTCGATACGGTTGGGAATCTGCGGCAGGCCCAGCGCCTCCTGCAGTTCGCGAAGTGCTCCTTCCTGGCGAACCGTATCGGCCTGCCATTGCACCTTGAGGATGCCCAGCGCTTCGGCGGCGTTGGCGTTGGCCATCTCCACCAGTTCGCGTTTCTGGCCGCGCCTGGGGACGCGCAGGCAGGCGCGCTTGCCCCCGCGCAATCCCTTCAGCCAGCGCTCTAGGACGGCATGACCTTCGATCTCGGTCGGCAGCATGATCTCCGGCGGAACAAAAGCGGCGCGATCGTAGAACTGCTGGACGAAGCTCTCGATCACAGCAGCCATATCTTCTTCCAGCACGTTTTCCATCGGGAAGCTCTCCCGCCCGATCAGTTTGCCCTGGCGGATGAAAAAGACCTGCACCAGGGCGTCGCCGTTGGAGGAGGCAAAACCGATCACATCCTGGTCAGGACCGCCGACGTTGATCACCTTGCGGCTTTCGATCAGGCTGCTGATCGCCCGGATCTGGTCGCGGTAGCGGGCGGCGCGTTCGAACTGCAGTGCTTCCGCCGCGCTGTGCATCCGTTGTTCCAGATCGCGCAGCACTTCATCCGAGTGGCCTTCCAGAAAGTGCATGAGTTGCCCGATCATGGCCCGGTACTCTTCCTGGTTGACCGCGCCGATGCACGGGCCGGTACACAGCTTGATGTCGTAGTACAGGCAGGCACGCGGATCTTTGCCGGTGATCTCCCGGTCACAGGTCAGGTAGGGGAAGATGCGACGCAACACGTCCAGCGTCTCGCGGATGCTCCGGGCGTTGAACGGCCCAAAGTAACGCGAACCATCCTGCACCATGCGCCGGGTGAATTCGACCGTAGGGAAGGGGGCGGCCCAGGTGACCTTGATGTAGGGATACTGCTTGTCGTCCTTGAGGGCAATGTTGTAGTGGGGCCGGTAACGCTTGATCAGCGTGTTTTCCAGCCGCAGGGCCTCCAGTTCGCCCTCCTCGTCAAGGGGATCATCGCCGGTGACGATGAATTCGATGTCGGCGACCTGGTCGCGCAGGCGGCGGGTTTTCTCGTCAGTGACGCTGCGGTGGAAGTAGCTGCGTACCCGGTTGTACAGCTCTTTGGACTTGCCGACATAAACAACCGTCCCGCTGGCATCTTTCATCAGGTAGACGCCAGGCTTGTGCGGCAGGTTATCCAGGATGCGCTGCAGGTAAGCGGAAATCTCCATAGGCATCACCCGGCATCAGCCGTGGTGTTGATCAGCGAGTTGCATTAACCAGGCGCGAGTCTGAGCCGGGGAGTGCAGCCGCGCCACGTGCAGGTGGGCGTGCTCCGGCTGTTCGAACAGGATCGGGTACTGCCTGCGGCGGCGATGGTAGGTCTTGAGCATCCACAGGATGATCGAGTCGCGGCTGAACAGGGTGCGCAGCGATTCGCGGTTGGTCCCCCACAATACTTCACGGGTGGCGATGCGCCGCAGCGTGCGCCGCAGCAACTGGCGGAAAATGGTGAGGAACGGATAGTCCAGCCAGATAATTGTGTCCGCCTGCCGCCAGAGCAGGTCACAGACCTCGCTGTAGTTGCCGTCGGCCACCCAGCGATCAGCTGCAATTGCCCCGGCCAGCCGGGTGCGGAAAGTCTCCAGAGGGACTTCCTGCCAGCCCGGCGCCCAGTGCAGTGCGTCTAGCTCAATATGGGGGCAGCCGAGCCGAGCGGCCAGCTCTGCCGCTATCGTGGTTTTGCCGCTGCCTGTGGTGCCGACGACAACGATCCGCTGCATGGCGTAAGCCCCAAATAGCGCACCGTACCCCGGTGCGGCTATTGTAACGTACGCGGGCGAGCGGCTCAATTGTTCGGTGGGCGTTCAGCCACAGTAGTTACAGGGCCGGTAATCAGGATCGAGGGCGTAGATGGTCAGCCGCGGGCGGCCAGAGGCGTGGCGGATCGTCGCGCTGATGACCCCCGGTGTGTGATCGGGGGCGTAAGGCAGATCTTCCAGCACGACGAACACACCCGGCGCACGGCTGGACTCCATGAGCGCCTGCAGCGCCGGGATATCCTCGCCGTTGGGGTTGACGCGCGGACACTCGACTGGGAAGTCGTCCAGGCTCAGGTAGCGCAACCCCTGGCAATTGGCCATGATGCCGATTACGCGGGTAGCGCCATGCGCCAGCAGCGCCCAGCGGGCTTCCGCCAGGCCGAAGCCAGAGCCATCGCCGCTGATGTATTCACCGGCGGTGGCCGGGTGGAGCGGCAGGCGGTCAGGCTGGCGGGCTGCTGTGACGGCGAAAGGCAGCCAGACCATCAGGCCCCAGGCCACGATTCCTGCAGCGATCAGCAGGGCTATGCTCCGGGACCTGCCCCGAATGATGTCCGCCAGACCGACTGCACCGATCAGCAGCAGAAGGGTTACTGGCGTTTCGTAAAAACGTGTGCTTTGCCGGGCGCTCAGGGCGATGATCATGGCTGGTACTACCAGGCATAGGGGCAGGAAGAACTTGCGTCGGATGAGTAGGTAGAGCAGGCCCAACCCGCATACGGCAACCACCCCCGGACTGAGGAAGATGGCGGCGGTGTCGGTCATCAGACTCAGGTTGGCGACCAGAGTTGGTAGCAGGCCAGAGAGTGGATCGGGGTTGTGATGGCCAAACAGGCCGAAGTAGTCGTAGCCCAGGGCGCGCAGGCCCAACCCGAAGGCAGCAGTCAGACCCAACAGTGTGCCGAGCGCGATCAGCAGCCAGCGCGCCCGCGCCTGCCTGCTGTGGCGGCCCCGGCCGAGTGTCAGGACGGCGGCCAGCGGGATGCCATAGTAGGGCAGGGCGGTTACTTTGAATCCCAGCGCAGTGAAGAGCGCCAGCCCACTCAGGATGGCATCGCCGGTGGCTGCTCGTCGCACCAGCCGGAAGGCGAAGTACAGGCCGATAGCCACTGTCGAAGCTGCCAGGGTATCGGCCATGGCCATCCGGTTGAAAAAGTGATGGTAGGGGCTGAACAGGAGCAGTAATCCGGCGAAGAGCGCGCCGTGTCTACCTGCTGCCAGGCGGGCGCTGCTAATGATGGCCGCATAGCCGGGTAGCAGCGCCAGAAGGGTCATCACCCGCGCTAGCCAGAGTCCGCCGCTACGTTCCGGCTGGACCAGCGCATAAAGGCCGGTTGTCAGCAGACGGCCCTCGTCAGCGTGGATGAATGGCGAGATCACCCGCTGCTCCTCGGCATAGTGCAGATGTACACCTTCATCAATGAAGGGTGGGAAGGCGCCTAGCACGATCAGACGTGCAGCCCATAAGGCCAGAACAAGCAGGGCAGCCAGCGTAGCGGTTTGCTTGCGGAGTGGCGCGAGCATGGGCATTCCCCTCTAGCACGTGGACAAGGATCGCTATGTCTATTGTATCCGGTCTGGTGGGATGTGCTGTCTGGAGGCGGGGTGGTATGATTGACGGTTGGAGAGGATGGGATTTGTGGAACGGAACGAAAGAGCCGAGGCACACGTTCCGGTGCTGCTGGAGGCTGTTCTGGCGATGCTGGCCGTCCCGCCTGGCGCAACGATCATCGACGCCACGGTGGGTGCGGGTGGCCATGCGGTGGCTTTGCTGGAGGCCGCCGGGCCAGCTGGCCGGCTGCTGGGCATCGACCGCGATCAGGCAGCCCTGGCGCTGGCCGCCAGGCGGCTGGCCCCTTTCGCCGGGCAGGTGACGCTCGCCCATGCGCCGTTCGATACGCTGGCGCAACAGGCCACCACTGCGGGAATCACCGCCGCCGATGCTATCCTGTTCGATGTGGGTGTGTCGTCGATGCATCTGGACGATCCGGCGCGTGGTTTTTCGTTCGCTCAGGATGGGCCGCTGGATATGCGCATGGATCCGAGCGACGATGGGCCAACCGCCGCTGAGATCGTCAACATGCTGGATGAGGGCGAGCTGGCCGATTTGATCTGGCGCTATGGGGAAGATCGGCTGGCCCGCCAGATCGCAAGGGCAATTGTGCGCAGCCGGCCGCTGACGCGTACGGCTGAACTGGCCGCTGTGGTGGCGGCTGTCTATCCAAAACACCGCCGGGAGAAGATTCATCCGGCGACGCGCACCTTTCAGGCGCTGCGCATTGCTGTCAATGACGAACTTGGGATGCTGGAACGGGCACTGCCGCAGGCCGTTGCCCTGCTGCGACCGGGCGGGCGGCTGGCGGTGATCAGCTTTCACAGCCTGGAAGATCGGATTGTCAAGCAGTATTTCCGGCGGGCGGCGGCGGATTGCGTCTGCCCGCCGGGGCAACCAGTCTGCACGTGCCGCCACCGGGCAGAAGTGCGGGAAATCACGCGCAGGCCAGTGACTGCCGATGCGGCAGAAGTGGCCCGCAACCCGCGCAGCCGCAGTGCCCGCTTGCGCGTGGTGGAAAAGTTGTGAAGCAGTGGGGCGCGTGCTACCCGCCTGGTATCGGCTGGTGCAGCCGGCCTATGTGGTGGAGCGGGATTATGCATTATAGTAATGAGCGGTGTGGATTGTGAGCCAGTGTTGACCCGGAACGATGAGCCAGAATAACCTCTCCAACCGTATTCAGCATACTTTGCGCAGCGCGCCCTGGCGTCGCCAGTCGCAACTGGCGGCGATCATCGCTCTGGCCCTGATCGTGGCGATCATCATTGGCGCTTTGTATCTGGCCCAGGTCACTACGATCTCGACTACCGGCCGCCAGAATGAGGAACTCCGCGCCTACCGCGATCGGCTGGTGCGCGAGAACGAGCAACTGCGGGCCGAGATCGCCGAACTGCGCAGCGTCCCGCGTCTTTTGCAGCGGGCGCAGGAGATGGGCTTCACGTATGCCGGCAGCGAAGAGATCGAGTACCTGATTGTGGCGGGGTATATGCCACAGCAACCGGCCAGCGTTGCGCCGCTACAGGCGCAGGAAGCGCCATTGCCGGTCTACGACGAAACGTTTTCCGGCTGGCTGGAACAGCAATGGGCGGAGCTGGTGGCGCAGTTCGAAGCGTGGGCCAGGGCCAGCCGCGGCCCCGCTGCCCAGACGGGGGAGTAGGCGATGAACCATCCGGAGATATTCCGGCGCCGTCTGCAAGTCGTGGCTGCAGCGTTGGTTGTTGTTAGCGTCTTTCTGGTGGTGCGGCTGGCGACCATTCAGTTCCAGCTGGACCCGGAGGCGCTGGCCTACTTTCAGGGGCAGACTCGCCAGTACCGGCGACTGGTTGAATACCTGCCGACCCGCGGGCAAATCTACGATCGCGACGGTGAGCTATTCGCCGTCAATCAACTGCAGTACGCCATCGGAGCTAACCCACCGCTGATCACTGATAAGGTGGGCGCGGCGCGGCAACTGGCGGTGGCGCTCAACGGCGACGAACTGGCGATTTACGAAGCGCTGACCTCTGACCGGCCCTGGGTGCAGATCGCCCGGCCGGTCAGCGCGGCGGTCGGCCAGGCGGTGCAGGACCTGGGCATCTTTGGCGTCGAGATTTCGCCCATCCCTTCCCGCGCCTATCCGCAGGGTATGCTGGGCGCACAGGTGATCGGGTTTGTGGGCGGCGATCAGCGCGGCAATTTCGGCGTGGAAGGCGCGTACCAGCGCGAACTGGCCGGTGAGAGCCTGGTCGAAGAAGAGAGCGCCATCCCGTTCGAGGTTTCCGCGCTGGTGACTCCCCGGCACGGGCGCGACCTGGTGCTGACCCTGGATCGGGATGTCCAGTTCCTGGCGGAAGCGGAGTTGATGCGTGCCATCGACGTGACCGGGGCGGAGCGTGGTACGATCCTGATCATGAACCCGCGCACCGGGGCCATTCTGGCGATGGCCAACTTTCCTTCGTATGACCCCAATATCTACTACGAAGTGGACAACCCGCGGCTGTTTCAGAACGCGGCGATCAGCGAGCAGTACGAGCCGGGATCGGTCTTTAAGATCGTGACTCTGGCGGCGGGGATCGAGGAAGGGGTCATCCTGCCGGGCAGTACGTATAACGACCAGGCCAGCATGGAGTGCGGCGGGATCACGATCTGGAACTGGGATCGCGCCTCTCACGGCCTGATCGACATGACCCAGGTAATGGTGCAATCGCTCAACGTGGGCACGGCAACCGTAGCCCGCGAGATGGGGCCGACTCGCTTCTACCGTATGGTCAAGGCGTTTGGCTTCGGCGAGCCAACCCGCGTTGACCTGCAGGGGGAGGCTGCCGGGACAGTGCCCATGCCGGGCGACACCGTCTGGCAGGAAAGCCAGATTTGCACTAACAGCTTCGGGCAGGGGATCGCCGTGACGCCGTTGCAGATGCTGACGGCGGTCAACGCCATCGCCAATGACGGGTTGATGATGCAGCCGCATGTGGTGCACCAGATCATCGATGGCAAGACGGTCTACACGACCCAGCCCTCGCCGATGGGACGCCCGGTATCTGTCCAGACCGCCCGCATGATCCGCGACATGCTGGTGCAGACCGTGCAGTACGGGACGCCGGACGCGCAGGTGCCCGGCTACACCATCGCTGGCAAGACCGGCACGGCCCAGATTCCCATCCCCGGCGGCTATGAGCAGGACAAGTCAATTGTGTCGTTTGTGGGGTTTCTGCCTGCCGACGACCCTCAGGTGTCTATCCTGATCAAACTGGATCGCCCGCGGGAATACTGGGGCAGTGTGGTTGCTGCGCCCATCTTCGCCCATCTGGTGGAACGGCTGGTGATCCTGCTGGAAATCCCACCGGATAGCGTGCGGCAGGAACTGGCGTCGCAGGGCGGCATACTCGAAGCAGTAGATCGCTAGATCGGATAGCAGCCTATGGTGGGGGATTTGCCTGTTGCATTGACGATGCTCAGCCTGTCCTTCTTGCTGGCGGTGATCTGGGGCGACCCGTTCATCATTGTGCTGAAGCGACTGGGCCTGGGCAAGCGGATTCTGGAGAGCCTGCCGGGAAGCCATCAGGTCAAAGCCGGGACGCCAACATTCGGCGGCATCCTGATCATTGTGCCCGCCGTCTTGCTGACGCTGGCGCTCAACCTGGCCAGTCTGCTCAACCCGGAAATTCGTACCGGCGCCAGTATCCTGATGCCGCTGGGAGTGCTGCTGGGCTACGGGCTGCTGGGTATGCTGGACGACTGGGAAGGGGTGCAGGGCAAGCGCGAGCGCGGGCAAGGCATTTCCGCGCGGGCCAAGCTGGCCGGGCAGGTTGTCCTGGCGCTGGTGGCGGCCACGGTCATGTCCCTGTGGAATGGCGGTTTTCAGCACGCTAACACGGTCTTTCTGCCTTTCATTGGCATCCCGATTTCACTCCCGCCCTGGATCTGGATTCCGGTTGCGGCGTTCATCATTGTGGCGTCTTCCAACGCGATCAACCTGACTGACGGCCTGGATGGGCTGGCCGGGATCATTGCTGCGATGGCCTATGGCACTTACGGCCTGATCGCCTACCTGCAGGGCCAGATCTTCTTGACCCAGTTCTGTTTCATCATCGCCGGGGCCTGCTTTGCCTTCCTGTGGTATAACGCCTTTCCCGCCCAGTTGTTTATGGGCGATACCGGGGCGCTGGCGCTGGGAGCGGCGCTGGGCGTGGTTGCACTGATGACCGGGCAGTGGGCGCTGCTGCCGGTGATCGCCTTTGTGCCGGTGGCGGAAACGCTCAGCGTGGTGGTGCAGATAGCCTATCTGCGGCGCACCGGGCGCAAACTGTTGCGGATGAGTCCGCTGCATCTGCATTACCAGGAAATGGGCTGGAGCGAGGTGCAGGTGGTTCAACGCTTCTGGATCATTGCGCTGGTCGGTTCCATGCTGGGGATTGCCCTGGCGCTGGTTTAGGATGGGTGTTTAGCTGGTGGAAGACGATAGAGGCAGGCGCGTCGTGGCGGATGAGTTGCATGGCAAGCATGTGGTGGTGATAGGCTTCGCCCGGCAGGGGCAGGCACTGGCCCGCTGGCTGCCGGGGATCGGGGCGCGGGTGACCGTCACCGACGCCCGCCCGGAAGAGTCCTTTGGCGAGGTTCTGGCGTCTTACCGCGCTTGCGGCGTGCGTTTTGTCCTGGGCGGGCATCCGCTGAATCTGCTCGATGATGCGGACGTGCTGTGCGTCTCCGGTGGCGTGCCGCTGACGGCGCCGCTGGTGGCGGAAGCATTCCGGTGCGGTGTGCCGGTGACCAATGATGCCCAGTTGTTCATGGCTCGCTGCCCCGCGCAGACCATCGGCATCACTGGCAGCGCCGGCAAGACGACCACAACCTCGCTGGTTGGCGCCATGTGCCGCGCCGCCGGGCGTGTGACACACGTTGGCGGCAATATCGGCGATGTGCTGCTGGATGTGCTGCCTGCTATTCAGCCCTCCGACGTTGTGGTGATGGAGCTGAGCAGCTTCCAGCTTGAACTGATGACGGCCAGCCCGGCCATTGGCGCGATTCTGAATATCACCCCTAATCATCTTGATCGTCACGGGACGCTGGAAGCCTATGCCGCGGCCAAAGCGAACCTGATCCGCTACCAGAAGGCGGACGACCTGGCCATCCTGGGTCGCGACGATCCGGGCGCGGCGGCTCTGGCAGGCGTGGCGCCGGGGCGTGTGGCCTGGTTCAGCGCCCGTGAGGTCGTGGCGGATGGCGCCTATCTCGATGGCGGGCGCCTGACCGTGGTCGGTATGGCCAGCCCTGAGGGCCTCCCGCAGGCCGTGCTACCGCGGGCGGAAGTCCCGCTGCGTGGTGCGCATAACGTTCTTAACGCGCTGGCGGCATGCGCTATCGCCGGGGCGGCGGGCATCCCGCCGGAAACGCTGGCGGCAGCGATCCGGACTTTCCGCAGTGTGGCCCACCGGCTGGAAGTGGTGCGGGTGCGCGACGGTGTCACCTGGGTCAACGATAGCATCGCTACCGCGCCGGAGCGCGTGCTGGCCGCCGTGCGCAGCTATGACGAGCCGCTTGTCCTGCTGCTGGGCGGCAAAGATAAGAACCTGCCCTGGGACGGGCTGATCGACCTGGTAGTGCAAAAGGCGCGGGCGGTGGTCACATTTGGCGCGCACGGGCCGGTAGTGGCCGCGTTGCTGCACCAGGCGCTGGCCCGCGGCGCGGAGGGATTGCTGGCTCCGGAGCGTGTGCGGGAGGCTGTCACGCTGGAGGAGGCGGTGGCGGCGGCAGCAGCGCTGGCCCGCCCTGGCGATGTGGTGTTGCTCTCGCCTGGCGGCACCAGTTATGACGCTTATCGCGATTTTGAGGAGCGCGGCGCGCACTTCCGGGCGCTGGTCAACGCGCTCTAGGAGTGCTGGTTGGCGAGCAGGATTTGTCTGTCGGCTATAGAATACCTGCACAGGTTGACAATCAAGGACAGCACGCATGGCGACCATGCCACAGTTCTTTGAGGACAAAGCGCCACCCCCTGATTCGGCGCGCATTGCTGAGCGTAAGAAGCTCTTCCGCGCCCGGATTGACCTGTACCTGGTGCTGGTGGTGGGTATCCTGCTGGCGATCGGGCTGATGATGGTCTTCAGCACCACGTTCGACTGGAGCTACCAGACTTACGGCGATCCCTCCGTGATCTTCATGCGGCAGGTGCGGTCGATGGCGCTGGGGGGGGTGGTGACGCTTCTGCTGGCGTTGATCGATTACCGGATATGGAAGAGGTTCGCTCTGTGGATGATGCTGGTAGTGATCGCGCTGCTGATCGCGCTGCTGATGACCGCGCCGGAGGTGTTTGGCGCGCAGCGCGCTTTCATCAACGGCTCGCTCCAGCCCGGCGAGGTGGCCCAGCTGGTGACCATCATTTACATGGCGGCCTGGCTTTCCGCCAAGCAGAGCAAAATCCGCCGCATTAGCTACGGCCTGATCCCATTTTCGATTCTGATCGGCTCGGTGGGCGGGCTGATTGTACTCCAGCCGGACCTGAGTACCGCATCGCTGATTCTGATTACGGCGGTGACAATGTTCTTCCTGGCTGGCGCGGATTTGTTGCAGATGGGTATTATCGGGCTGTTCATGGGGGGGATAGGCTACCTGTTTGCCATGCAGATCAGCTACGCCGGGTCGCGTCTGGCTTCGTACCTGGCGAGTACGACCGATCTGACCAAGGCCAGCTATCATGTCCAGCAGGCGGTGATCGCCTTCCTGAATGGTGGGTTAACCGGCGTTGGGCTGGGCGAGAGCTACCAGAAGTTTGGCTTTTTGCCTGCGCCACATACGGATAGCATTTTCGCTGTGCTGGCGGAAGAACTGGGGTTGCTCGGTTGTATCCTGGTGGCGGGGTTGTTTGTGGTGCTGGCGGTGCGCGGCTACCGGATCGCCCGTGGAGCGCCGGATAGCTTCGGGGCGTTGCTGGCCGCCGGGGTCACCACATGGATTGTCGTGGAAGCGCTGCTGAACATCGCTGTGATGACAGCGGTGTTGCCGTTCAGCGGTGTGCCGCTGCCGTTTATCAGCTTTGGCGGTTCGGCGCTGGTGACTTCGATGGCGGGTGTGGGCCTGCTGCTGAGCATCTCCCGTGTGACGGCGCGCGAATCGGTACCGGAACGGAGAGCGCATGCGGATCCTGATCTCAGCCGGGGGGACCGGGGGCGGAGTGTACCCCGCGTTCGCCGTGGCAGAGGCGCTGCAACAGGGCGCTGACGATCTGCCGCCGGTGACGCTGTTCTTTGTGGGCGGCGTGGGCGCTGGCGGGATGGAACCGGAACTGATCGCCCGCAGCGGGATCGTCTGGCAACGGGTGGTGTACATCCAGGGCGGACCGATCCATGGGGTCAGCCCGGCGCGGCTGGCGGTCAGCGCGGCGAAGCTGGCGGTGGGGTTTATCCAGGCACTGGGGCTGGTGATGCGCTGGCGACCGGAGCGGGTCTTCCTGACCGGTGGTTGGGCCAGCCTGCCGGTCGCCCTGGCGGGCTGGCTGTGGCGCGTACCGGTCTATGCCTTTGTGCCGGATATCGAGCCAGGGCTGACGCTCCGGGTGGCCAGCCGCTTCGCCCGCCGGGTAGCGGCGACTTCCGCCGAGTCCGCCCGTTACTTCCGGGCGGGGCAGGTGGTGGAAACCGGTTACCCGTTGCGGCGGAGCGTGCTGGGAGCTACGCGAGCGGCGGCTGTGACCCACTTCCAGCTGGACAAGGGACGGCGGACGTTGCTGGTCTTCGGCGGGAGCAGCGGCGCGCGCAGCATCAACCGGGCGTTGCTGGCCATTCTGCCTGACCTGCTGGCGGATGAAAACTTGCAGGTGCTGCACATTAGCGGCAAACTCGATTGGCCGGAAGTCAGCGCGGCCCGGGAGCGTTTAGCGCAGGCAGCGCAGAAGCGTTATCATGCCTATGCTTATTTGCATGAGGATATGGGGCTGGCGCTGGCGGCGGCTGACCTGGTGGTAAGCCGGGCAGGGGCCAGTACGCTGGGGGAGTTCCCGCAGTTTGGCCTGCCAGCGATCCTGGTGCCGTATCCGCATGCCTGGCGTTACCAGAAGGTCAATGCGGACTATCTGACATCGCGGGGGGCGGCGATCTGGCTGGCCGACGATCAACTGGCTGAGGCGTTGTATCCGGCGATCCGGCGCCTGCTGGACGATCCGGCGGCGCTGGCGATGATGGGGGAAAAAGCGCGGCAACTGGCCCGCCCGGAAGGCGCCCGCGCGATTGCCCGCCTGCTGGTGAGGGCATGCGAAGTGGAGGGGCGATGATACAACTGTCCACGGTTCTGACAGGCATGATCATCATGTTCGGCATCATCGGTTTTTCGCGCGGGTGGACCAAGGAGATCATCGCCTCAACCGGCATTGTGCTGGCGCTGTTCACCATAGAGCAATTCAAAGCTGTCTTCTTGGAGCCGCTGACCGCTGGCGCTGACCCGGCGCAGAAGTTCTATTTTTACGCGGCTATCCTGCTGATCATCACTTTTTTCGCTTATCAAACGCCGGGACGCTTTGAGCGACGCACCCGTCCCCGGAGAGGCCTGCGTGAAGGCGGTCTTCAGGAGAGCCTGCTGGGGGGTGTGCTGGGGGCCTTCAACGGGTATTTGGTGGCCGGCTCCCTGTGGTACTACATGCGTGTGCTGGGTTACCCCCTCAATCCGAATATCCCGGCTCCCTATGTGGGCACGGTCAGCGAGGCCATGCAGTACAGCCTGCCGCTGGACTGGCTGCTGGAGGGCAATCTGCTGACGTTGCTGGTTGTGATCCTGTTTCTGTTCGTGATTATTGTGCTGATCTAATCGGACGGCCCGGCGCGCCGGCGGGATAGTGGTGCCGTTATGGTCCAACTGGGCTACTTTCTCTGGGCAATGGTGGCTCTGTTCGCGGTGATCGGATTCATCCGCGGTTCGACCCGCGAGATGATCGCCATGGCCGGGATCGTGCTGGGACTGTTTGTGCTTGAGCAGCTCGGCGATGTGATTCTGACTCCGCTGATTGGCAGCGCCCCCCTGGCCCAGCAGTTCTATGTGTATGCTGGCATCCTCACCGTGATCACACTGTTCGCTTATGAGACCCCGGCACGCTTTGAGCGCGGCGAGCGGGCAGAACGCTCCGGACACGACGCCCGCGAGGGCCTGCAGGAGGGTCTTCTGGGGGCGACGATCGGCGGCGTCAACGCCTATCTCTTCTTCGGGTCGCTGTGGTACTACATGGACGTGCTGCACTATCCACTCAGTCCCTCGATCATGGCCCCGCCGCTGAACTCGGCCAGCGCCCAGTTTGTCAACCAGTTGCCGCTGGTGTTCCTGCTGGAAGGCAACCTGCTCACGCTGCTGGTCATTGTCCTGTTCCTGTTTGTAGTCGTTGTGCTGGTCTGAGCCTATGCTGATGCCCGGCCAGCATGTCCATTTTGTCGGGATTGGTGGTAGCGGCCTTTCGGCCATCGCCCGCGTGATGCTCCAGCGCGGCTATCGCGTCTCCGGTTCCGATCGCCAGCTGAACGAGTTGACGGCGGCGCTGGCCCGCGACGGCGCAGTGATCTACGCCGGTCACCGGGCGGAACACATCGGCGACGCTGCGCTGGTGATCATCTCCTCGGCTGTCCCGGCGGATAATCCCGAAGTGCTGGCGGCGCGGGCGCGCGGCCTGCCTGTCCTCAAGCGTAGCGACATTCTGGCGGAATTGATGGCCGGGCAGGTCGGCGTTGCCGTGGCTGGAACGCACGGTAAGACGACAACCACAGCGATGATCGTGCATATCCTGCGGGAGACGGGACGCGATCCCTCGTTCATCGTCGGCGGCGTGGTGCCGGGTGTGGGCACCAACGCCGGGGTGGGCCGGGGGGAGGCGTTTGTCATCGAAGCTGACGAATACGATCATATGTTCCTGGGGTTGCAGCCAACAATCGCCGTGATCACCAATATCGAGCATGACCATCCAGACCTCTTCCCGACTCTGGAGGTATTGACGGAAGATTTCCGCCGCTTTGCCGCGTTGCTTCCAGCGGACGGCCTGCTGATCGCCTGCGCTGACGATCCCGGCGCGGCGAAGCTGGCGGCTGAGCGGCAGTCAGTAGGTGCAGTGGTGACGACCTACGGCCTGGCCAGCCCACAGGCCGACTGGCGTGCTGTAGACGTACAGGCGCGGGGGAAGGGAATGGCCTTCCGCGTGGTACGGGCGGGGCGGGATATCGGCGCCGGGTTGCTGAGCGTGCCGGGCGCTCACAATGTGCAGAATGCCCTGGCAGCGCTGATTGCGGCGATGCGGCTGGGCGTGCCGGAGAAGGATGCGCTGGCAGCGCTGGCAACCTACAGCGGCGCCGGGCGGCGCTTTGAGGTGCGCGGGCAGGCCGGTGGCGTGACTGTGATCGATGATTATGCCCACCACCCGACAGCTATCACCGTGACGCTACGGGCGGCGCGGGCTGCCTATCCGCAGGCGACGATCTGGGCGGTCTGGCAGCCACATACCTTCTCGCGCTTGCGGGCGCTTTTTGACGCTTTCGCCGCAGCCTTTCCGCCGGAAGCCGCCGACCATGTCCTGATCACCGATGTCTATGCCGCGCGGGAGCAGCAGAGCGACGGCCCCGGCATTCCCGAACTGATTGCCCGTATTTCTCATCCAGACGTGCGCCATACACCAACGCTGGACAGCGCCGTCGAGGCGCTGGCAGTGGGGGTGCAACCGGGCGATGTGGTGCTGATCCTCAGCGCCGGTGACGCGCCAACGATCGGCGTCCGCCTGCTGGAGCGACTGCGCCAGGGTCGTTAATAGCGGTCGCTTTCTTTTCCGTCTTTTTGCGGAGGGTCTGGTGGCTGTGGACTACACGCTCCTGGAGGAGCGCTTTGGCGACCGTCTACGGCGGGACGAGCCGCTGGCCCGCCATACGGCGGCCCGGCTGGGCGGCCCGGCGGATGCGCTGGTGGTGGCCCACAACCTGGCCGATCTGATCTTTGCCGCCCGGTTTGCCTGGGAACGGGGTGTGCCGCATCGTATTCTGGGCGGTGGCTCTAATGTGCTGATGGCCGATAGCGGCTTCCGGGGACTGGTCATCATCAACCGGGCAGCGGCGCTGACAATTGGCGCAGACGGCGTCGTCCGGGCGGAAAGCGGAGCCAGCTTGAGTACGGTGGCGCGGCGCTGTATGGCGCGCGGCCTGCGCGGGCTGGAATGGGCGGTCAGCGTGCCGGGTACGATTGGTGGGGCGGCGATCAACAACGCCGGGGCATACGGGGGCGATATGACCGCCTGTGTCCGGGAGGTGGAGGTATACCGCGCGGCGGGGGTGGCTCGTTACGCTGTCGCTGATATGGCCTATGCTTACCGCACTTCGGCACTCAAGGGTATGCAGGAGCCGTACCTGGTGACGACTGTCACGCTTCAGCTGGCGCCTGGCGCTGATCCAGCGGCGCTCAAAGCTCAGGCGGCGGAATACATTGCTCATCGTAAGCGCACACAACCGCCGGGGGCCAGCCTGGGCAGCATCTTCAAGAATCCGCCGGGCGACTACGCTGGACGCCTGATCGAGGCTGCCGGGCTAAAAGGGGCGCGGCGCGGTCAGGTGCAGATCTCAGAGAAGCACGCCAATTTCCTGGTCAACCTGGGCGAAGGCGGCACGGCGACGGACTACCTGGCGCTGATCCGGCTGGCTCAGGAAACCGTCGCGGCCAGGTTCGGTGTGCGGCTGGAACTGGAGATCGAACTGCTGGGCGATTTCAGCACCTGAAACAATGCCTGCCAGCGGTATGAAGTCGTAAATTTCCTGTGAAATCGCCGGGCGGTGGGGTGCGTGCCGCGGCGGGACTTACTTTTTTCACGCTTGGCATATCATGGGATAAGTGGGAAAATAGAGGAACCAGGGGCGCTGGTACAGACTTCGTCTGAGTTTCCGTTGTGATCACTGGCAGGACTGCACGGACAGGTTGGGAATGCTCAGCCTGCCGATGATCGCCTGGCCTGGCTCATCGGCGAGACGCGCTCTAGCGGGCGGGACGAAAGCATTCATGATCGCATCCTCCGATACGGCCAGCAAGTCCCGGCGCAGGCGCCGGGTGCAATCGTCCCATGTGGCGCCACGCGGCCAGCGCGAGCGGGTGGCGCGTCCGGTAGTGCGCCACGTCGAGCCGCTCCCGGTAGTACGGGCGCCAGCGCGTCGTCGGCGTGCAGCGCGGCGGGAGGCGGCAGCCCGGAACGGCGTAAGCGGCGCTGTGGCCATGACGCAGCGGCGCAGCGGCCATCTGGAAGCCATCCTTTCTGCCCGGACGCTCAGCGCGGTCACCGTGGCCAGTTTGCTTGTGGTGCTGTTGATGTTTATCCAGTCGGATGCCTTCTATGTGCACCACATTGAGGTGGGTGGACTGGTCAACCTGACGGCGGAAGAGGTCTTTGCGCTCAGTGGGGTGGCCAATCTGCACCTTTTCTGGGTGGATCCGGCGGAAGTACGGGCGCAGGTGTTGCGCTCGCCGAGTGTGGCGGATGCCGAGGTTCGGGTGGGCTGGCCGCCACACCTGATCCAGATCGAGATTCAGGAGCGCGAACCGGCGCTGATCTGGGAGCAGGCCGGAGTCCGTACCTGGATCGATGTGCGGGGTCGGGTGATGCAGCAGCGGGTGGACCGCACCGATCTGCTGCGGATTGTAGTTGAGGGCAGCGATGCCCCGATCGGCCCGAATGTGGTCATCCCGCAGGATGTGGTGGATGCCGCGCTGCAATTGCGGGAGTTGCTGCCAGACCTGGAAGTCCTGATCTATGACGCTGTGGAAGGGCTGGGCTTTCAGGACCCTCAGGGCTGGCGAGCCTGGCTGGGAACCGGGACAGACATGGCGGCCAAACTCAACGTGTACAACGCCATTGTGGCTGACCTGAATGCGCGGGGCATCTACCCGGAATTCATTGATGTGGGGGATGTAGACGCGCCGTACTACCGCATCTGGTGGCGCGAAGATGAGACCGGTACAGGGCAGTGATCCTCGCCTGTGGGAGCGAGCTGGCGGATTGTTATGGGTGAACTAGTGGTTGGTATCGACGTGGGCACGACCAAAGTGTGCACCATTGTCGGTGAGGTGCGCGAAGAAGATATTCATGTCGTTGGCCTGGGTGTGGAACCGAGCCGCGGCATGCAAAAGGGCGTGGTGACGGACATGAACGCCCTCACGGCAGCGATCTCTTCTTCTGTGCACAAGGCAGAGCGCAGCAGCGGTTACGAGATCGGACGGGCGTTTGTCAGCCTGGCTGGCAGCCAGGTGTCTTCGATCAACAGCCGGGGCGTGGTGGGGATCAGTGGCACGCGCCCGGTAGGGCCGGAGGATGTCACGCGGGCCATCGCTAATGCGCGGGCGATCGCCATCCCGCATAACCGCGAGGTGTTGCACGTTATCCCGCGTACCTACAGCCTGGACGGCAACGAAGGGGTGCGCAGCCCGCTGGGGATGCACGGCTTCCGGCTGGAGGTGGAGACGCACATCATCACCGCCTCGACTTCGACCGTGCAGAACCTGGAAAAATGCGTCGAATCGACCGGCGTCTATGTCGACCGCTTCATCCTTAACCCATTGGCGTCGGGGGATGTGGTGCTTTCGCCCACGGAACGGCAGATGGGCGTGATGGTGGTGGACATCGGCGGGGGCACGACCGACCTGGCAATCTTCATCGAGGGCACTGTCTGGCACACGGCGGTACTGCCCGTGGCCGGTTGGCACATCACCAACGATATTGGCCATGGATTGCGCCTGCCCTTTGAACTGGCGGAAGCGGTCAAGCTGCAGTACGGGCATGCCGACCCGCGTGTCCTGGACTCGGTCGAGTCGTTCGCCGTGCAGCCTTTCGGCGAGGAGTTGCCGAGCAAAGTGCTGCGCTACGACCTGGCGCGGATCATCGGCGCGCGGGTGGAAGAGATTTTCGAGCTGGTGCTGCAGGAAGCCAAACGCTCCGGCTACGACGGCCTGCTGCCCGCGGGCGTGGTGCTCACTGGCGGCAGCACGCTGCTGCCGGGCATCCGCGAAGTGGCCGCGCGGGTAATGCACCTGCCGGTGCGCCTGGCCCAGCCGGAGAAGATCACGGGCATGGCGGACACACTGCGCAGCCCGGCCTATAGCACCAGCGTGGGCCTGTTGCGCCTGGGCCTGGCGATGGACCGCGAAGACCGCCAGTACGCGGATAACGCAGGCGCGGCGCGTTCAGGCTTCAGCCTGGGCAAGATGCTCAGCGGGTTGTTCCGGCGTTTTGTGCCTGAAGACGAGAACAACTAGGGGGACGGGTAGCACTTTTGGACTATTTGGCCTTTTTCAGGGGGTGGCGCAGTTTTGCTGCGCAGCATTTTCGCATACAATAGCACAATAACCCACACGCAGGCCTAACAGGTGGTATCAAGCGCATGGCAACCAGGCGTCTTGATCTGAGGAGGCAGTGATGAGTGATTATGATTTGACCCCCGGTGAGAATTTCGCGCAAATCAAAGTCGTGGGTGTTGGTGGTGGCGGCGGCAATGCCATCAATCGCATGATTGAGGAGGGCATGGGCGGGGTGGATTTTATCTCCATCAATACTGATGCCCAGGCCCTGATGCTCTCCCAGGCCAAGACGCGCGTCCGTATTGGTGATAAGCTGACGCGCGGCCTCGGCGCCGGCGGCAACCCGGAAATCGGGCGCAAAGCGGCGGAAGAAAGCGCCGATGAGCTGTACGAGGTGTTGCGCGGCGCGGATATGGTCTTTATCACCTGTGGCATGGGTGGCGGCACCGGCACTGGCGCAGCGCCGATTGTGGCCCAGGTAGCCAAAGAGCTTGGCTCGCTGACGATTGGCGTCGTCACCCGGCCCTTCTCATTTGAAGGCAAACGGCGCCAGGATGCGGCGGAGGCCGGCATCGAGGCACTCAAGGACCATGTTGACACGCTGATTGTCATCCCTAACGATCGTCTACTGCAGATCGCCGATAAGCGCGCCAGCCTGCAGGACGCCTTCCGGCTGGCTGATGATGTGCTGCGCCAGGGCATCCAGGGCATCTCTGAACTGATCACGGTGCCCGGCCTGATCAACCTGGACTTCGCCGATGTGCGGACGATTATGTCCGAAGGCGGGGCAGCGCTGATGGCGGTCGGCCAGGCCAGCGGCGATGACCGCGCCCGCAAGGCGGCGGAGGCGGCGGTCAGCAGCCAGCTGCTGGATGTCACCATCGATGGCGCACGGGGCATCCTGTTCAATGTGACCGGCGGCACCGGCCTGAGCCTGTTTGAGGTCTATGAGGCGGCGTCGATCATCAAGGATACGGCGCACCCGGATGTCAACCTGATCTTCGGCGCGGTGATCGACCCCAATATGGGTGATTCCGTCCGTATCACGGTCATTGCCACCGGCTTCGAACAGAGCCATGTCGCCCGGCGGCAGGTACAACAGGGCGCTCAGCCGCTGCAAACACCACAGCGTGCCCCGGCTCAACCGGCCCAGCAACAGCCGGCCATGCAGCCTGCGTTGCGCCGGCCCATACAGCCACCACAGCCACCGCAGCAGCAGTCGTCGGTTGACTCCGGTAGCGACTTCTCGTCGTTTGACAGCGGCAATATGGATATCCCGACCTTCCTGCGCAAGCGGTAAGCGCGGCACAACCGGGAGCCGCGCCAGAGTGGGCTGACGCGGTGGCGCCCGGACCATTCTTCATACCTCCTCAGGGACAGGCCCTCCACCCTGTATTTCGGTCTGCGTGCCGGGTGGGGGGCTGCCTGTTTTCTGCCAGGCCGGGAATTTTAATGCAAAATAGTACCGGGGTACTGTTCAACCCTGCCCCCGACCGTGTTACAGTGAAAGCCCATTGACCACCATATGCAGGGGGTGATTCACAACATACCCCTATCTGTGGGGGTAGGTGGGCAGGTGGTCGGTGGCGCCGCGCGGATATTGGGGCCGGGAACCCGGGATGGGGGGGCCAAAGCCATGAAATGCCCGTATTGCGGTGCGACCGGGGCCTCGCGTGTGGTCGACACCAGTCATGATGCGCGAGGAGGAATTCGGCGACGGCGGGAGTGCCTGAAGTGTGGGGAGCGATTCAGCACCTACGAGCGGGCAATCCTGGCCACGCCGATGTTGATCAAATCGGGCGGAGAACGGGAAGCTTTTGATCGGGAAAAGCTGATCCAGGGGATGCGCATTGCCTGTGCCAAACGACCGGTAGCAGCAGCGGATCTGGAACGGCTGGCCGATCAGATCGAAGCCAAGCTACAGCGCATGGGCAAGGCGGAAGTCTCCAGCCGGGTGGTCGGCGATATGGCGATTGAGGGACTGAAAGCGCTCGATGCCATCGCCTATATCCGCTATGCCATCGTCTATCTGCGGCTGGATAACCTGGATAGCGTGCGCGCTGAGATCAACAAACTGCTGGCCGAACAGGACAGCAAAACCAAGGGGTCGCAGGCCGGCCGCTAGTCATCCCGGGCGCATCCTGCCGCGATCAGACTGTCACCCGTCGGTACACTCTGCCATGTAATGCCTGGGGATGGCCAATCCAATAGCAGCGCCTGACCAGGAATTGAGGGATGGCCGGACTCAATTCGTCTGTGTTGTATTGTTTTCAGGGGAAGGAGCTTCGCAATGACGACCAAGCAGTCAGGCAAGACCAGAACCGGAAGCCGACCAAACGGTCATTCCGGCCCTCCGTTGCCCCTGCGCCACCTGCCGCTTTCCGAAAATGCGCGGACCGTTCTGGCCAAGCGCTATCTGCGGCGCGGGCCGGATGGCCAGCCGGCGGAGACCGAGCATGAGATGTTCTGGCGGGTGGCCAGCCATGTCGCAGCAGCAGAGGCGGAACTGGCGGGGGATGTTGAACTGTGGTCGAACCGCTTCTATGAGCTGCTGACGGATATCCGGTTCTTCCCCAACAGCCCGACCTTCACCGGCGCGGGCACGCCGCTGGGCCAGCTGGCCGCCTGCTTTGTGCTGGCCATCGACGATGATATGGGGCGTACGCCTTCCGGCATCTTCCAGACGCTGCGGGACGCGGCGCTGATCCAGCAGACCGGCGGCGGCAATGGTTTTTCGTTTAGCCGCCTGCGGCCCAAAGGCGCGCTGGTGCGTTCCTCGATGGGCAAGGCGACCGGGCCGGTGGGCTTCCTGCGGGTGTACGACCAGGCTTTTGGCGAGATCGCGCAGGGCGGTTCCCGGCGCGGGGCCAATATGGCTGTGCTGCGCGTCGATCACCCGGATATCAAAGAGTTCATTACCTGCAAAACTAACGAGAGCCAGATCACCAATTTCAATATCTCTGTGGGCGTCACCGATGCATTTATGCAGGCGGTGGAAAATGACGAGGATTTCGAGCTGATCAACCCCGCCGATGGCGCTGTTTGGGAGACGGTGCGCGCCCGCGATCTTTTTGACCTGATTGCTCGCCAGGCGCACTTCAACGGCGAGCCGGGCATCCTGTTCCTGGACACTGCCAACCGTAGCAATCCTGTCCCACACCTCTACGAGCTGGAGGCCACCAACCCCTGCGGCGAGCAATGGCTGGGGCCGTTTGAAAATTGCTGCCTGGGGTCGATCAACCTGGCCCGGCATATGACGGACGACGACCGGCTGGACTGGGAAAAGCTACAGCGCACCATTGAGGAATCCACCCGCTTCTTGGATGATGTGGTGACGGCCAATGCCTATGTCCCTGCTGTGCCCCAGCTCAAGCAGGCGGCTCACCGGGTGCGGCGCATTGGCCTGGGGATCATGGGGCTGGCCGACATCATGTACCGCCTGGGGGTGCGCTATGGCTCCGAGGAAGGGCAGGAACTGGCCGGGCAGGTCATGGAATTCGTGCGCTACCATACCATGCGCACCAGCATCGAGCTGGCGCGGGAACGCGGCCCGTTCCCGGCCATCCGGGGTAGCCTGTATGACCCGGAGAATCTCAAATGGACACCACCTCGCCCGATCACGCCTTACCGCCACGACTGGGGCCGCCCGGTTCTGGACTGGGACGCCATCACCGCCGGGATTAAGGCGCATGGCATCCGTAACGGCGCGCAGAATACCGTCGCACCGACAGGCACGATCTCGACGGTAGCTGGCTGTGAGGGCTATGGTTGCGAGCCGGTCTTTGCCCTGGCTTATATTCGTCATGTCAACGACGGAGGACGCGACCTGGAGCTGCAGTATACCAGTCCGCTGTTCCAGCAGGCCATGCAACGCGCCGGTCTGGACGAGGAGACCATTCGCCGGGTAGTGGAGCAGGTTAGCGTCGATGGCAGTTGCCAGCATGTGGAAGAACTGCCGGAGGAGATCCGGCGCGTGTATGTGGTCAGCGGTGATGTCACGCCTGAGGAGCATGTCCGCATGCAGGCGGCGATGCAGGCTTTTGTGGATAACTCGATCTCCAAGACGATCAATATGCCCGCAACGGCCACCGTTGAAGACGTCAAAGAGGCGTATCGGCTGGCCTGGAAGCTGGGCTGTAAAGGTCTGACTGTCTATGTGACCGGCAGCCGTCAGAAGGTCGTCCTGGAAACGCGGGCCACCAAAGAGGCCAAGGAAAGCGGGACCGGTTCCGAAACAGTACCTGCTGCCGCGGAGCCATTGCCGCTGTTTAACGAGGACAAGAAACCACGTCCGCGCCGTCTGTCCGGCTGGACTTACCGCCTGCCGACGCCGCTGGGCACGACCTACCTGACGATCAACGAGAATGGCCAGCGGGGCGACCAGCCATTTGAGGTCTTCCTGCATACTGCCAAGGCCGGTTCCGATACCGCCGCTGTCTCGGAGGCGCTAGGCCGCCTGATCTCGTATGTGCTGCGGCTGGCATCGCCGGTCAGCCCGCGCAAACGGCTGAAGGAAGTGGTGCGCCAGCTGGCCGGGATCGGTGGCGGGCGGGCGACCGGCTTCGGCCCGGCACGTGTGCGCAGCCTGCCTGATGGCATCGCCCAGATGTTGCAGATGTACCTGGACGAGACGGCTGACCGCGATATGCAGGCTTCTTCGGGGGTGACTGCGGTGACGCCCGCCCAGGCGCCTGTCCAGCCAACCCTGCCGCTGAGCGAGTTGTCGCAGTCCCGGGTCGGTGATCTGTGCCCGGAGTGCGGCCAGGCGACCTTTATCAACGTCGAAGGCTGCCGCAAGTGCGATTCTTGTGGCTATAGTGAGTGCTAGACTTGCGGCAATACCCCCGGCAACTCAGGCGCTCCCACGGCTTCCAGTCGCGGGAGCGCTTTGCTTTCTGGCGGGCTACAGCTAACCTGACAACAGACTGACGATTCCCTTGCGCGGGGCATTGAACAACCGTTGACCACCCACTGATTGCCCCGAACATGAATTGTCCTTATGATCAAAATAGTCAATGACTGACTCCTGTTCGCTGGCCAAGGGCGGTTCTGCACCGCTTTAAGAGGGGGTATTCCATGAGGCCAAGGCACACTATAGTCTTAATGGGCTTGATCGGGTTGGTGTTGATCCTGGGAGTCTGGCTCCTGGGCGGGCCGGAATCGTCCGCGCAGGCTGGACCGCCGTTACAACAGGGTGCGCGTGCTGCGCCGCAGGTGGTCGATACCCAGCCACTGCCCGGCGAGGAAATCTCGCTGGATAGTACCGTCACATTCTACTTCGACCAGCCGATGGATCTGGAGAGCGTGCGGGCGGCGCTGAGCGTGACTCCGGTTACCCCGCTGAAGGTCGAAGCAGTCGATCCGCGCACCATCCAGATCACACCGGAAAAACCGTTGCTACGGGCCACCGGCTACACGTTCACGCTGAGCACAGAGGCCCGCAGTGTGGCCGGAGATCCGCTGGGCGAACCGTTCACGTTCAACGTGCAAACGGTGGGTTACCTGGCGGTGGCCGAGGTGCTGCCTGCACCGGATACCCGCCATGTCGCGACTGATTCAGCGATCACCGTGATCTTTAACCGGCCGGTGGTGCCGCTGGTGACAGTCGAGGAAATGGCAACCTTGCCCGACCCGCTGGTCTTTGACCCGCCGCTGGAAGGCGAGGGTGAGTGGCTCAATACCTCGATCTATATCTTCCATCCGGTGCGGCTGGAGGGTGGCACCACCTATACGGCTACCGTCCCCGCTGGCCTGACCGATGTTACCGGCGGTGTGCTGGATGCTGACTATGCTTGGCAGTTCACCACTGTGCCGCCGGCGATCCTGACCATCAGCCCTGGCCATAATGAGGATGGTGTGGCGCTGGACGCGCCGGTGGTGGTGACCTTTAACCAGGCCATGGATCGCGCCAGTGTGGAGAAGGCGTTTGTTCTCGCCGAGCAGGATGCTGGCGTGGTACGCGGATCGTTCTCCTGGAACGAGACGGCCTCGGAAATGACCTTCACGCCTGCTGAGCCGCTGGCGCTGGGTGGCTTCTACACGGCGCGGGTGGACGCCCATGTCGCCCGTGCAGCCAATGGCACCACACCGCTTGAGCAGACGATGACCTGGAACTTCATGGCCGTGGATCGTCCGCGCATTCTGCGCACTGAACCGACCAACGGCAGTAATCCGATGCCTTCGGGCGGCTTTGCCATCATCTTCGCCACGCCGATGGATCGTACCACGCTCGATGATAAGGTGATCATCGAGCCGGAGCCATACCGCGAGCCAGAAGCATACTATTATTCGTGGGATAACCGCTACGGGCTGAGCTTCGAACTGGAGCCGAGCACCGATTACACGATCCGCATCCTGCCAGGCATGGCTGATGTTTATGGCAACACGATTGATCAGGAGACGGTCATCCGCTTCACCACGCAGCCCTATGGACCCTGGGTAACGCTCAACACACCTGGCCGGGTGGGGCTGTACAGCGCTTACGCGCCGCAAACGCGCCTCTTCGCCCAGCATCTGAACGTTAGCCAGCTTGATCTGTCGCTTTACCGCCTGAGCCTGGCCGACCTGGCTCGCCTCAATGGGCCGGATAGCTGGGAACTGTGGGAGGACTTCCCGCGCCGCGAGGTTGATCTGCTGCGCCGCTGGTCGGTGCCCGTGGAATCCGGCGAGAATGAGCGCTGGTACGAACTGCTGACTATCACCACCCAGGGCGGGAGCCAGCCGCTGGAATGTCCTGGCGCTCCTGATCCGCGCCTGGAAGTCGGCGGCACGGCAGTGGTGATTACAGAGCCGGATCCGCTCCGAGCGCGAGGGGGCAGCCCGACGGGCGAGATCGTGGCCCTGCTCTACAAGGACTACCAGCTGCCGGTCGTGGGCGGCCCGGTCTGTGAGCAGGGGTTGTATTGGTGGCAGGTGGAACTGCGCGATGGCTCGCTGGCCTGGATCGCTGAGGGCGATACCAGTGAGTATTACGTCGCGCTAAAGACTCCCGCGCCGCGCCCGGAAACAGTTACGGACGTGCAGACGGCGGCGGTCGGCGGGGAACAGGCGCTGCCGCCCGGCGCATACTTCCTGATCGTCTCCACGCCAGAGACGCGCAGCCGGGGTTTTCAGTCACTGCAGCACGCCATGATCGTGGCCAGCGCCAATGTCACGCTCAAATTCTCGGTGGATTCCGCACTGGCCTGGGTGACTGACCTGCAGACTGGAGAACCGCTGGCCGGCGTACCGGTCACCTTCTACGACCGGGCTTTCAACCCGGTGGCCAGTGCCGTGACTGACACCGGCGGCCTGGCGACGGCGTCCATCCCGCGTCTGGAAAGCCTGTACGACTATGTGTATGCCGTGGTCAACACGCCGGAGGCGTTCGGCTTCGCTGCCAGCGAGTGGACGTGGGGCATCGAACCATACGACTTCAACCTGATGGCGGACTACTTCCCGGTGGATGTGCGGGGCTATCTGTATACGGACCGCCCGATCTACCGTCCGGGGCAGCCGGTGTACTTCCGCGGCGTGCTGCGCAGCCGCGACGATGTGACCTATACGCCGCCGAACCTGAGGGAACTGCCCATCCGGGTGCAGGATAACCTGGGCGAAACGATCTACGAGGCAACACTGCCCCTGACCTCCTACGGGACCTTCAGCGGCCAGTTTGACCTGGCCGAAGATGCCGGGCTGGGCTACTACCAGATCACGGCAGTGGTTGACCCGACTGAGGACTATAGCCCGCGCAACTTCAGCGTGTCGTTCGGTGTGGCCGAATACCGCGCTCCGGAGTTCCAGGTGACGGTCACACCGGAATCCGATCAGGTGGTGCAGGGGGAGACAATCCGCGTGCTGGTGGACAGCCGCTATTTCTTCGGCGGCGCAGTCTCGGCGGCGCGGGTGGCCTACAGTGTGCTGGCCCAGAACTACTTCTTTGAGTACAGCGGGCTGGAGCGCTACGAGTTCATCGACTTCAACTATGATGAAGGTCCCAGCGTCTACTATGGCGGCGGGTACGGGTCTGTGGTGGCGGAGGGTGAAGGCGTGACCGACGCTGAAGGCCGCCTGTTGATCGAAATACCCGCCGATCTGGGTGAGGCAACCCAGAGCCAGACCTTCACCATCGAGGCGTCAGTCACTGATGAGAGCGGTCAACTGGTTGCTGGACGGGCAACGGTGATCGTCCACCAGGGCCAGGTTTACGTGGGCATCCGCCCGGAGCGTTACGTTGGTCTGGCGGGCGAAGCCAACACGATCAACCTGATCGCGGTGGACTGGGAGAGCGCCCCGGTGGCCGGGCAGGAGATCCGCTACGAAGTCGTCGAGCGGCGCTGGTCGAGCGTCCAGGAAGAGGATGAATATGGCCGCGCTATATGGACGTGGGAGGTTGAAAATATCCCGGTAGAAGGCGCGTCCGGGACAGTGGCGACCGGCGCTGATGGTACGGCGACGTTTGAGTTCGTGCCGCCCATCGCCGGGACGTATAAGATCCTGGCGACGACGCGCGACGGGCGCGGCAACGAAGTACGCGCCTCCGGCTTCATGTGGGTCTCCGGGCGGGAGTATGTGGCCTGGCGGCAGCAGAATAGCAACCGGATCGAGCTGATCACCGACCGCGATAGTTACAAAGTTGGCGATATGGCCGAAGTGTTGATCGCCTCGCCGTGGCAGGGCCGGGCGATGGCGCTGCTGACGATCGAGCGCGGCGATGTGCTGCACCACGAGATCATCCCGCTGGAGACTAACAGCACGGTCTACCGCTTCCCAATCGAGGATGCTTACGCGCCTAACGTGTATGTGTCAGCACTGCTGGTCAAGGGCGTGGATGAGAATACGGCGGTGGCTGAATTCCGTGCCGGTATGGCCCAGATCGCGGTTGACCCGGAGCGGCGCGAGATCACCGTGACTGTCCGCCCGGATCGCGAGCAGGCCGGCCCGCGTGAGACAGTCACCTATACCGTGGAAACCAGGGACTACGCCGGGAACCCGGTGGCGGCGGAGGTTGGCGTCGGCCTGACTGATCTGGCTGTTCTGACCATTGCCGAGCCGAACAGTTCGCCGTTGATGCAGGTCTTCTACGGCCAGCAGGGGTTGAGTGTGCGCACTGCCGTGCCGCTGACGCTCAGCGTCGACCAGCTCACCCAGACCACCCTGGACACGGTCAAAGGTGGTGGCGGCGGTGGCGGTGAAGGCGGCATCTTTGAGGTGCGGGAGGAATTCGTCGATACGCCGTACTGGAACCCGGTCGTGCTCACCGGCGAGGATGGCGTGGCAACGTTCGAGGTCACCTTGCCCGATAACCTGACGACCTGGCGGCTGGATGCCCGCGCTGTGACTGACGGGCGGAATGGCATCACCCTAGTGGGGCAGACCACCCAGGACCTGATCAGCACCAAGCCGCTGCTGGTGCGCCCGATCACACCACGCTTCTTCGTGGCAGGCGACGCTCTGACGCTGGTGGCGGTGGTCAACAACAACACCGGCGAGCCAATGACCGTTGACGCCTCCCTGCGGGGAGCTGGCCTGACCTTCAACAGCCCACAGGATGTCACGGCGGAGATTCCGACCGGTGGGCGCCACCGCTTTGAGTGGATGGTCACCGTCGAGGATACCGAAGCCGTTGACCTGACCTTCTATGCCAGCGGCAATGATGGCGCTTATACCGACGCCAGCAAACCGCCGCTCGGACAGGGGGATGACCGGCTGCTGCCGGTCTACCGCTACGAAGCGCCGGAAGTGGTGGGCACGGGCGGCATGCTTGCCGAACCGGGCACGATCACCGAGGCGATCGCGCTACCGCGCCGCTATGACGTGACCCAGGGCGAACTGACAGTGCGTGTGGATCCGTCACTGGCGGCCACCACGCTCGATAGTCTGGACTACCTGGAGAACTTCCCGCACCAGTGCATCGAGCAGACGGTTAGCCGCTTCCTGCCCAATGTGATGACCTACCGGGCGCTGGAATCGCTGGGCGTGGCCGATGAGACGTTACGTGCCAATCTGGATCGCGAAGTGTCCTTTGGCCTGCAGCGGCTCTATGCTCAGCAGAAATCTGACGGCGGCTGGGGCTGGTTTGTCAACGACAGAAGCGATCCGCTGACCACTGCCTATGCCCTGATCGGGCTGGTGGAGGCCCGCAATAGCGGCTTTGCCGTCTCCAATGATGTGATCCTGCGGGCGGTGGCCTTCCTGAACGATCGCCTGATCGTGGTGGATGAGGGGACGGATGTCTGGCGGCTCAACCGGCAGGCGTTTATCCTCTACGCGCTGGCCCGCGCCGACCGGGGCAATGTAGCCCGCACTATGCGCCTGTTTGAGTTCCGCGACAAGCTTAGCCTGTATGCCCAGGCGTATCTAGCGGTCTCGCTGAACCGTATGGCGCTGGATATGCAGAGCGAGATCGACGGCATGGTTGCTTCGCTGGTCAGCCGGGCGGCGCTCAGCGCCACCGGCGCGCACTGGCAGGAGGCGTTCACCGACTGGTGGAACTGGAACACGGATACGCGCACCACAGCGATCGTGCTCGGCGCCCTGATCGAGCTGGATCCGGGCAATCCACTGCTGGCGCAGGCCGTGCGCTGGCTGATGGTCGCCCGCCAGGGCGATCACTGGGAGACCACCCAGGAGACCGCCTGGGCGATCATGGCTCTGACGGACTGGATGGTTACTACGGGTGAACTGGAGCCGGGCTATGCGATTGGCGTGACGCTCAACGGTGAACCGCTGCTGGACGCTGAGGCCACACAGGCGACTGTCCGCGAGAGCTATGTGCTGCGCATCCAGGTGGCCGACCTGCTCAAGGATCAGGCTAACCTGCTGGCGCTGACGCATGGCGACGGCCCCGGTGTGATGTACTACGCCGCGCACCTGCGGGCCTTCCTGCCTGTGCCGGAGATCGAGCCGCTCAACCGGGGGATCATCATCAGTCGGCGCTACAGCCTGCTGGACGACCCGGAGCGGACGCCGATCGAGGGTGCGCCGGTGGGCTACAATGTGCGGGTGACGCTGACGATCATCGCGCCCAATGACCTGCACTACGTCGTGATCGAAGACCCAATCCCGGCGGGCACGGACGCCGTCAACCCCAACCTGCAGATTTCGGAGCAGATCGGCACCCGACCGGAAGTCGACCGGGTTGATCCGCTCAGCCGGGGCTGGGGCTGGTGGTACTTCAGCAATACCGAGTTTCGTGATGAGAAGGTCGTGATCTACGCCACGTACCTGCCGCGCGGGACGTACGAGTACAACTACACGATCCGCACCGGGCTGCCGGGCGCGTTCAATGTCATCCCGACGACCGGTTACGAGTTCTACTTCCCGGAGGTCTACGGGCGTGGGGCGGGCACGCTGTTCACCATCACGCCGGAGGAGGGTACAGAGGGATAGCCATCCCCCTCATCTGAATGTACAGACAGCCGCCGGGGTGCTTCAGCTTGCCCCGGCGGTTTGTGTTGGGGACCGCCGGGAACAGGACGAATTGCAGGCCAGCGGGTGACTCCTGCCCCCGCTGGATTGGCCGGGTCTGGGATACAATTGGCAAGGCAGGGCTGGTATCCCGGTGAATGCCGTAGAGGTAATTTACAGCGCAGGACGGGCTGCCCCCGGTATAATCAAACAGGTTGAGCACTTGTTCGCAAGGTGGTAGCGCAGGCTGCGGGGAGCCGCAGACTGTTTTGCCGGGCGCCACGGTGCAGGGCGACCCGGTTTCAGAAAGGAGCACGTCGTGATCGTTACAACAGCGCAGTTGTTCAAGGTTGCTTACGGGCGCTTTGCCGTCGGGGCGTACAACATCAACAACCTGGAGCAGACGCGCGGCCTGTTTAAAGGCAACATCGACTCGCAGGCCCCGTTCATCATCCAGATCTCCAAAGGTGCACGTAAGTACGCTGGCGTCAAGATGCTGGAAGGCATGATCCGCGCCGCGCAGGAGGAGTTCCCGGCGGCCGTCTTTGCCGTGCATATCGACCATGGCGACGAGGCCACCTGCTATGACGCGATCGACTCCGGGTTCTACAGCTCGGTGATGATCGATGCCTCGCATGAGCCGTTCGAGAAGAACATCGAGATCACCCGCCGCGTGGTGGAGCGCGCCCATGCCAAAGGTCTCAGCGTGGAAGCCGAACTGGGCATGCTGGGCGGTGTGGAAGAGGATATCTCTGTTGATGCGGGTAGCGCTTTCCTGACCGATCCCGATCAGGCGGTCGAGTTTGTGGAGCGCACTGGATGTGACAGCCTGGCGGTGGCCATCGGCACCAGCCATGGCGCATATAAGTTCACCGGTGCGCAAGGTGTTCGCTTTGATCGCCTGGCTCAGATTCAGGCCAAGCTGCCGGGCTTCCCCCTGGTGATGCATGGCTCGTCCTCTGTCCCGGCGGAAGAGGTGGCCCGCATCAATGCCGCCGGCGGCAAGATTGATCCATCAGCCAAGGGTGTCAACGAGGATGATTTTGCCAAGGCTGTACCGCTGGGCGTGACCAAGGTCAACATCGACACTGATGGCCGGCTGGTATGGACGCGTGTGCACCGCGAGTATTTCCGCGATCACCCGGAGCAGTTCGACTTCCGCAAGCCGGGCGAGGTGTTCATGAAGGAATATGCGGCCTTCATCGCGCACAAAAACGAGAAGCTTGGTTCCGCTGGCAAGCTTGATCTGGTTATGAAGGAACTGGGGTTGTAGGCAAGACCCCAGAGATGCTGTGGCGGGGTGGGCCTGGCCAGGGTGGCAGGCCCACCTTTGCATTTACTTGCGGAGCTTGACCACGATCTCAGGCTTGCATGGAGCCGCGCCGCCAGGCCTCGATCGGCAGGCGGTGCTCCCGGTAGTGTCCGTAAAAGGTGGCCAGCAATCGCCAGGGTGGCTGCCCGCCTTCCCAGACCGCCCATAGTGGGTCTGCCGGGTCTTCCGGCAGGGCGCGTAGTTCATCCATCAGCCGGGTGTAGATCGCGTCAAACTCGGCCAGCACGTCCTCCAGTGGGCGGTCGCGGTTGGCGGCGTAAGTGCAGGCGTTGAATTCCTCGATGTAGGCGTCCCAGCCGTTGCCTGGCGGGATGGGCAACGTCATACCCCGCTGTGCCATATCCAGCCAGTTGAGCAGATCGCGCTCCCAGGCGGTAATATGGGCCAGAATGTCTTTGATCGTCCAGGTATCCATCACCTGCGGAACGGTCATCTGTTCCGCGTTCAGCCCGGCGATGGCTTGCTCAAAGGCGGCGCGTTCGTCCGCCATACGCGCCAGGATGACGGCTTTGTTCAGTTGCCCGGTCATGGGCATCTCCCCTTGTTTTCAGTTGCCTGCTTTTTGCAGCCTGGCGCCACCGGTACGCCGCCGGCAGGCGGCAGGCTTTTGCAGGCCCCCGATGATAGCTAGCGCCCCGCAAGGGAGGTCGGAACCTGTGTGGCGCGGATCATGGAGTTCGACTCACTGGCGGGTTGCGGTACGCGGGTCGAGCACATCGCGCAGGCCGTCCCCCAGCAGGTTGAAGCCCAGCACGCCGAGCATGATCGCCAGGCCGGGGAAGAGCATCAGCCACGGCGCAGTCTCGGCCAGGCTGCGACTCTCGCTGAGCATCAGGCCCCAGGACGGTTCCGGCGGCTGGGTGCCCAGACCCAGAAAGCTCAGCCCGGCCTCGGTGATCAGTGACCAGGAGAGGGCCAGGCTGACCTGCACGATCAATGGCGCCATGGTATTGGGCAGCACGTGGCGGAAGAGTATGCGCTGCTCGCTGATGCCCAGGCAGCGGGCCGCCGTGACGAAATCCATCTCCTTAAGGGAAAGCACCGGGCCACGCGCCACGCGGGCGAAGATCGGGGTGTAAACCACCGCGATGGCGAAGACGGTATTCTGCAGGCCCGGCCCCAGCACCACAACCACCAGCAGCGCCAGCAGCAGGGTAGGGAAGGCAAAGAAGATGTCCATCACGCGCATGATCACGTTGTCGACCCGGCCGCCGATAAACCCGGCCACGATGCCTAGCAGCGTTCCGGCGGTACTGGCCAGCAAGACGGAGAACAGCGCCACCTGCAACGAGTTGGCCCCGCCGCGCATCAGGCGGCTGGCCAGATCGCGCCCGAAGAGGTCGGTGCCCAGCAAATAGGTCGTGCTTGGACCGGTTAGCCGATCGCGCGGGTGTTGTTCCAGCGGCGGGTATGGTGTCAGGCCGATGATCCCAAGCAGGCCAGTCAACACAAAGAGGCTGATCAACACCAGCCCTACCGCGCCGCTGCGGTTGGCGATCAGGCGGCGCCACAGGGCGGGTCGCCGACCGGTACGTAGTTCGGTGGTCATGGCTTCAGACTTTGCGATCATAGGAAATTCGCGGGTCAATGGCAGCGTAGATCACATCCACGACCAGGTTAATGACAACAAAGTTGAGGGCGACGAACAGGGTCACCCCCTGGATAAGGGCATAGTTACGCTGGGAAATGGCCCCTACAGCCAGCCGACCAATGCCCGGCAGGGAGAAAATCTGCTCGACAATGAATGCTCCGCCAAGCAGATAGCCAATCTCCACGCCGATCAGGGTGACGACCGGGATCAGGGCATTGCGCAGCGCGTGAACCAGGACGACACTCCGCTCCCGCAGACCCTTGGCCCGCGCCGTGCGCACATAATCCTCTCCCAGGACTTCCAGCATGGACGAGCGAGTCATACGCATCACGGACGCCGCAAACGAAAAACCCATGGCAAAGGCGGGGAAGATGAGTTGTTGCAGGTTGAGGACCGGATCCTCGTGGAAGTCAACATAGTTGCCGGAGTTGGGCAGGATACCAAAGAACACCGATAGCACATAAATGATCAGCGTTCCCAGCAGGAAGTTGGGGACGGAAAGCCCCAGCATGGAGATGATCCGGCCAAAGAGATCGAGAAAGGAGTTATGACGGATGGCCGCCATAATGCCGATGGGCAGGCCGATGATGAGGGCAATCACCACAGAAAGAAAGGCCAGTTCCAGGGTGACAGGGAAGTGGTTGAGGATGAGTTTGGTCACTTCCTCGCCATGCCGCACGGAATACCCCAGGTTGCCGCGTAGGGCATTGCCCAGCCAGGAGAAGTACTGCTCGACGATCGGCTTGTCCAGCCCGAAGTATTCTTCCAGCGCGGCACGCTGAGTCTGGGTTAGCATCCCGGCTTCTGTGCCGAGCATAGCCGTAATCTGGTCGCCGGGAACCATGCGGATCGCCAGAAAAACCAGGATCGACACGCCCAGCAGGGTTGGGATAAAGGCAATGATGCGGTTGATCAGGTAGCGAAACATGGCACCGTCCGGATGGGAGGTTGTGGGCAGGGGGGCGGCGCGCGCCCATGGATGGGATTTGGCGCCGCTCCCCCTGCAAATCAGGCAGATTCTGACGGCTTAGCGCTCCAGCGACACTTCGTGCAGGAAGTACAGCGCGTCGTTGGCGATCGGCTCCCAGCCTTTCACGTACGGCTGGTACGCAGTGTACTTGTACCCGGCATAGAGCCAGATCCAGGGCGACTTCTCGGTGAGCTGGCGTTCAAACTCGTGGAAGATCTCCAGACGCTTGGCGGGGTCGGTCTCCCGCTGACCCTGCTTCATCAGCGAGTCCAGCTCGTCATCGACATAGCCGGCTACCTGCTCGAAGCGGGCGCCATACTGCCAGTAACGGGCGTACATCGTGTACGGGTCGGTGCGGCCACCGTTGAGGGCGACGCAGGCGGTGAAGTCCGCGGCCAGCCAGCGATCAACGTACACACTCAGCTCCAGCGGCTCGATCTCGACCTTGATATTGATCTCGGCCAGTTGCGCTTGAATACTCTGCGCCTCGGAAAGTGCGGTGGGCGGCTCGGCATTGGCGACCATCACCGGCAGGGTGAAGCCATCCTGCAGGCCGACGGAAGCCAGCAACTCACGGGCCTTATCCAGATCTTTCTCGTAGCAGAACAGTTCGCTGGTGGGCAGGGCGAAGGCGGGCATGGTCAGCGGGCCGGTGACGCGGCCCTCGCCAAGGGCAGCCGAGTCCACCACTTCCTGGCGGTCGATGGCGCAGGAGATAGCCTGGCGGACTTCCAGCTTGTCCAGTGGCTCAACGGCGGCGCGGAGCTGCAGCACATGGTAGTCCAGGGCAGGGGTGCGGGCCAGCTTGATGTTCGGGTCATCGATCAGCAGCGTGGCGACCAGCGGGTCGTTCATCATGGCGAAGTCGATCGTCCCGGCGCGAAGCGCAGCCAGGATCGAGGCTTCGTCGGGGATGATACGGATTTCAACGCCGTCCACAAACGGCCCCTCGCCCCACCAGTCCGCATTGGCGGAGAGCCGGGTCACTTCCTCAGGCACCCAGCTATCCAGCTTGAAGGGGCCGGTGCCAATGGCGGTGGTGGTCGGATCGCCGCTCTCGATCAACTCGGAGGGCAGGATGGCTGCGTTGATGCTGGTCATGGCGGTCAGCAGCGGCACATCTGGTGTGCTGAGATGGAAGATCACGGTGTAGGGATCGGGCGCTTCCATCGACTGGATGCTGACATAGTTGGTTCGTGCAGCGGCTCCGGTGGCCTCGTCCAGGATGCGGGTGTAGGAGGCGATCACATCGTCGGCGGTGAAGTCGGAGCCGTCATGGAACTTGACGCCCTCACGCAGTTTGAAGGTCAGCGTCATGGCGTCATCGGCGAATTCCCAGCTTTCCGCCAGCGCCGGGGAGATCTCCAGGTTGTGGTTGGTGATGACCAGCGGCTCGTAAATCATATTGAGCAGCGCCAGGGAAGCGAAGGCGGTCTGGGTGTGTGGGTCGATGCCCGTGGCGTCAATAGCGCGGGCCATGATCAGGGTATTGCCCTGGGCGTTTAGCGGCAGGGCAGCCCCCAGCAGGGCGATGACAATCGCTACAACAGGCAAAATGTGGCGTATACGGGATGACAACATGTGGCTCCTCCTGACACAAGCTCTAGACAAGGACTCAATAGTTCGGGAGCGTCCGGCTTAGCTTATCGGTTAGGCTGAAGGCGCTAACAACCTCCTCTCTATCCCCCGGGGCTATGGCAACCTGTACGGCGAATCGCGTCGGTCATGCCCGGTCTTTTCGCTGGCATGGCTTCCAGAAGATCAACTCAGTGACATCCGGCAACACATAGGCCGGGATGGCACCGATCTGCCGGTAGCCGTGCCGGAGGTAGAACGCCTGGGCGTTGGTGTTGAAATCTGAAACCAACAGGAACAGATCGCGTCCTTCGCTGGCAGCCAGGCGTTCTGCTTCGGCCAGCAGCGCCGCGCCCAGACCCCTCCCGGAAACGTCCGGACGTACAGCGATCAGGCGGAGGTAGGCACTGCGGCCAAAGGCGCCGGTTGGCATGATCCAGGCAAAACCACAGGCCGACGCCGCCTCGGTATCGACCGCAATGACTGGCTCCTGCCGGTCAAGCGCCTGTGCCAGCATTCGCCGGGCTGCTGGCGTTTCCAGCCCGTAACGTTGCATAAGGGGTAGCCTGACCAGCCAATCAACCAGAGCAGGGATCTCTGCGGCGTCCAACGTACGAACTTTGTACATATTGCACATTTTACTGCCAACGCTGGCGGGAATCAATCAAGCGACCGGGCTTGCAGCGGGGTGCTCCGGCGCCGCAGCCAGGCCAGCAGGCGCGGCATCAGGGACTCATAAACACGGTAGAGGGCCGGGATCGGCGCGTAATCCCACGCGCCGATGTGCCGGGTGACCGTGCCGTTGAAGCCACGCTTGAACTCATAGACGCGCCACAGGCGGTCAGATTCATCGAAGATATCCGGTGCGCCGCGCAGGTCGTAGAGGCGATAACCGTGCTGCCTGGCCCAGCGGATGGCCGCCCATTGCAGGGCGTAGTTGGGCATCCGCTGGCGTTCCTCGTTGCTGGAAGCGCCGTAGAAGTACCAGCACTTGGCTCCGAAATGGAGCAGGATGACATGGGCCAGCGGGATGCCGTCATATTCAGCGATCAGCGGGTGGGCCAGTCCGGCCTGCATGAAGCTGCCCCAGGCGTCGTGGTAGTAGTCCAGTGGCCGGGTCAGGAAGCCATCGCGCTCCCCGGTGATGCGATATAGCTCGTAGAGAAGAGGCAGATCGGCGGTAGTCCCGTCCCGGATGGTGACGCCTTTCTTCTCCGCCGTGCGGATCTTGCGCCGTGTGCTCTGGTGCATGGCCATCAACAGATCGTCTTCGGAGCGCGACAGGTCGATGGTGATTGTGTTGCGGAATTGCACCTGGCTGGCCGAGAAGCGCCAGCCACGGGCACGGAGCCGATCGACCACGGCCAGCCCGACCGGGTCATCCCGCGCGTCCTCCTCGCCGGGAACGCCGTAGCCAAGCGGTAGTTCCGGATCGATCTTGAGCCAGATCGCTCTGCGCTGCCGGGCCAGGGATTGCAGGTATTCCAGGACGGTCTCGACGAGAGCGCTATTCGCGTAGTCAAGCGCAGGGCCACAGGCAACGTACATCACCCGCAGCGGGCCGGCGTGCCGGGTGAGTACCTGCGCGGCGGCGACGACCTGCCCGTCCTGCTGGAAGGCGATTCGCTCCGGTGTCCAGCCAGTCGTACGCCGCTTGAATTCCCCCCATTCCCAGGTTTGTTGAATATGGGCGCAGGGCAGGGGGCGCAGCAGGGCGTTCCAGGCGTTGCCGTTGGCTATGGAGGTCACGGTCAGCGATAGCGGAGCAGGCATAGGTTAGCGACTGGCTTTCTCCGGTGGGCAATCAGCGACGGTTTTGACGAAGTACACGCCACTGACGGAAATGCCGCTGTCGGTCGTGTACACCGCCGGGTGGATGGCGAAGCCCAGGCCGATCTTGAGCGCGTAGTTGGCGGTTTTGTCCAGCGAAGACCAGGAGCGGACCTGATAGCAGCCCAGATCGCGGGCCAGCTCCAACCCGGCGAGCTGCAGTGCGCGCCCGATGCCGTGACGGCGAAAGTCTTCATCGACGGCGAAAGTGTAGACGAACAACTCCTCCAGCGGCGTGCCGTCTGGCCCGACGATGGGCGTTTCCACCCCGCCGCTCCAGGCGGTCGCCGGGGCGACGATCGGCTGGCGCCTGAGCGATAGATGCCCGACAACCTGCCCTTCTTCGATGGCGCCCAGCAGATGCAGCCCCTCGTGGAGCAGGCCGCGTTCGTCAAGGACCCAGCGCAACATATCGGCGCGCTCCAGATGGGCAAAGCAGGCCAGCCACAGGTCATGGGTGGGGGTAAGGCTCAGAATCTGCACGGCGGTTATCCCTCCCGGCCGGTCAGACGCAAGTAGGCCTGATACGCCGCATAGATCGGGCGGCTGTAGACGAAGTCCCAGGCGGGCATGCGGCGGATCACCACGCCGCCCCAGCCGCGCTTGGTGCGGTAAACCCCCCACAGGCCATCTTCTCGCTCGTTGAAGCCTGCTTCCAGGGTCGCTTCGTCTTCGTCTGGCACGCCCCACAGGTCATAGATGGCACAGCCGCGTTCCCTGGCCCATTGGATAGCCGCCCATTGCGCAGCGTAGGTCGGCATGCGGTTACGCTCCTCGTTGGTAGAAGCGCCATAGAAGTACCAGGCGGTTCGGCCCAGAGCAAAGGCCATCACCCCGGCCAGGTCCTGCCCGGCGTAAGAAGCGATGAACAGGGCGGCCCGCCCCGCCGGAGCGAAAAGATCATAAGCGGTGCGGTAGTAGTCCGGGGCGTGCACGCCGAAGGCGTCGCGCTGCCCGGTGATCTGCATCATCGCGACGAAGCTATCGAGGTCAGCGGCAGTCGCCCGCCGGACGGTGACCTCCTTCTTCTCGCTCAGGCGGATGTTGTAGCGCGTCTTCTGCTTCATCCGCGCCAGGATGTCCTCCGGAGTGGCACGGATATCCAGCACGATTGTCCGCACCGGCTGGATGCTGTGCAGGGCGGGACGGAAACCCGCCGCGCTCAGGGCGGCAGCATAGCGAGGGGCCTCCGCCGCGCCGGTGGGGATGTCGCCATCCGCCGGGACGGCGGGGTCGGGCGCTTCGACCGTGAGCCAGTGCGCCCCCTGCCGCCGGGCCTCGGCGTGGATGGCTGCCCACAGGGGGGCCAGTTGCTCCGGTGCCTCCCACCAGCCGGGCGGCGTCAGCGGCCCCTTGGGGATGTAGGCCAGGCAACCCAGACGCAGGGGCAGGGGACGGTAGAGAATCTGCGCTCCGGCCACCAGCTGGTTGCCCGCCGCCAGCGCAACGCAAGAGGTTCGCCAGCCAAAACGCGCCTTGAGCGCCCCCCAATCAGGGAGCTGGAGGATATGGGCCTGAGGGTGGGCGCTGACAAAGGCATCCCACTTGCTGGCTGATGGCGAGAGTACACACAGAGGCTCCAAGCGAACGATCTCCTGTGCGGTTAGCGGCGTCACTGGCCCGCCGGAAACGCTGCGGGGTATTGTGCCGTTTGCAGGCGGCTTTGACAACTGAATAGCTTGATTGTGTTCCCGAAACCTTGTGGCTATAATGACTGGCGATTGTCTCCGCCGGGGTGGGTGCTGACGCAGGCGGAGAATCCTGATACAGGTTGTCATATCCGGATCAGGATGCTATACTGGCGCCGTTTGTCACAAACGGCCTCAGCAAATCACCTAACAAGCTTTTCCTTCTGTCTGTGCCTGTTGCCCAAGGAGCCATTACCAATGGATCTGAGCGAATGGGCCTTTATCGGAGTGTTTCTGGCAATCGCCGGAATCCTCCCTGCCGTGCCGATTGTGCTGGGCTGGTTGCTTGGCCCGCGCAAGCCCAACCCGATCAAGACCGATACCTATGAGTGCGGCATTGAAACGATCGGTGATGCCTGGGTGCAGTTCAAAGTCCAGTATTATGTCTTCGCGCTGGTCTTCCTGGTCTTTGATGTTGAGATGGTGTTGCTCTTCCCGTGGGCGGTCGCCTATGGCAAGCTGGGGCTGTTCGCCTTTGTGGAAGTGCTGATTTTCATTGCCCTGCTGGCAGTCGCCCTGGTGTATGTCTGGCGCAAGGGCGCGCTGGAGTGGACATAGCCCGCCATATCGGAAAACAGGCCGTGCATCCGCCCTGGATGTTCTGGCCTTTTTTGTCTTGCAAGGGGAGCGCTTATGCTGAGAGATGCCCTGATACAGGCTGGCATGAACGCAGGTCTGGCGACCTTCCTGGACATCCTGGGCGGGGTGTTGGTCGCAGCCACCTTCGGGATGGCGTGGGTGCTGTTTGGCATCTGGATCGAGCGCAAGATGGCGGCGCGCATTCAGAATCGGGTCGGCCCCAACCGGGTCGGCCCGTACGGCTTGATCCAGAATTTCGCCGATGCCCTCAAGTTGCTGATCAAGGAAGTGATCGTTCCGCGGAACGCTGACCGGCCGGTGTATTTTCTGGCTCCGGTGCTGATGGTGGTGTCGGTGATCCTGGTCGCCGCCGTCATTCCGTTCTCGTCAGTTGTGATCGGGACCGACCTGAACATCGGCCTGCTGTATGTGCTGGCGGTTGGCTCGCTGGGCACGCTGGCGGTGCTGATGGCCGGCTGGGGCAGTAACAACAAGTTTGCCCTGCTGGGGGCCTTCCGGGCGGTGGCGCAGCTGATCAGCTACGAAGTGCCGATGGTGCTGGCCCTGCTGATCCCGGTGATGCTGGCCGGGTCGCTGAGTATGCAGGATCTGGTGCGGTCGCAGCATGTATGGTTCCTGTTCGTCGCGCCCATCGCAGCGGTGTTATTCCTGATCGCGGCGCATGCGGAAAACGGGCGCGCCCCCTTTGACCTGCTGGAAGCGGAAAGTGAACTCATCGCCGGCTACAACATCGAGTACAGCGGCATGGCCTTCGCAATGTTCTACCTGGCGGAGTTCATGCACGCCTTCTTTGTGGCGATTGTGTTCAGCGTGCTCTTTCTGGGCGGCTGGCGCGGCCCCGGCGCGGAGACGTACCCGATTCTGGGCATGATCTATCTGGGCATCAAGTCGATGGTGGTCTATTTCGTCACGGTCTGGTTGCGCCTGACCGTGCCGCGCGTGCGCATTGACCACCTGCTGGCCCTGAACTGGAAGATCATGGTCCCGCTGGCGCTGGCCAATGTCGTCCTGACGGCTTTCCTTTTCAAGCTGGTACCAACGCCGGATTACAGCGCGGCGCGGGCGATTGCTGAAGGCGAATTCACGGGCGTGGCATCCGGGTTGTACCGCCTGCTGGGGCCGGAATTCGTGGCTATGCTCCCGCTGGCTGGCGTGTTGCTGGTGGGGAACATCGCACTGATCGTGGCTGCGGCGGCGCTGCTGCGCTGGCTGGCCCGACGCAGGCGCCAGGAAATTGAGGCACTGGTGGACGAGACGGAATACGCGCCCGGCGTGGCGGCGGCGGAATAGCGGGGGTGGCAATGGAAATCACGATTGAACTGCTGGTTTTCCTGGTATTTGCGCTCCTGACGCTGGCTGGCGGCCTGGGCGTGGTGCTGGCCCGGAATCTGTTCCGGGCGGCACTGCTTTTGTTGATGAGCCTGTTCGGGGTGGCCGGGCTGTTTGTGTTGCTGGCTGCGCCGTTCCTGGCCGCTGTGCAGGTGCTGATCTACATGGGCGGCATCACCATCCTGATTATCTTCGCTGTGATGCTGACGCGGGGGATGGTCAGGGCGCGCAATGTGTTCAGCGAGCAGTGGGACCTGGCGGCTATCGTCTCGCTGGCTTTCCTGGCGCTGGTGGTGTACCTGCTCTGGCAGTTGCAGCAGGGGAGCAGCGCGGCGCTGTTCGCGGCCCCTCCACCGGAGGGCGGGCTGGAGAACCCGATAGCGGCGCTGGGCGCGGCGTTGGTCGATCCGGCTCAGTACATGCTGCCGTTCGAAGTGGCGTCGGTGTTGCTGGCCGGGGCGTTGATCGGGGCGATCTACATCGCCCGCGATGATGAGGCGGAGTAAGAGCTATGGTGCCCTTGTGGATGTTCCTGCTGGTTGCGGCGGCGCTCTTCGCCATCGGGCTGTTCGGCGTGCTGTCCCGCCGCAACGCGGTGGCGATTCTGATGGGCGTCGAGTTGATGCTGAATGCTGTCAACATCAACCTGATCGCTTTCTGGCGCTACCGCACGCCTGACACCATGATCGGGCAGGCGTTTGCCGTGTTTGTGTTTGTGGTGGCGGCTGCTGAGGCGGCGGTGGGGCTGGCGCTGATTGTGGCCATTTACCGTCGTCGCCAGAGTGTGGCTGTTGAGGATGTCAACCTGCTGAAGTGGTGACGTCCAGGTAATCGCGACGCTGCCCGCTGGCCTGCGCCAGTCGGGAGGTGTGCCAAGTGGAGGACAGGTCCTGAATGATTGACTGGACAAATGCGAACTACCTGCCGTGGTTGATCCCGGTTCCACCACTGCTTGCGGCGGCCCTGATCTTCCTGGTCACCAATCGCAGCTGGTGGCTGACGACGACAACCGCCCTGGTGGCGACGATCACCTCCTGGGTGATGGCGACTGTGATGCTGCTGCGGGCGATTGGCGTCGCCTTTGGGGAGGCGCTGGGCGGCGAGGCCTTTGGCAGCACAGCCCCCTGGATGGACCTGGGCAGCACGCAATTCCAGATCGGCGTGCTGGTCGACCCGCTAACGACGGCCATGCTCTTCATGGTGCCCCTGGCCATTCTGATGATCATGATCTACTCCGTCGGCTACATGGCCCATGACCCGCGCCGGGAGCGCTTCTTTGGCTACATGAGCCTGTTTGCCGGGGCCATGCTCCTGCTGGTGGTCGCCGACAATCTGCTGCTGCTATTCATTGGCTGGGAGGTGATGGGCTTCTGTTCTTACTCGCTCATCGGCTTCTGGTTCGAGAAGGAAAGCGCTCACAGGGCCGGCGTCAAGGCGTTTATGACTACCCGCGTGGCGGATGTCATTATGCTGCTCGGCATTGCCTATCTCTACGCTGAGACGGGTACGCTGAGCTTCCGCGAAATCTTCTTCAACGAGGCGCTGCTGGCCGGGCTGGCGGATAAACCGGCCATTATCTTCGGCGGTCTGAGCGCAGCAGGACTGATCGGCGTCTTTCTGGTGATCGGCACGATCGGCAAGAGCGCCCAGTTCCCGCTGCATGTCTGGCTCCCGGACGCGATGGAAGGCCCGACGCCTGTCAGCGCGATGATCCATGCAGCGGCGATGGTTTCCGCCGGCGTGTACATGATCATCCGCATGTACCCGCTGCTGGAGGCCGGGGCCGACCCGCATCATGGCGTGTACAATGCGCCGCTGCTACTGATGGCCTATGTTGGCGCGTTTACCGCGCTGTTCTCAGCGGTGATTGCCGTGGCCCAGAACGATATCAAGCGCGTGCTGGCCTACTCCACGATCAGCCAGCTCGGCTTTATGATGGCGGCGCTGGGCATCGGGGCGTACATCGCGGCGGCTTTTCACCTGATCACGCACGGCATCTTCAAAGCCCTGCTCTTTATGTCTTCCGGCGCGGTGATCCACGCCATGGAACACGGTGAGCACCATGCTCATGAGCATGGCCACCATATCCATAATGCCTTCGGCGGGCATGGTCACTTCGACCCGCAGGACATGCGCAACATGGGCGGCCTCAAGGGGCGCATCCCGGTGACCTGGTTTGGCTTCCTGGCGGGCGGGCTGGCGCTGGCGGGCTTCCCGCTGTTCACCGCCGGGTTCTGGTCAAAGGATGAGATCTTCGCGGAAGCGTGGTACCTGGGCTTTGGCGAGGGCTTTGGCCCGGCGATGTTTGTCTTTGTGCTGCTGGCCCTGGCGGCTTTCCTGACCGCGTTCTACACCATGCGCCAGCTGGCCATGACCTTCGCGGGCGAGCCGCGCACCGAGGCGGCGGCTCAGGCCAGCCTGGGCGGGCCGACGACGGTCGTCTCCACCTTCATGCAGGGGCCGTTGATTGTGCTGGGGGTGGCGGCGCTGATCGCCGGGTACATTGGCGTGCCCCAGGACTTCCCGCTGTTCGGATGGTTGTTCAGCGGCAATGGCAACCCGTTCCATGACTTCGTGGGCGGTACGTTGCCGCATCATCCGCCGACGCTGGCCTTCAACGTTGTGCCGGTGCTGTTCTCGTTTGTGGTAGCGCTGGGAGGGCTGTATGTGGGTTACCGGGTGTACTGGCGCAGGCCACTGGCCGCCGGACAACCCGACCCAACCCAGGTGGCGCTGGACCGGATCAGCCCGTACCTGTGGCAGTGGATGTCGCACAAGTTCTATGTGGATGAGCTGTACCAGCGGGTGTTTGTCCAGCCCTCACAGTGGCTGAGCGAAGTTCTGACCAGCAAGATCATCGATCGCATCGTGATTGACGGCATCCTGCATACCATCGCTCATGTCGCCGGCTGGATTGGCGAGCTGTTCAAGCGCTTCAACCGCGTGGTCATCGATGGCGTCGGCGATGGCATCCCGCAGGCCATCGGCGCCTTCGCTGGCTGGTTCCGCCGTGTGCAGACGGGCAATGTCCAGCAGTACCTGTTGATGGCTATTCTGGCCGCGCTGGTGATCTTCCTGAGCGCTGCCGGGCTGCTGGTCAGGATCAGCCCGACGACCGTGTTGATCGCACTGGCGGCGCTGGTCGTGATCATCGTGGTGCTGAACTTGATCGGGAGGGTGTGGGGAGGCATAGCCGAATGATCGCGATTGGCAACCTCTTTGAGATTCCCCTGTTGAGCGCCATCATCTTCTTGCCGGTGCTGGGCGCGGTGGTGATGCTGCTGCTCCCGCGCGACAATAAGGCGCTGGTGCGCTGGACGGCGCTGGGATTCAGCCTGGTGGTCTTTGTACTGACGGTGGTGCTGTGGTTTGGCTATGACCGGGCGGTGGGCGGCTTCCAGTTCGTGGAGAAGACACCCTGGTTCAGCCTGCTGGGGGCATCCTGGCACCTGGGGGTGGACGGGATCAGCATCGTCATGATCCTGCTGACCGGCTTGCTGGTGCCGCTGGGCATCCTGATCAGCTTCGAGATCGAAGAGCAGGTCAACGTCTACATGATGCTCTTCCTGCTGCTGGAAGCGGGCATGATGGGCGTCTTTGTGGCGCTGGACCTGATGATTTTCTTCCTGTTCTGGGAGATCGGCCTGGTGCCGATGTACTTCTTGATCAACCGCTGGGGCGGCGAGAATCGCCTGTACGCTTCGGTCAAGTTCTTTCTGTACACCATGGCCGGGTCACTGGGGCTACTGCTCTCCATCCAGTTGATCGGTATCACCGCCGGGACGATGGATATCGTCGACCTGACCGCATTCTGGCCGACGTTCCAGGGGGATGGTGGCCAGTTCCTGGGCATTGGCGTAGATACAGTCAAGTGGCTGACCTTCCTGGCCTTCTTCCTGGCCTTTGCTATCAAAGTCCCGATCTGGCCATTCCACACCTGGTTGCCTGATGCCCACACTGAAGCGCCAACCGCTGGGTCGATGTTGCTGGCGGGTGTGCTGCTGAAGCTAGGCGCCTACGGGTTCCTGCGGCTGGTGATCCCGCTCTTTCCGGAGCAAGCGGCGGCCTTTGCGCCGGTGCTGGCGTTCCTGGGCATGATGGGGATCATTCTGGGCGCGTTCGCCGCCTACGGGCAGGATGATTTCAAGCGGCTGGTGGCCTATAGCTCGGTGAATCACATGGGGTTTGTGGTGCTGGGCATCGCCGTTATGGCCTGGGTCTACGGCATCCTCTACACCAACGGTGCAGCGCCCTGGTTGAACCTGGAAGCGGGGACGGTCGCCCTGGCGGATACGCAGAGCGCAATTATCGCCGCTAACGGCGCAGTGCTGCAGATGTTCAACCACGGCCTCAGTTCCGCCGGGATGTTCCTGCTGGTTGGCGCGCTGTACCACAAGGCGCACACCCGCGACCTGCGGAGGATGGGCGGGCTGTGGGTACTGGCGCCGGTCTATGGCGGCATCCTGATCTTCACCAGCATGGCCAGCCTGGGGCTGCCGGGGCTGAACGGCTTTGTCGGTGAGTTCCTGGTGGTGCGCGGGGCCTGGCCGGTGTTTACCGTGGCGACGTTGCTGAGCATGATCGGCCTGCTCTTCACAGGCGCTTATATTCTGAAGGCGTTGCAGAAGGTGCTGCATGGCAAGCCTGCCCAGGAATGGGTGGACTACCACTACAGGTATCACAACCTGGAGATCTCGCTGCGCGAAGTTGTGGCAATGGCACCATTGTTGGTTCTGTTTTTGGTGACCGGCGTGTTACCCAACTGGATCTTGCCCATGATCAACGAGACCGTGACCCGTTTGTTTGGCGGGTAATAGGCAGGGGGATTTATGTACGCAAGCATACCCGTACTAAGCCTCATCACGCTTACGCCGGCTGTTGCGGCGCTGCTGATCTTGCTGCTGCCCAAGACCGCCAAGCAGGAGGCGCGGATCATTGCGGCAGCGGCGACGGGCTTCAGCTTCTTGCTGGGCATCCTGATGTACTTTTCCTACGATGTCGCCTTCGCTAACGGCGCGCAGTCCGTGAGCGAGATGTTCCAGTTTCAGGAGAGCGTCCCCTGGGTGGCGGCGCTGGGCATCAACTATCATCTGGGCGTCGACGGCATCAGCGCCCCGATGGTGCTGCTGACCGGCTTCGCCTCGTTTGCCGGGGTGTTGATCTCGTGGGGCATTGAGGATCGCCCCCGCGAGTTTATGGCCTTCTTCCTGCTGCTGGTGGTGGGTGTGTATGGCGTTTTCGTGGCGATGGACCTGTTCGTGCTGTTCTTCTTCTACGAACTGGCCATCTTCCCGATGTACCTGCTGATCGCCACGTGGGGCTGGAAGGAACTGCGCGAATACGCAGCCATGAAGCTGACGCTGTACATCCTGGTCGGTTCGGTGGTGGCGATGATCGGCGCCATTGTCCTGTACATTGTCGCCGGGCAGGCGACCGGTACGTACAGCTTCGACATGGTCCACATGCTCGAAGTTGCCCAGATGCCGAACTCACCGTTCAATAACCCCGTAGCCGGGTTGGATGGCGTCACAGTCGCCCGGCTGTGGTTCCCATTGATCTTCATCGGCTTCGGCGTCCTGGCCGGTGTCTTCCCCTTCCACAACTGGAGTCCGGACGGTCATGTGGCCGCGCCGACGGCCGTCTCCATGATCCATGCCGGGGTGCTGATGAAGCTTGGCGCGTATAGTGCGCTGCGCGTTGGCGTACAACTTCTGCCGGATGGCGCGCGGGCGCATCTGCCGTGGATCGTGTTCCTGACGCTGATCAATGTGGTGTATGGTGCGTTTATTGCCATGCGCCAGCGTGACTTCAAGTATGTCATCGGGTTCTCGTCGGTCAGCCACATGGGGCTGGTGAGCATGGGCTGGGCGACGATGAACGTGACCGGTATGACCGGCGCGGGCCTGCAGATGTTCAGCCATGGCGCGATGACGGCGCTCTTCTTCTCCTGCGTCGGGATGGTCTACGACCGGGCGCACACCCGCGACATCCCCAGCCTGGGCGGCTTCAGCCGCAAGATGCCCTGGGTGGCCTTCGCTTTCATCATCGGCGGTCTGGTCAGTATGGGGATGCCAGGGCTGAGCGGGTTTGTGGCGGAGTTCCCGATCTTCATGGGGTTGTGGGATGCCAGCCCGGTCATCCAGCTGGGGATCGGTAACTGGGCGCTGGGGAATTACTTCGCGGTGATCGCGATCGTGGCCGTGCTCGGCATCATCGTGACGGCGGCCTATGTGCTGCGCGTCGTGCAGCAGGTGTTCTTCGGCGCCTTTAACGAGCAACGGTACGCCGAGGTCGGCGACGTGACGATCCTGGACAAAGTTGCGCTGGCGATCCTGGTCGTCCCGCTGATCCTCCTGGGAGTGTGGCCAAGCATCATGGCGCCGATGATCGAAAGCGCCGTCAGGCCGATCGCGCAATTGCTGCTGGGAGGTGCGTAATTGGACTTCCAAACGGTTGACTGGGGAACGAATCTGCTCGCCATTCTGCCGGAGATCCTGTTGACCCTCCTGGCAGTGGTGGTGCTGGCGCTGGATGCGATCTGGCCGGCGAGCCGGCGGCGCCAGATCGGGATCATCGCTGGCGTGTCGATGTTCGGCATTGTGCTGGTGCTGCTGATCTTCTCCGTGCCGATCGCAGCGGCGGTGGAGGAACAGTTGATTCTGGGCGGGATGTTCCGGCACGACATCCTGACGCAGATCTTCCGCACGATGGTGATCCTGGCCGGTGGGCTGACCTGCCTGTTGAGCGTCGACGCGCCGGGCGTGGGGCGCAAGGGGCATTACTACGCCCTGCTGATCATCGCCACGCTGGGCGCCAGCCTGATGAGCGCCGCCGCCGACCTGATCATGGCCTTTGTGGCGCTGGAAACCACCTCGATCACACTCTACATGCTGGCAGGCTCCCTGCGCGGCGATGAACGCTCCACGGAGGCTGGCGTTAAGTACTTCCTGTTTGGCGCGGTGATGTCGGCCATTCTGCTTTATGGCCTCAGCCTGCTGTACGGCTTTTCCGGGCAATCTAACTTCTACCTGCTGGCGGATGGACTGAAGGCCAGCGGTGTGCATGATCTGGCTGTGCTGCTGGCACTGGTGATGTTGCTGGCAGGCTTCAGCTTCAAGATCAGCGCGGTGCCCTTCCACTTCTGGACACCGGATGTTTATGAAGGTGCGCCGACGCCGGTGACGGCCTTCCTGAGCGTGGCCAGCAAGGCGGCCAGCTTTGCCCTGTTGTTACGGCTGTTCATGGCTGTCTTCCCGGAGTACGACCCGATCTGGGCGCTGGTGCTGGCGATCGCGTCCGTGGTGACGATGACGCTGGGTAATGTGCTGGCCCTGCGGCAGAGCAACATCAAGCGTATGCTGGCCTATTCGTCGATTGCCCAGGCGGGGTATTCCCTGATCGGCGTGGTGGCCATTGGCGCGCAGGATGGCGCGGGCATGGCGGCGGTGATCTTCTACCTGTTCATGTACACGCTGACCAACCTGGCCGCCTTCGGCGTGGTGATCTACGTCAGCCGGGCAACCGGCAGCGAGAAAATCGCCGACTTTGCCGGTCTGAGCCGCCGCAGCCCGGCGCTGGCGCTGGTGCTGACGGTGGCGCTGCTTTCGCTGGGCGGCATCCCACCGGCGGCGGGGTTCGTGGGCAAGTTCTTCCTGTTCCAGGCGGCAGTAGATTCCGGGCTGGCCTGGCTGGCCATCATCGGCGTGCTGAATGCGATCGTCGCCCTGTACTACTACCTGATGGTTATCAAGGTCATGTACGTGGATCGCAGCGCCGATGAGGACAAGCCGCTGGCTGTATCGCGGGCGGCAAGCTGGGCGCTTGTCCTGACGTCGATAGGCGTGATTGTGCTCGGCGTGGTAGCCGCGCCGGTGTATGAATGGGCGTTGCACGCCGGACAAGAGCTGCTGTTCTGATTGTGGTGGAGTGTGCTGGCCGGGTGAGGGGCAGGGGTGCCCCTCACCCGGAAGTTTTATTGGAGGAGGCAACGCGGGCCGGTCGGTAGTTCCGGCGGCCAGCGTAGGATGCCGGGAGTCCCCAGTGGGGCTGTACCGCCCGGCAACCGAAGTACGGATGACGCTTGTTTGCATCTTTATAGGACAAAAATTGGCGATATTTGCGACCTTGTGATAGAATGCACACGCTGCTGGCCAAGTGGGCCGGTATTCTGGAGAACACCAGGCCGTGAGCGATGAACTGCCACACCGCGAACTAACAGGCAGCCGCCCACGCAATCTGACCTATGCGGCGATTGCCGGGCAAGCCGGGCTGGTCACTATCCTCGTGGTGTTCATCGCCCTGTTTGCAGGACTGTGGCTGGATGCGCAGTTTGGCCTGCGCGGGCCGTTTACGATCGGCCTGCTGGCCCTCAGTGTGCCGGTCAGTCTCTTTCTGATGGTGCGGCTGGCGCTTTCCGCTACCGGCGCGATCCGGCCAGCCCGCCCGGAAGAACCAGCGACGATCGCCAAGGAGGATTAGTGATTGAGAAAAACTAAATTTGACTGGCAGAGAGGAGGCTCATGCAGTGAATAAAACTCAACGAGGTCTCCTCGTCCTGATCGGGATGGTGGTTTTTGTGGGGGTCTTTTGCCTGTGGATTCCCTTCATTCTGCTGCCCGGTGCGGGCATCGGCGTGGCGCTGCCGGTGATTTACGTGCCGGGCGAAATCCTGGTCAAAGATGTGCTGGGCGAGGGGTTTCACCTCACCAATACGCTGGTCGGGGTGTTGCTGGCCGATCTGGTGATCATCCTGATCGTGCTGGCCGTGTACCTGAGCGGCGGGATCAAGAAGGTTCCGGGGCGGCTGCAAAGCCTGCTGGAGTTGCTGGTCGGCTTCATGTACAACTTCGCCAAGTCGGTTGCTGGCACCCGCGCCGGGCGGATCTTCCCGCTGGTGATGACGATCTTCTTCCTGCTGCTTATCTCCAACTGGCTGGAGCTGGTACCCGGCGTGGATAGTGTTGGGCTGCTCCACTGCGCCGAGGAAGGATTCAGCGGCTACCCGATCAATGTTGAAGAGAGCCAGGCGCTGGAAGGCGTGATTTCCCTCCGTGTGACCAGCCCGCTGGACGCCGGCACGCGGGCCACAAAAGCCGATTACTGCGCCTGTGACGCGGTCAACCTGGGCCACTTCCCGGAGGGCAAGGAAGCCGCCTGTGTGGAGGCGCTAGCCGAGGCCGGGGTGGCGCTGCCGGAAGTGGGCGCAGAAGGCGGGCATGGCGAAGGTGAGGCAACCGCCAGCAATGAAACCCATGCCGAAGGTGAAGTGCACGCCAGCCTGCCTGAAGAGGTGATCACGGCGATCAGGTCCGCTGAGGAAGCTGGTCTGGTGCGATCTGACATCTTCATCGTGACGCCATTTGTGCGTGCGGCGGCTACCGATCTAAATATGACGGTCGCGCTGGCGATTGTCGCTGTGATCATGGTGCAGGTCTATGGCGTGTGGTCGCTGGGGCCGGACTACTTCCAGAAGTTCCTCAACCTGCGCGCGCTGGGTAACCTGGGCAAGAAGCCGCTGGGGTTGATCGATTTTGTGGTCGGCGTATTTGAGATCATCTCGGAATTCGCCAAGATCATCAGTTTTGCCTTCCGTCTTTTCGGCAATATCTTTGCCGGGCAGGTGTTGCTGTTCATTATGGCCTTCCTGGCGGCGACGATGTTGCCGGTGATCTTTTACGCACTGGAGCTGTTTGTCGGCCTGATGCAGGCATTCGTCTTTGCCGTGCTCACGCTGATCTTCAGCGCCCAGGCGATGCAAAGCCACCATCACGAAGAAGCGCATGGTGAGGCTCACAGCTAGCGGTGGTGCGCAACTAAACCTGGTTCAGACAACCTTTCTATCATAGGAGGACGTTTTCAATGACCGGAGATCTGAGTGTTGGTCTGAAGGCGCTGGGGGCCGGCCTGGCCATGATTGGCGCGCTGGGGCCGGGGATTGGCATCGGTCTGATGGTGCAGGGTGCGATGGGCGCGCTGGGCCGCAACCCCGAAGCCGCCGGCCAGATTCAGACGAATATGATTCTGGGTATTGTGTTCGCCGAAGCTGTGGCCATCTACGCCCTGGTGGTTGCCCTGATCATCCTGTTCGTGCTGTAGGCGCAGGGGAGGCGATTTGTGGAAGCACTAGGGATTAATGCAGGGTTTATCATCGCCCAGATTGTCAATTTTGGCGTGATTGTGCTGCTGCTGGGGGTGGCCCTGTGGCGCCCGCTGACCCGCACGCTGGATGAGCGGGCCATGAAGATCGCCCGCCAGCTTGAAGACGCCGAAGTTGCCGCCAAGGCCCGCGCTAACGCTGAAGCCGAAGCCGCCAAGATCCTTGACCAGGCCCGGCGCGAGGCCGCCAGAATCGCGGACGAGGCGCGCAGCCGGGGCGAGGAAGCCGGGCAGGGCCTGCTGGCCGAAGCCCGTGCCGAAGCAGAGAAAATCCTGGCGGACGCGCGGGAGAAAGCGATTGCTGAGCGCAACCGCCAGCTGGCCGATCTGCGCGATCAGGTCGCCGGACTGGCAATGGCCGCTACCCGCAGGCTGATCGGGGCCTCGCTGGATGAGAAGCGCCAGCACGAACTGGTCAACCGCTTCTTTACTGAAGTGCCAGAGAGCGCCCGCAACCTGAGCGGCGTCGTGGAAGTCATTTCCGCCCTGCCGCTCACAGCAGAAGAACAGGCGGAGGTCAAGCGGCGTACCGGCGCCAGTGAGGTCAGGTTTGTGGTCGATCCGGACATCATGGGCGGCTTGATCATCCGCGCAGGCAGCCGGGTGATCGATGGCAGCGTGCGCTCCGGCTTGCGGGAGATGGCCAGCCGGCTCAACTGAAGCCAGCGGTTATCACTATTTTGCACAACAAGAGCAACCGGGGCCACGCCCCGGTTCTTTTTTCGTTCAGGCGTCCCTCTCTGCCGGGATGTCTGGTATACTCAGCAGGCCGTGCGGAACGGCATAGCGAGGCTGGGCAATGCGATTTTTCGAACTGCTGTCTTACCTGCCGGAAGCGACTACCAGCGGCCCGGACGTGCCCATTAGCGCCCCGGTGACCGACAGCGCGCAGGATGTGCAGCCGGGTGGGATATTCGTAGCCCGGCGGGGCGCGGTGGTTGACGGCCACGATTGGATCCCGGAAGCGGTCGCCCGTGGCGCGGCGGCGGTCGTTGGCGAACGCGCGCCGGAACAGGTAACCTGCCCGGTGCCTTACGCGGCTGTCCCTGACGCGCGGGCGGTGCTGGCCCTGCTCGCTGCCGCTTACCACGGTTTCCCGTCGCGGCAGATGGTCGTGATCGGCGTTACCGGGACTGATGGCAAGACGACCACGGTCTCGCTGATCTACAGCATCCTGCGGGCGGCAGGCCTCCGCGCCGGGATGATCAGCACGGTCAGCGCGGTGATCGGCGGCGATGCCCTGGAGACTGGTCTGCATGTGACCACGCCCCGCGCCCCGGAGGTGCAGGGCTACCTGGCGCGCATGGTTGAGGCCGGGCTAACCCATTGTGTGCTGGAGGCAACCAGCCACGGCCTGGCTCAGGGCCGGGTTGACGCGGTAGATTTTGACGTCGCCGTGATCACCAATATTCAACACGAGCATCTGGACTATCATGGCACCTGGGAATCCTACCGGGACGCTAAAGCGGAGCTGTTCCGCAAGTTGCGCCGGTCCGCGTACAAGCCGGGCCAGGACAAGGTGGCGGTGATCAACGCTGATGACGTAGCATCGGCGGATTTCCTGCGGGCTATCCCCGCTGATCGGCATCTGTTCTACGGCCTGGCATCAGCGCCCGTTGATTTCCGGGCCGAGGCAGTGGCATACCGGCCAGATGGTACGCATTTCAGTGTGCGCGGGCTGGCGGTACGCTCTCCGCTGGTCGGGGCCTATAATGTGTCCAATGTGCTGGCGGCGATGGCCGCGGCTGTGGCGGTGGGCATCCCGCTGGCGGCAATCGTCGAGGGCATCGCTGCACTGCCGCCGATTCCGGGCCGGCTGGAACGTATTGACGAAGGACAGGATTTTCTGGCGGTGGTGGATTTTGCCCATACGCCGAATGCGTTGCGGCAGGTGTTGACGGCGGCACGGACGCTGATTGCGCCCGGACGGCGGGTGATCTGTGCGGTGGGCAGCGCCGGGCTGCGCGACCGGGCCAAGCGGCGCATGATGGCGGCGATCGCCGCGGAGCTGGCGGATTTTACCATATTGACGGCGGAGGACCCGCGCACCGAGTCGCTGGAAGCGATCCTGGCGGAGATGGCGGAGGGCTGTCGGGCCGCTGGTGGGGTGGAGGGCACCACGTTCATCCGCGTCCCTGATCGTGGCCAGGCGCTCTATGAGGCTGTGCAGCGGGCCGGGGCGGGCGATATCGTCCTGGCCTGCGGCAAGGGACATGAGCAGAGCATGTGCTTCGGCGAGATTGAATATCCCTGGGATGACCGGCAGGCGTTGCGCGCCGCTTTGCGCGGCCAGCCGCTGGCCACGCTGCCTACCGCCCGCACCTGACCGGCGTGGGGCGAGCGTTGTTTGAGCCTGACCAGGCTGTGGTAAACTAGCAAGAGCAGGAGAGCAACCGAACGGAATGACCGATCTGGGGATTGTGATCGTCAACTGGAACACGTGCGACCTGCTGCGGCGCTGCCTGCAGACCGTCCTGGCCAGCCAGGGTGTGACCTTCCGGGTGGTGGTGGTGGACAATGCCTCAACCGATGGCAGCCCGGATATGGTGCGTGCGGAGTTCCCCGGCGTTGACCTGATCGTCAGTCCCATAAACGGCGGTTTTGCCTATGCCAACAATCTGGGCCTGCGGGCGTTGGGTTTTGGGCGAGGATGCGGTGAGGATGCACCCTGTTACGCCCTGCTGCTCAACCCGGATACCGAGGTTCCGCCGGACGCCCTGCGGGAAATGGTGGCCTTTATGGACGCTGATCCCCGCATCGGCGTGGCCGGGCCGAAGCTGGTCCTGCCTGATGGGTCGCTGGACCTGGCCTGCCGGCGGAGCTTCCCGACGCCGGAAATCTCGGCCTATCGGATGATCGGCCTGTCCAGGTTGTTCCCGCGCAGCCGGCGCTTCGGGCGATACAACCTGACTTACCTTGACCCTGATCTGGTCACGGAAGTGGATTCGGTGGTCGGGGCCTATATGCAGGTGCGCCGGGAGGCGATCGCCAGCGTCGGTTTGCTGGACGAAGTGTACTTTATGTATGCGGAGGATATCGATTGGGCGTATCGCGTGAAACAGGCGGGCTGGACGGTCTGGTACAACCCGAGGGTGACCGTGCTTCACGTCAAGCGCGCCGCCAGCCGCCGCAACCCCCGAGCGCAGCGGGAGTTCTACCGGGCGATGCTGATCTTCTACCGGCGGCATTATCGGGCGGGGACGCCCCTGTGGCTGCACAGTCTGATCCTGCTGGGCCTGCTGCTGAAGGGCGGGCGGGCGATCTGGACAGAGATCTGGAACCCGACGCCGTTGCCCGCCGTCTGATCCGGGCGGAGGCCAGCCGTCGGCGCAACCGGCGCATCCGCGCCGCCCTCAAGCTGCTGGTGGCAATCGTCGACATCAGCATGGCCCTGCTGGCCTTTATCGTGGCCTACTATGCCCGCGAGGTAGTGCCGCTTTCGCCGCTACCGCCGGATCCGCCGGGGCTTTTTGACTTCTACCTGCCGACGATGATCCTGCACGTTGGCTCGGTTATCGTGGCGGCGTATTTCTCCCGGCTGTACCATCAGCCGCGTGCGGCCAGCCGCTTTGATGTGGCCTACCGCATTCTGGGCGCGGTATCTCTGGCGGTGTTTCTGTCAGTGGCCTTCCAGACGGTGCTGTTCAAGAATAGCCCCTTTGAGACCGATTACCCCCGCTCGCTCCTGCTATACGTATGGTTCTTCACCGTCGTGCTGATGATTCTGGGTCGGGAGCTGCACAACCAGATTGTGCTGCGCCTGCGAGCGCGGGGGATAGCCCGCGATGATGTGCTGATTGTCGGGGATGGCGAGGCGGCCCGCTATATCGTCCAGAAGATTCAGTGGTCGCCGCAACTGGGCTTTGACCTGGCCGGTCTGGTGACGGAAAGCGGGCGCGGCAATGTGCTGGGCCTGCCGGCGCTGGGTGCTTACCAGGATCTGCCGGCGCTGATTGATGAACTGGAGATCGACACGGTCATCATTGCCCTGCCGGAACTGGATCGGCGTCAACTGGTCAGCCTGGTGACCCTGTGCCAGCGTGGCCAGGTGGATGTCAAGGTGTACCCAGATGTCTTTGCCTATATGTCCGCCGGGCTGTCGGTGGACGATCTGGGTGGCCTGCCGCTGCTCAACGTGCGGGATGTCGCCCTGCGCGGTTGGAACCTGAGCCTCAAGCGGGCGCTGGACATCCTGGGCGCGTCGTTGGGGCTGGTGTTCCTCTCGCCGCTGATGATCGCCATCGGCCTGATCGTCAAGTGGACTTCGCCGGGGCCGGTATTCTTTCACCAGTACCGGATGGGCCTGGACGGCAAGACCTTCCCGGTCATCAAGTACCGCACCATGCGCCCTGACGCGGAGAAGGACGGGCCGGGCTGGACGGTCGAAAACGATCCGCGCGTCACGCCAATCGGGCGCGTGTTGCGTCGGTCCAACCTAGATGAACTGCCACAACTGATCAACGTCCTGCTGGGGCAAATGAGCCTGGTCGGCCCGCGCCCGGAGCAGGAAGCGTATGTCCAGCAATTCCGCCAGTACATCCCACGCTACATGGAGCGCCACCGCATGAAAGCGGGGATGACCGGCTGGGCGCAGGTCAATGGTCTGCGTGGCGATACGTCGGTTGAAGAGCGCACCAAGTACGATCTGTGGTATGTGGAAAACTGGTCGCTCTGGCTGGACATCAAGATCATCATCCGTACCCTGGCCCAGACTCTGCGGGGGCGTAACCCGAATGCCATCTGATCCTGCCCGTCCACCGATGACCCTGGCAGAACTGACGCAGGCCATGCATGCCTTTGTGGCCGCCAAGGGCTGGTACGCCCCCGGATCGCGCCGCCCGCAGTCGCCGCGCAATATCGCCACCTCGCTGGTGATCGAGGCCGCTGAGGTGCTGGAGCATTTCCAGTGGGACGATCAGGTCAGCGACCGGGCGGCGCTGGCGGGTGAACTGGCCGATGTCGCCCTGTACCTGTTGCAGCTGGCCAGCCTGACGGAGATCGATCTGCAGGAAGCCATTCTGGCCAAGCTTGCCCGCAACTACGATCGCTCCTGGGATTGACCGGTGGTTGACCCACAGCCTGCTTCTGATTCCGTCCAGCACGCCTCCCGCCAGGACTGGCCGTTCAGCCGACCGACGCTGATGGCCGGTCTGCGCCGTTATCTGGTTGCTCCGCGCCTGCGCCTGCTGGACATCCAGCCGCTGGCGCTACCCGATCTGCGTCCTGGCGGCATTCCGGATACACTTACCTCGGTGCGGGGGTTGTCGGTTGGTGTGGAGATCGACGGCGTGCAGCGGCGGCTGGCGCTGGTGCTCAAGGAAGCGCCGGTCAGCGAGGGCGGGCGGGTGCTCTCTACGGTTGGCTGGCGCGAATACGGCGTCTATCAGCGGCTGGCCCCGCATCTGCCGCTGCTGGTTCCTGGCCTGGTAGCTGGCGATCCGGCGCGGGGATGGATTGTCGTGGAAGCGCTGACCGGCCTGCGTGGGCCGGAGGCGTGGACCCGCGAAGACTACGCCCAGGCGATCATCAATCTGGCGGCCATGCACGACCGCTTCTGGGGGCTGGGGGAAGACCTGGCCATCTTCCCCTGGCTGGGGCGTCCGCTGGAAGCTGACTATCAGGCAACGGTCATGGCTGCGGCGGAAGCTGTGCAGACGCTCATCCGGGAGGAGCGCCTGCCAGCCCTGGTCACTCCGCGCCATTTCCAGGCGTTCGGTGCGCTGGTACAGCAGGCGGATGAGATCGCCGCGCCGCTGCAGGCGGAACCGGTGACGCTGCTGCATGGTGACTACTGGCCGGGCAATATTGCCCAGCCGGATGAGGGCCGCCAGATTGTATTCGACTGGCAGCGGGCGGCCATCGGCCCAGCCATCCTGGACCTGCAGCACTTTTGCCTGACGGTCGCCATGGTTCTGCAGCCGCCCCTGCCGGTGGAGGAGCTGGTGGCCCTGTACCGCCAGGAGATGGCCCGGCGCGTGGCCCCGGACTGGGATGATGAACGCTTCGCTTTGCTACAGGATCACGCGCTGCTGTGGCACTTCCTGAGTTACTGGTTGCGCCGTCTGGCGACCCTGGAGCCGGAAACATACGCGCCGTATGCAGAGCGCTTCGAGCGCGTGTGGCTGGAACCGGTCATTGCCGCAATGGAGCGGCGATTGGGCCTCTGTCTGTCAACTTAGGTGTTAGCCGATGGGTCGGCAAGCCGGTCTTGTAACTGCGAGTGATTCTGTTATAATCGCTTACGGTGCACCGCGGGGTGCAAATCGCATACCTGGACCGGCCCGCCCGCGTCCGGTGGGCCTGGTGACAGAGACACAGGGGACGACACCAGCAATGAGCCTAACACCAGCTGAAAAAGAAGCCATCATCCGTGAATTTGCCCTGCACGAGACCGACACCGGTTCGCCGCAGGTGCAGATTGCTGTGCTGACGGAGCAGATCCGCCAGCTCACGGAACATCTGAAGGTGCACACGCACGACGAACATTCGCGGCGCGGTCTGCTGAAGATGGTGGGTCTTCGTCGCCGCCATCTCAAGTATCTGAGCCGCACCAATCCCGAGGCTTACCAGGAGCTGATCCAGCGGCTGGGGCTGCGGCGCTAACGGCAGAGCGTATCCGGGGCGGTCACCTGACTGCCCCTGTTATGCCGCTTGGCGAATGCTTTGTGATCTTGGCCAGGGCGGGGCCTTAACCGCCTGTATCGGTCTGCAGTGCCCGGGGTGACAGGAATTGGAGCATGAAGCCAAACCCAGCACGCGCGTTGGCTTTATGGTCCAGTCCCTGACCTCCGGGCACTTGCTGCTATGGAGGAAAACATATGATTGGAAACATGGGTGAAATTCATCGATTCTCCGCGATGGTCGGCTCCAAGGAAGTGATCATTGAAACCGGTCGCTTTGCGGAGCAGGCCGGCGGCGCCGTGACCGTCCGCATGGGCGATACCATGGTGCTGGCGACGGCGACGATGAGCAAGGAGCCGCGCGAGGGCGTCGATTTCTTCCCGCTAAGCGTGGATTATGAGGAACGTATGTACGCCGCCGGGCGTATTCCCGGTAGTTTCTTCCGCCGGGAGGGTCGGCCCAGCGAGACGGCCATCCTGATCTCGCGGGTGACTGACCGGCCCCTGCGGCCGCTCTTCCCGAAAGACCTCTTCAATGAGGTCCAGGTGATCGTGACTGCGCTCAGCCACGACCAGGAAAATCACTCCGATATGCTGAGCATCATCGGCGCCAGTGCGGCCCTGATGATCTCCGATATCCCCTTTGACGGGCCGGTAGGCGCCTGCCGCGTTGGCTTGATTGACGGCCAGTTTGTCGGCAACGCCACCATCTCCGAGATGGAAAACAGCGTGCTTGACCTGCGCGTGGCTGGTACCGCCGATTCGATCAACATGGTCGAGGCTTCAGCCAACGAGGTTGACGAAGAGACAATGCTCCGTGCACTGGAGTTCGGGCATCAGGCCATCCAGGGCATCATCGCCGTGCAGCGGGAGATGGCGGCCAAACTGGGTAAGCCCAAGGCTGTGATCACCCCGGTGCCGGTGGATACGGCCCTGCGGGAGGCTGTCTTTGCCCGCGCTATGCCGGAGATCAAGCGTATCGTGGCTGAGGTACTCGACCGCGACGCTCGCAATGCGGCCATCGACGCCCTGCGGGAGACCATCCTGGCTGAGTATGAGGCGCAGGCTACGGAAGGCAACCCGCCGGATTTTGTTGCCATCCGCGGTTTTCTGCAGGAAGCGCTCAAAGAAGAGGTGCGTCGCCGCATTCTGGAAGATGGTATCCGTCCCGATGGTCGCGATTACACAACCATCCGCCCGCTGGCGGTGGAAACGGGCGTGATCCCGCGCGTGCATGGTTCCGGCCTGTTCCGGCGTGGGCAGACTCAGGTGCTGAGCGTGGCCACTCTGGGAACACCCCGCGACGCCCAGGAGCTGGACAACCTCAATCCTGAGGATACCAAGCGTTACATGCATCACTACAACTTCCCGCCGTTCTCGACCGGCGAAACCTGGTTCCTGCGCGGCCCCAAACGCCGCGAAATCGGGCATGGTGCGCTGGCGGAAGCGGCCCTGCGGCCCATGATCCCGCCGGAAGACGAATTCCCGTATACGCTGCGCGTGGTCAGCGAGGTGATGAGCTCCAATGGCAGTACCAGCATGGCCAGCGTATGCGGCAGTACCCTGGCGCTGATGGACGCCGGTGTGCCGCTGGTGCGCCCGGTAGCCGGGATTGCTATGGGTCTGATCTCCGACGGCCAGCGCTACGCTGTCCTGACCGACATTCAGGGTATGGAAGATCACCTGGGCGACATGGACTTCAAGGTGGCCGGGACGGCCAAGGGGATCACCGCGCTGCAGATGGACATCAAGATCAAGGGCATCCCGACCGATGTCATGCGGCGGGCGCTGGCCCAGGCGCGTGACGCCCGGCTACAAATCCTGGATGTCATGCTGCAGGAAATCCCGGCGCCGCGTGCGGAGCTAAGCCCGTACGCGCCGCGCATCACCACCATCCAGATCGACCCGGAGAAGATCGGCGCGGTGATCGGGCCGGGCGGCAAAGTCGTACGTGGCATTCAGGACAAAACCGGCGTCAAGATCGACATCGAGAATGATGGTACGGTGTACATTGCGGCGGCGGACGGCCCGGCGGCTGACATGGCGCTGGAGATGATCCTGGGTCTGGTTGAAGAGCCGGAGATCGGTCGCATTTACACCGGCAAAGTTGTGCGTATCGAGCCGTACGGGGCGTTTGTGGAATTCATGCCCGGTCGCGAGGGCATGGTACACATCAGCCAGATTGCCGATTATCGCGTCGAGCGCATCGAAGATGAGGTGCGGCTGGGCGACGAGATCATGGTCATGGTGACCGACATCGATCCCGGCGGCAAGGTTCGTCTCAGCCGCCAGGCTGTGCTGGAGGGCTGGACCGCTGAAGAAGCGCAGGCCCGCGATAAAGGCGGACGGGCGCGCAGCGGCGGCGGTGATCGCGGGCGGCGGCCCAGCGGCGACCGCGGTGGTGACCGTGGCCGACGCCCCGGCAGCGACCGTGATCGGCGCGGCGGACGCAGCTAGCCCACAACTTTCTCACCCAAGACAGGCGATCCTGGCCCCGGCCGGGATCGTTTGTCTTGTGGACCGTGCCGGGTTCCTGTGGCGCTTGACGTACTCAACTGTTTAACCGGGAGTGCACGTATTCATAAGAAGGCCGGCAGAAATTCCTTTGGTGATTGCTACCCCCCTTTCCATCGCGTACAATTATCGGGTATGCCGGATTCCGGCTCAATGTCGCCGGTTTTAGAGGTTGCCTGAATGGACGCGCAGTTCATCACCTCGCCTGCCTGGTCCCCGCGTACAAGGCGCACAGTCGCCCTTATCGCCCTGCTGGTAGTGGGCGTTTTTGCCTGGCGACTGGGGGATATGTGGCCGCCGATCATCATTGCCCTGGTGCTGGCCTACCTGCTCAGCCCGATTGTCGGCCTGGCTGAGCGTTGGCTGCCGTTTGGCAACCGCAGGATGCGGCGCATGATCGGCACGGTGCTGGGGTTTGTGACGGCTATCCTGGCTATTGTCATTGTGCTGCTGATCATCGTCCCGGCCATCGGGGCGCAGTTGCGCCAGTTCGGGGATGTGTTGCCGGCGTTGTATGACCAGATCGAGAGGCTGGTGAACGATCTGCTGGCCATGACAATCACCATTGGCGGCCAGACTATCCACTTGCAGGAATTCTTCGGTGGTTCGGTCGATGTTGAGCGTGCTTTTACCCTGGCGGAACGCGACCTGGCGACATTTATGCGATCGTTGCTGGGGCCGCTGGCGACGCCTGTGCTGGGAGCGGTCGGCACGGCGCTGAGCGGCATTATCAGCGCAATCTTCGTGTTGACGATGGTCTTCTATCTGATGCGCGATGGCCCGCGCTTTACTGAAGAAATCCTGCGGATTGTCCCGGCGCCATACCGTGGCGATGTCCAGTATCTGCTTCGCCGGCTGGGCGAGATCTGGAATGCGTACCTGCGCGGCCAGTTGTTGCTCTGCCTGACGATGGGCGTGGTGGTCTTTACGGCGGCGACGATTCTGGGCCTGCGCAATCCGGTGGTGCTGGGGCTGTTGAGCGGTGTGCTGGAGTTCATCCCCAATCTTGGCCCGGCGCTTGCCTTGATCCCGGCGGCGTTGTTCGGCCTGTTCTTCCCCAGCCAGACTATTCCCGGCCTGGAGGGGGTGTTCTTCATGCTGGTGGTGATCGTGGTTTGGACGGGGCTGCAGAACCTGGAAGCGATCTTACTGGTGCCGCGTATCATGGGCAACAGCCTGGATTTGCATCCGTTCATCGTGATTGTGGCCGTGATCGGCGGGGCGACGCTGGCAGGGGCGCTGGGAGTCATCCTGGCGGCGCCGGTAGTCGCCTCGTTGCGTTTGCTGGGGGGCTACCTGTATTTGAAGCTGATGCAGCCTGAGCCTGGCCCGCTTGCCGGATTGCAGGTGATTGACGAGGTTCGGGTCAGCCAGCAGGAGGAACCTGTGTGACGACAGCGGTGAACAAAGCGGGAATTCAGTTTAACCGCGCCGATTTTCACATCCGCCCGGTGACGGCCGCCGATCGGGCGGCTATTGAAGCTATCGCGGCCCAGATCTGGGATGGCGAAGACTATCTGCCGATGGTACTGGATGCCTGGCTGGCGGACGTCAGCGGCCTGTTCTGCGCCGGGGTGATCGGTGAGCGGCTGGTCGCCGTGGCCAAGCTGACGCACATGGGCGGCGACCAGTGGTGGCTGGAAGGGTTGCGGGTGGATCCGGCCTTTCAGGGGATAGGTCTGGGGCGGATCATGCACCACTATATGGTCAACTACAGCCGTCGCTACGCTCCCGGTACGCTGCGTTTCAGCACGGCATCGGGCAATCACGCAGTCATCCGGATGGCCGCGGAAACGGCTTTTCAGCAGGTGGCAGCTTTTGTTGCGTATGGCGCCGAGGCCGATCCTGCCATCCCGATCGATCGGCTGGTGCGCCTGGAGCCTAGCGATATCGACCGGGCCTGGGCACGGCTGATCAAGCTGCCGTACTTTGAGGCGGCGCAGCGCACACTGGAAGATAGCTGGCGCTTCCTACCGTTGACTCCTGACCGGCTGCGCGAGCGATTGGCCGCCGGACAGGTCTACGGCTGGACGCGGTCCGGCGATATGCCGGGGCTGGCCGGGCTGGCGATCCTCAATACGCCACGTGGCACTACCGGCGAGGAAGAAGCTACACGGCTGTATGTGGGCTATGCTGACGCCCTACCGGACGAGTTTGCGGCCCTGGCGCTGGCGTTGCGCGGGCTGGCCGCGTGGCAGGGCTTCGAGCGCGTATCGTGGAAGGTCCTGGATGACGCGGTGTTGCTGGCCCGGCTGAAGGCGGCCGGCTACCAGCAACGCTGGGATGAGCAGGTGCTGCTCTTTGCCCGCGAGCTTTCCCTGACCGAACACGCGATGATCCGGACGTAGACGGGCGCGTGACCGCGCTGGAGGAGTACGATGACCGATCCATCTGATATTCCCACCGAAGTGATTGCCGAGACTGAGCATTACCAGGTGTGGGTCTCCGAGGAACCGGATGGCGAACTGGTTTACCATGTTGAACTTGGCCTGGTGACCATCCACCTGTTTGCCGAGGAATTCGAGGAGTTCGTCCAGCTGATCAAGCGTGTGAAAAAAGCGTGATCTACTGCCCCGCCGGGCAGGCAGGCGCGCCTTCACCAGTCAGGATGATTCGTGGGAAAGTTACTTCAGGTTGCGCCCTGCCCGGTGTGCAACTATTACATCGAAGGCGAACTTCATTACGGTGGCAGTAACCGCAGCCGCCTGTTCATCTACTTTCGCTATGTGCTGGCGATCTGCCACAGTTGCCGTCAGGTGGTTTCTGTGCTGATCGAAACGCCTGCCTACGATCTGCCGCAGGTGCTGGAAGCCGCGCAGCGCGAAATCACGGTGCTGGAAGGGCGGGTGGAGCAGGGTGATCCGGTGGCACGACGGCTGCTCTCCCTGCATCGCCAGGCACTGGAAGAGGACGCTGCGGCGCTGGACGGCGTGGAAATCGCCCTCTGTACTGTGTGCGGCAGCCGCGACCTGGCGATCTACGACCATCTTGGCGGCGACGCTGGTGAGCACTTTGAGGATGGCTCCGCCTGGATCGACTGCCCGCGCTGTGACGAGGGCCGGCTGTGGATCTATGCGACGGGCAGCTGGGATGAGATCGACAACGGGCTGTAGCACAGGGGCGATCAGCGGGGCAAGGCCCTCAGCCGCCGGTCGAGCGCATCCCAGTTGGTATCGTCTGGCGCCAGCAGGGCTGCCCCATTTGCCAGCAGCGCCGTGTTGCCGGCGCTCCCGTTGTCTACCGCCAGGATGGGACGCCCCTGTTTGTAGGCAAAACGGGCGGTATACAGGCTGCCACTCTCTTCGCCCGCTTCTACCACGATCACGGCCCGGCTCATCCCGGAAATGATACGATTGCGGGCGACCAGCGCTGGCGGGCTGGCCGGTGTATCTGGATGCCATTCGCTGAGCAGGGCGCCGCTGGCGGCGATGCGGGCTGCCAGCGCGTGCTTGGCTGGTGGAATCTGGTTCAGACCGGAACCGAGAATGGCGATGGTGCGTCCGCCGCTCTGTAACGCGCCCGTATGCGCCGCCAGATCGATCCCCCAGGCCAGGCCACTGACGATCGTCCAGCCGCGAGCAGCCAGCCCTTCAGCCAGCGCCGCGGCATAGGCGCGTGCAGCGGAAGATGGCTGGCGGGTGCCTACGATGCCGACCGCCAGATCGTCGGTTGGCTGCAAAACACCCCGGCAGAACAGCAGCGGCGGCGCGTCGCGCAGGTCATGCAGGAGCGCTGGATAGCGGGGGTGCGAACCGGTCAACAGGGTGAAGCCTGCCTGTTCCCAGGCAATCATCGCCGCAGCGACCTGCCGCACATCCACGGCTTTGATCGCCGCAGCCAGACGCGGCCCGATACCCGGCACGCTCCGCAGGGCCACTGGGCTGGCGGCATAGACGGCCTCGACATCGCCGAAGTGATCAAGCAGGTTGCGCAGGGTGACACCGCCAATGCCGGGGATCAGGCAAAGACCAACGAGAAAGGCCAGCTGACTCACCTGGTCTGCGGATCCTCCAGCGTGCGGGCCAGATCATGCAGCGAAAGGTCAAGCTCCTGGCGGCGGCTGATCACTTCCACCAGCGGGGTGGTGATGATCTGGTGTCCGGAAACGCCAACCATCACGCCGTGCGTGCCGCTGGCCAGGCAGTCTACCGCGGCGGCGCCCAGGCGTGTAGCCAGGATGCGCTCGTAGGCGGTAGGTTTGCCGCCGCGCTGAATGTACCCCAGGATGGAGGTGCGCACGTCAAAGCCCAGTTCCTGCTGGCGTTCCCGCAAGTACCTCTCGATGGTTGGCACGTCATATTGCGCCCCTTCCGCCACCACTACAATGCAGTGCGCCTTGCCGCGGATGTAGGCGTGATCGAGGACGGTGGCGACATCCTCCAGCTCGAAGGGCTTTTCGGGGATGCAGATCATCTCCGCGCCGGCGGCAATGCCAGCCATCAGCGCCAGATAGCCGCAGTGACGGCCCATCACTTCGATCAGAAAGGCCCGCCGGTGGGAGGAGGCGGTGGCGCGGATCATGTCGATACAGTCGATCACGGTATTGAGCGCTGTATCCACGCCGATGGTGATCTCTGTGCCGTACAGGTCATTGTCAATAGTGCCGGGCGCGCCGACTACTCTGATGCCGGATTCGTGGAGGGCCATGGCCCCGCGCATGGAACCATCGCCGCCGAGCACGACCAGCCCTTCGATCCCCTGTTCATTGAGCGTGCGCAGGGCTTTGCGGTGGCCTTCCCGGGTCATAAATTCGTCGCTGCGGGCGGTCTCCAGAATCGTCCCGGCACGGTCCAGGATGCCGCCGACCGAGCGCAGGGTCATCTCCCGCACATTGCCGTCGCACAAACCCTGATAACCGGCGATGATGCCCACGACCTCCATGCCATAACCCAGCCCGCGACGCACTGCGGCCCGGATGAAGGGGTTCATGCCGGGGGAATCGCCGCCGCTGGTGAGGATGCCAATCCGCTTCACGGGTGTCCTCCATAAGGGGCCAGAACCAGAGCGTGTCCGGGCTAATGATAACACAGCGCCGGGAACGGGGCATTGGCGCGGCGGCTATTCCTCCGCCTGCTGGGGCGGCGGTACACCAGCCGCCAGCAGACGGTTGTACAGCGCTACTGCCCGCGGGTCAATCGCTTCTCCCTTTCGGAGCAGCCGGCGGAGCTGGTGCACCAGGGCGAAAAGCAGCGCCTCATCCAGATCACGTTCGGCCAGCGGACGTAACCGGACGATCCACCCGGCAGTCCGTGATGGCTCAACCAGATCGGCCAGGTAGAATAGTTTGTCAGCGCGGGTCATTGCCGGGTGGCCGGTGGTGTGGTAGAGCACGGCGCTGGCCGTCACTGGATCGTGAAAGCCCAGCGCTGCCTCGGCCTCCCGGAGGGCTATCGCCCCGTGGAGCAGCGCCGGGTTCTGTCGTTCAACAGGCCGGATCCGGCAGCCCAGCCGCTGCGCCTCAGCCAGCAGGTCATGACCATCGTTTTCTTTGGCGGCGTCATGGATCCAGCCGGCCAGCCGCAGCGCGGGCAGTTGCTCCGCCAGGCCGTGCAGTGCCGCCAACCGGGTCACCGATTCGACTACGCCGGCCGTATGGGCGAAGCGTGCGTCTGAGAGTCGCTCCCGCGCCCAGGCGCGCGCCTGTTGCTCCAGTGCAGAGGCGATTTCGGAGTCAGACAAGGAGTGGGCGGTCATCAGGATTCCGTTAGCAATACGTTGCCCGGTGGGTGGACGGCGGCCAGCTATCCGTGTCACCGGGCTGTGTTACAATGATATAAGTATACCATCGAACCTGTCTATGGTATGGCGCTGGTTCAGGGTCGGGAGGAGCGCGGTATGATGCGGTCGATGATGGTGCGGCTGGGGGTGGTCATGGCAGCTATGCTGGCGCTGGGCCTGCTGGTAGAGGCTCAGGGGCCAACGATCCTGCGGCTGGGACTGCTGGATTCGGCGGATAGCCCTGCCGGGCGCGGCGCGCAGATGGCCATCGCCGAGATCAATGGAGCAGGGGGGCTGCTTGGCCCGGATGGCCGGGTCTACGCTTTTGAGTTGCTCTCGGTGCCGGTGACTACCGCAGACGAGGTGCGCTCCGGCTTGCAGGCGCTAGCCGAACGTGACGTGCTGGCCATTCTGGGGCCGGATGACACTGCGGTGACGCTGGCCGTGTTTAACGACCTGCGGGCGCTGGCCCGGCCTGTGCTGACAGCGGCAACGGGCGATTCGATCACCATCGCCGACACCGCCGACTTCATCTTTCGCTCCCGGGCGCCGGAGCAGGTCTACGCGCAGGCGGCGGCGACCTTTCTGCTGGAACGGCTGCGTGCCCAGAATGTGGTGATCATCCAGGCCGGGGAAGGCACCGCTGAGAGCGTTGCCACGTTCACGGCGGCGCTGGGCAGCCGCAACATTGTGCCGCGTTCAACACTGCAGTGGAACGACCCGGAGGCGCTGGATAACCTGCTGGCCGACCTGCGTAGCCTGAATCCGGAGGTGGTGGCGATCTGGGGTGGGGTGGAAGCAGCAGCCGACCTGCTTGTTGCCTTGCGCGGTGCGGGTTGGGAAGGGACTTACTTCTACCGCGACGCCGACCAACCTGCCTTTCAGGAAGCGATTCGCAGCGCGCTTGGGCCGCGGCTGGGTTCCGTGGTCGGCGTGACTAACTGGACGCCAGGCGTGCGCTCCGCGCCCAGCGATCGCTTTCTGCGTCGCTATGTGACCACCTTCGGCGCGGTGCCGGACGGTTTGAGCGCCGCTTTCTATGACGCTGTTTACCTGCTGGCAGCGGGCATCGAGGCAGCTGGCCCGGTGCCTGAACAGGTGCGCCAGGGGTTGCAGGGCCTGGAAAGCCGGGTAGGAGTGCAGGGCACGTTCACGCCGGGGCGCTTTGTCATCGGTGAAACGATCAACGCCGCTGCGGTGTTCGAGCTGAATGCCTACGCCGTGCCACAGGTGCTCAGCCTGGTGATCAACAACCAGCTTGTCCCCAACCCCGGCGAAGATGTGGTATCGCTGCAGACGCCTGTCCCGGCCACACCGACTCTCTCGCCAACGCCGTCGCCCACAGCCACGCCGGAGGGCGTGTATGGGATTGTGCAGAGCGAACGCCTCAATGTGCGGACTGGCCCTGGTTTGAATTATGAGGTTGTCGGCCAGCTTCAGGGTGGGGAGACGATCTTCCCGGTTGGGGCAAACGCCGATTTCACCTGGCTGGTGGTGCCGTTCCGGGGGTCAACGGGCTGGGTGGCGGCCTACCTGGTGGACCTGCGCGGCAACCGCAACCTGCTGCCGATCATCGTGCCACCGCCGTCGCCCACGCCGGTCATCACACCCACGCCATCCCCCGCTCCGCTGGCTGACCTGATCGTGATCTCGGCCAGTATCGAGCCGGTGCGGCCTATCTCCGGGCAGCAATTCCTGGTCAGGGCGGTCATCCGCAACCAGGGGGTGGTGAATTCTGTGGAAACGGCGCTGGCGGCATCCTTCCAGCCCGGTGAGGTGTATACCTCGGCGCCGATCCTGCCGCTGGCGCCTGGCCAATCGATCGAAGTCTTCCTGACGCCGACGGTCAACGGTTCCGGGACATATACCGTGCAGCTGGTCACCGACCTCAACAACCTGGTCAACGAGGGGCCAGCGGGCGAAGCCAACAACCTCTACCCGGTGACCTATACGCTGGATCGCGCTGTGCTGCGGGCTGGCACGGCGATGCTCGCGCCGGGACAGGAACATGACATGATGGGGAGCGGGACGAGCATCCTGCGCTGGGACGGGGCGACGCTCAGCGCCCTGAATGGGGCGCAGGTGACACTGCTGCCGGGCGTGTCCTGGGGCGGGTTGTATTACGACCTTTTGCTGGGTGTAGCTGGAGGGAGTGTGCCCCGTTCCAGTCTGCCGACCGGGGCGGTGGTCGGGCTGATCACTGTACCGGAAGGATACCGTGGCGCGTTGCGTATCGATGGTTACGATGGCGACACGCTGCGCTACACCTTCCGGGTGTACACGCCCTGATCCGGGTGGAAGTCCGGCGCGCCGTCCAACCAGTTCCAGATCAAACAGGCCCGCATGCTGATGTTATGCGGGCCTGTGGACAGCAGTGAACGATGCCCGACCGGCTTAATCTTCTTCTTCGTCCGACCGGGAGCCAGGACGCTGTTTCTTGTAGCGGTAGACGATCCGTCCACGCGTGGGGTCGTAGGGACTGAGTTCCAGGCGCACCCGGTCGCCGAGCAAGATGCGGATATAGTACTTGCGCATCTTGCCGGAAAGATAGGCCAGCACCTGGTGCCCGTTGTCCAGCTCGACGGTGAACTGGGTATTGGGCAGGGCTTCAACCACGCGGCCCTCGACCTCGATCTTCTCTTCGCTCTTAGGCATAGGTCACTATGGACGCCAGTCTACCCATGGCCCACTTTGCCCAGGGCCTTCCGTTGACGGCGGCGCGAGCGGCGGATCGCCTTTTTCTTCTGGATACGGCGCAGTTCACTCTTGGAGACGTGCCACCGCTTGCGGCGGACGGTGCTCAACACACCGCTCTTGGCGACGCTCTTGCGGAATCGCTTCAGCAGTTGTTCCTGTGATTCGTTAGGGCGCAGCGTTACTGAAGGCAAACCAACCAACCTCCCTTAGTCTTCGATCTGACGTAACCTGTGATGTGTTAGCATGGATTATACCGTACAGGTAATTACCATGCCAGAGTCAGTTTACAGACCGCTTTAAGCCTCGGCGGTTTCAGCTTCTTCAACCGCTTCAGTTGTCTCGTTGGCGGCGCTTTCAGCAATTTCGCCGTTGCCACCCTGGGCTTCGCGCTGGGCGCGCCATTCGGCCTTTTCTTCCTCGGTGACTTCCTTGAGGCTCAGGCCCAGGCGCTGGCGATGGCTTTCAATGCTGATGACGCGCATGAGCAGCTTGTCGCCTTCCCGCACCAGCTCAGTCGGATCCGCCGGGGCGGGATCGGCCATCTGGCTGGTGTGCAGCAGCGCCTCAATACCCGGTTCCAGGCTAACAAACGCACCGAACTGGGTAACACGGGAGACCTCGCCTTCGACCAGCTGACCGACATGGTACATCTCGTCAACCAGCGCCCAGGGGTTGGGCTGCAGGCGCTTGAGGCTCAGGCCAATCCGCTTGCCTTCGGCGTCCAGGCGGAGCACATATACCTCGACCTCGTCGCCGACGTTCAGCAGTTCTCGCGGATGGCGCACGCGGTGCCAGGCCAGTTCGGAGATGTGGATCAGACCGTCAGCCCCGCCAAGATCGACGAATGCGCCGAAGTCGCGCAGGCCGCTGACGATACCCTTACGCACTTCGCCTTCCTTGAGTTCTTCCAGGAGGGCTTCCTTGCGCTGGGCACGGCGGCCACTCTGCGCTTCACGCTGGCTCAAGACCAGGCGGCGGCGCTTGCGGTTGACCTCAATCACCTTGACGGAAATCTTGCGGCCGATCAGGTCGGCCATGTGATTCTTGCGCTCGTTTTCGTCCAGGCCACGCGGCAGGTCCATGACATGGCTGGCGGGCACGAAACCGCGTAGATTGCCGAATGGCACGATCAGACCACCGCGGTTGGCTTCAGTGATAATACCTTCGAAGATCGTCTCATTGGCCAGGGCTTCTTCTGCCTTGGTCCAGTCTTCGATCTGGCGGGCCTGTGCGACGGAAACCACCAGGTTACCTTCGCCGTCCTCCGGGCGAACGACCATGACCGGGATTTCGTCGCCCACAGCGCAATGGAAGTCGTCGCCCAGCCGCTCCAGATCGCTGCGGGGCACGACGGCGTCGCGCTTTAGCCCGACATCGACAATCAGGCCCTGGTTGTCCATGGCCAGGACGGTGCCGGTCAGGATGTCTCCCCGTTCCGGCTGTTCGAGGTCGAACGAAGCTTCCAGCAGTGTAGCGAAGTCGACGCTGTCCTGAGCGTCCCAGGTTGTTACATCATTCATAGCTGTTTGTTATTCCCCCGAGGGTAGATTTTTGTTGATCTTCAGGCGAGACAAAACAAATACCCGGCGTTGAAGCGAACGCCGAGTGCGGAGAGGCAGCGCGCCAGTCGGTTATGCAGGGCTGGAAAACCAGGTAGGATGTCCGGCCAGGCCAAACTGCATCTGGATTGCGTTCCGTCCCGCGCTCAGATCGTCCAGAGTATAACCGTTTGGATTTCAGTTTGTCAACCTTGAATAAGGTATTTTCAACAAGGAGTCCAGCCGGGGAGCCTGCCAGGCAGGCAAACGCCCCGACCTGTGGGCCGGGGCGCCTGTCGCGAGGGAATAGCCTGTTGGGATCAGGCAGCGTCAAATTCAGAAAGGTCTGGCTCGTCTTCCTCATTCTCTGGCAGGATAGCTGGCTTTTCTGGCTCGTCCTGCGGCGCTGGGGACTCGGCGGCGGGGAGGGGGGCTTCCGCCTCATCCGCACCCACGCCCCAGCGCTGGGTGAAACCCACCCGACGGCGTTCTGGCTCCAGATGGCTGATGCACAGGGTCAGGCGGTCGCCCTTTTTGACGTAGGAGTACGGTTCCTTGAGCGTGCCATCGCCCATCTCGGAAAGGTGCAGCAGCCCTTCTAGGCCATCATCCAGGGCGATGAACGCCCCGAAGTCCACCACATTGGTGACCGTGCCTTCCACCTGCTGGCCTTCATGGTAGGTTTCCATGACGGAGACCCAGGGATCCGGCAGCAGGCGTTTGCGGCTGAGGGCGATGCGATTGTTGCTGCGATCCAGGCTGAGGATGTAGACGTCGATTTCCTCGCCAATGCGCAGGACATCGCGAGGATGGTCAACGCGGTGCCAGGCCAGCTCGCTGACGTGGATTAGCCCATCGGCCCCGCCCAGGTTCACAAACGCGCCGAAGTCCCGCAGCCCGGTGACTGTGCCACGGACGATCTGGCCCTCGGTCAGTTCGGAGAGCAGGCGGGCCTTCTGCTGCAGACGCCATTCCTTCTGCGCTTCACGCTCCGAGAAGATCAGGCGGCGGCGGTTCGGCTCCACTTCGATTACTTTGACGTGCAGGGTCTTGCCGATCAGGTCCTGGAGCGTCTCGCGCCGGTCGTTGCCGGACAGGCCGGGACTGACGGACACCATGTGGGAGGTGGGGATAAACCCCTCCAGCCGGTGCCAGCGCACCAGTACACCGCCGCGGTTATGGCCGGAGACGGTAACATCGACCACTTCCTGCGATTCCAGCAGCGCCTGCGCCTCATCCCAGTCATGCTTCTGCAGGCCCATGTTGATGGAGACGATGACATTGCCATCGGCGTCGGGATTCATGATGTAGACCGGGACTTCCTGGCCGACACGCAATTCAGCGCGGAGTTCAGGCTCCAGGCGCTCAAGGTCCTGGGCCGGCACAAGGCCGTCCTGCTTGACGCCCAGATCGACAATGATCTCGTTGTTACGGATTTGCTGGATGGTGCCAACCCGGATCTGCCCGCGTTCTAGCGGCGCGAAATCGGGCGAGGATTCCAGTAACTTTTCAAAATCGCTTTCCGACGAATTCGGGTCTACATGAGCCTTTTTATTATCCATACGAACGATTTAACCTGCCTTTGACGTAGAGTGGAGACGCCCAGAATAACCCACCTGGCCTAATGAGCCGTTTCCATCTGAGCCAGGAGGCGGCCCTGCCAGTATTCACCACCACACTCCCATGCTTGCTGTGTCGCTGACAGACGGGCGGCGCTGGAGCCAGCGGCGACGCCTGCCTGTGCCGTCAGTATTCCTCGTTCTGGTAGCCTCTCACGGGCATTTGGACTAACAGGCTTAATATAGAATGGCGACGCAAGCTTACACCGGCCTTTGTGGTAGCTCCTGCCACCTGTAGTATATCCCGGCGCGGTGTAATAAGCAAGATAGATGATTACAAAATTGGCAGCGCTTCCTGCTCGCTGGAGGCGTTATGTCTGCCTGCCACACCGGCAAACACCCGCACAGACGGTCCTAACGCCCTCCCAGTTCGATGTTGTGCAACCCCCGCGCCATTTCCCAGGGGTAAACGATGAAGGCGTCGGTGACCGCGCCGTAGAAATCCGGCTCAACCCGTGTAAAGAGCGACCGGTAGGGGTTGAAATGAAAGACACAGGTTGCCGCCTCGCCGCCGGCGGCTTCCACACGGCCCCGCACAGCGGTGCTGGTACGCCCGCTGCCCCAGACATCATCCACGATGAGGACGCGCCGGTCAGCCAGCAGTACGTCGCTGGGGAACTGCAGGAACTTGGGGAGCGCCAGCAGCTTGGTGGAATCGGTCTCTTCCGGGAAGTACACAGCGGCTGTCAGTACGTCGCGGATGTCCAGTGCTTCGGCCAGCAGGCCGCCGGGGATGATCCCGCCCCGGGTAACCATGATCATTGCGTCAAAGTGAGCGACGCTTTGAATCTGCGGCACAAGGACATCGACCAGTTTGTCCACGTCTGCCCAGGTCAATACTTCATGGCGTACAGGTCCTGTCGAGGTCATACGTTCCTGTGTCCTTGCCGTCACTGTTTGCGACCTGCGCCAGTCCAACTGGCTCCACCATCGCAGCGGATCAACACGAAGCAGGCAGCAGAACGCTTGCCGCCCGGCTATGTCCTCATATTGGCCACCGAGGTGACCGTGTGGTGGGTGCGAAACAGGCTGTACTGGCCCACCCGTCCCGGTACCTCATTCAGCACGTTTTCATCCTGCATAATCGATAGCCAGAGCTGCAGCTGGTCATAGGGCAGACCGGTTTCTGTCCGGACGGTTACTTCTGAGATCGCCTCATGGCGGTCATAAAGGGCCAGCAGCGCCCGGACGAACCGATCGCGCTCCGCCAGGATTTCCGCCACCAGCGGCGACGATTCCACCAGCGAGATGCCCTTGGTGCGGAACTCGCTCTGCGGGTTCTCGTATTCCTGGACGCGCACAGCGTCCTGTTCCAGCAGGCGCTCGATGGCCTGCTGAAAGACCGTGCCGGGGTCGTGGATGCGCAGACGGCGATGCAGGCTGCCCAGCGGGCACCAGAGAAAGCCGCGGAAGCTGGTGAACTGCTCCACGCTGACCACAATCCGCTTGATCATCGCCTGCAACTGCGTCTCATCCACCTTGCTGAAGAGAAAGCTGTGCTCTTCTGTGGTGGAATCGACATGCTCCAGGCGGCGCAGGGTGGCCTCGGAGAGCTTGATCACCGGCACGAGATCGTCCGGGTTATGGCGGTGAGGGACCAGTTCGCGGTGCAGGATGCCTTCCCGCACCAGGCAATCCACCCATTCGGAGCGCCACTGGTCGTTGAGGTTGAGGCCAGGGCGGTCCAGTTCGCGGTCCATGGCGATGCCCTTGAGCAGGAAGCCGTAATTGACGTACTCCCAGCCGCGCACATCCAGCGTATTTGCCACACGGGCGACGATCCGGTCACGGACCAGCCGCGTCTGTTCCACCAGTGGGTGGGTGTGATTCAGTTGCAGGAAGTCGGGGTCTTCCGCGCGGGCACGCAACAGGCCCATCGCCATCGCCTGAGTGATCAGGTTTTCCGCCCGGCTCTCGTTGACCACCGCATTCACGTTGACCAGCTGGGCAACCAGATCCTGGCGATGGACAGCGTATTCGTGGCCCTCCATGTTGTCATACTGCAGGATGATGCTGACCCACTGCGATGGGCGCACCTCGACCGCTGTGGCGGCGAATTCCTGCGGGCCGGGGCCAGTAGCGCCATACAGGCGGCCCAGCGCCTCATGCGGTTGCATCTGGGTGAAGTCTTCGATGTACTCCACGAGCACGCCGGGGTTGCTTTCCACCTGGCGGCTGATGCTGCCGCGCACCCCCCACACGATCACCTGCTTATTGTGGGCGCGCAGGGTGTTGATGATCTCGTTGAAGTCGCGATCGCCACTGGCCAGGATAAACACATCTGGGCTTTCCGGGTGCATCAAGTCGCCCAGCAAATCGCGGGCGATGCGCATATCGGCGCTGTTCTTGCCGGGCAGGTTAAAGACTGGATCGATGTTACTCATGGCCAGACGGCTGGGTGCTTCGTCGGTGATCTCCCGCCCCAGGTTGTCGACCAGCGGCGGCAGGCTACCGCGCTGGCCCCAGGGGGCATAGGCGGCCATCTTGACTACCTGGCCGTGGGCGCGCGCCTGGCTGACAAAGCGCGAGATCAGGTGTTCCAGGTTGACCGTCAGCCCCTGTTTATCCAGGCTGATGGCAATATTTTCGAAGTCGATGTACAGCGCCACCTGCGTGCCAGATACGCCGAGGATCGTTTCCAGCGGCTGGACAATCACATTGGGCTTGTCGGTTCTGAGCGCGCCCAGGTCCCCCCACAGCCGGATGCGTGCGCCGGGGGTGAGTTGCAGCGCATCGAGCAGGTCAATCACCGCCGGATCGTGGGTGACGATGATCAGCTCATTGATGGCCGGGTCTTGACGCAGGTACGTCTCCAGCAACAGGGTATTCAGGTTGGCTCGGCTGGTGAGGGTGGCAAGCTGGTAGCCGGAGGCTCGAAAGGCCTGCCGCGGGCTAACCGCACCGGTGTGAACGCCATCCTGCAGTTCCCAGTCGGCGATGGCGACAGCGGTCAGTTCGTTGACGCTGGCCAGCCCCGCGGCCAGGGCCGCACCATTGCGTAGCGTCACACCCAGCTCATACAGGTCAACTGCCGGCCCGCGCTGGCGCAATCGTGTGAGGAGCGTATCAACATCAACAAATAAGTAGGAACCCATGCCACAACCTGTTATTCGAAAAATAAACCCCGCACAGAATGAGTGGGGTGTGAATAGGGACTCCAGTTCCGGGCGCAGGGAGATATAGTCGATACTGCCACTGCCGCGCTTTCAACCGACGCAGATCAACCCAGTGTGAGGACGCCGGGTCAGGCAGTTCGACCAGAGCCACTCTCATTGTGGCGACGGTGCCGGTCGTCACCGTCACCCCTGAACGAAGGACGCAAAAGGTCGCCTCGTCAGGCCACTCCAGTCAGCAGGTCACCTAAAGTCTCTTTGTCACTCAAACCCACTTAAAATGATTCTAACAAATCCGCTGCCCTACAGCAAGGCTGAGGTTTGGCGCGGTGACACGCCTGCAGGCGCCCATCTCCGTACCTCCGGGGAGGATGAACCGCTGAGACGCCGGAGCAGATGAGGAGGAGGGAAGCCAGCAACCCGGCAAGGGGCAACATCGAGAAGAGCGCCCGGCAGCAGTGTGACCAGCCGGGCGCTCTGTGAGCTAATAAGCGCGGGCAAAGTAGGCCATAGCCGTGGCCTGCTGGCCGCAGATGATGCAGGGGCCGTGCTCGCCGGGGTGGGGCTGATCCAGCGGGAAGCAGCGCGAGACAAGTTGATGATCTTCTTTGATCTTTTCCTCGCAAGCCCTGTCGCCGCAGAACCAGGTGAGCGCCCAGCCGCCGCTTTCCACGATCTCGCCGAAACGCCCGTAATCCCCCGCAACCTCGAACAGGTTGGAGTCGCGGAACTCGGTCGCCTGGCGGAGCATGTTAGCCTGGATATCTTCCAGCAGCGCCCGGACACTTTCCACCAGTCCAGCCTGTGGGACAAACTGCTTGCCCGCTTTGCCGGGCACATCGCGCCGGGCCAGGGCGACGGTTTGCTGTTGCACGTCACGGGGGCCAACTTCCAGCCGGACGGGGACGCCGCGCATCTCCCAGTCGTTGAATTTGAAGCCAGGGGTCTGGTCGTCGCGGTCGTCCACATGGACACGGATGCCCGCATCCTTGAGGTCGGCTTTGAGTCGCCAGACGGTCTCCATCACCGGGGCAATCTCAGCTTCCTGGCGGTAGATCGGCACGATCACGACCTGGATAGGGGCCATGCGCGGTGGCAGCCGCAGGCCCTTGTCGTCGCCATGGACCATGACGATTGCGCCGATCATGCGCGTGCTGACGCCCCAGCTGGTTGTCCAGCAATACTGCAATTCGTTATTGACATCCAGATACT